>NZ_JBSGCB010000194.1:0-1002 GCF_053601595.1 Nocardia sp. NPDC004711 | reverse complement strand
TGATGACAGCGATATGGATCGTGGCCTGGTATCGGACGGCGAGTTTGTCGAAGCGAGTGGCCACGGCCCGATGCTGTTTGAGCTGGTTGATGCCCCGCTCGACAGCGTTGCGGTCACGGTAGCGGACCGGATCGAACACCGGGGGCCGCCCACCAGCACTACCGCGACGCCGCCGGTGCGCGACCTGATCCGCGGGGACCGGGATCGTCGCGCGGATCCCGTGACGACGCAACCACTCCCGATTCCCGCGACTGGAATACGCTTTGTCGGCCAACACCCGCTCCGGCCGGGTCCGAGCCCGCCCGCCACCGCGTTTGGGCACCGTGATCGAGTCCAGCACTGCCGTGAACTGCGGACTGTCACCGGCCTGACCCGCGGTGACCAGCACCGACAACACCCGGCAGCCCCGATCACACGCCAGATGCAGCTTGCTGGTCCACCCACCCCGCGAACGCCCCAACCCGTGATCGGCGGGCTCGCACTGCCCCGGCCCGGCCGGTGGTTCGGCCTGCCCGCCGCTGTCGCGGCGGGCGCCGGCGGCATGCGGATGGGCTCGGGTGATCGTGGAATCCACGCTGACCTGCCAGTCGATTACCCCGGCCGCATCGGCCGCCACCTGCAGCGATGTCACGATCACCGCCCACGACCCGGCCCGCTGCCAGCGCCGGAACAACCCGTACACCGCCTGCCAGGACCCGTACTCGGCCGGCACGTCTCGCCACGGCACCCCGGCGCGGCACCGCCACCGGATCCCATCGATGAGCTGCCGCTTGGTCCACTTCGGCGGGCGTCCCGCCTTCTTCGGTCGAGGCAGCAGTGGCTCCAGCCGCGCCCATTGGGCATCGGTCAGGTCCGCGCGCCCCGCCACCGCTACGCTGGCCACGAGGTCTCCGGCATTGTTCAGATTTGCTTGGTCGCTAATCCGAACTACCGGAGACCTCGCCTATATGCCAACGCGGGCAACAACTTCGGTCGAACATGCTGATGGGGCGACACCGCTGC
>NZ_JBSGCB010000193.1:0-1005 GCF_053601595.1 Nocardia sp. NPDC004711 | reverse complement strand
AGGCCACGATCCATATCGCTGTCATCAACCAGTGGCTGCGACACAGTTGAGGGCGAGCCACAGGCCCGCCCTCAAAACTTCGAGACAGAACCTAGCCCTAGCGCGGCGAGTCGGAGATATCCAGGCCGGCCGCGCGCAGATGGTGGCGCAGTTCGCGGGCATTGAGATCGGCCAGATAGCGGTTGTATGCGTCCATCGCGGGATCGGGGTCATCGGGGCCGTTCGAACGGAGCGGCAGCAATTTGCTCGTGACTTCGCGAGTCACGTTGTCCTGGAACCGGTTCCGCACCACAGTGGCGGAATCACGTTCCAGCTGCCGGAATCGGATCCATCCCCACGCCAGAAACCCAGCGAATAACGGCCACAACAGCAGGTATCCGATGTTGTTGTCGATCGAGTCCCAGGCCGGCCCTTGGTTCCACGTATGCCACCCGAACGCCGCCATCGTCAGTGCGCCCAGCGACACCACGGCCAGGACTGTTCTGCTCCGCTTGTCCAGCACGTCGGCCATGCTAGCCGTCTTCTACTACGGGACGTAATACGCGTGGTTCCGGCGTGCCCGCTGAGTGCGTCCTGCTGCGCGAAGATCCAACCTCCCCGAACTGGCCGGTTTTGTTAGTGCGGTCGGCGCCGGGCCCACGACCCACACCGAAGAATCGATCACTGGCGGACGCAACGTAATCGGCAGTAGCGGACGTTGCGCCGGCGTCGGATCGCTACGGCCAGTTGATCTTCCGATGCCCAGCGCTGGCCGGTTCGGTCAGCGCGGTATGCGGCAAACAGGACATTTGGATTGCCTTGCGCAAGGCATCGGCGCATACAGTTGACGGGTGGCCCTCGCCGTGACTCCGGCCCACCGCAACGTCCTCGAACCTCCAGCCCGGCTTGGCCTTTGCCGCAATGCGTGCCTCTCTGCACGGGTAACTCCGGGTAGCATGTGGTGAAACGACTATGGAGGGGGACATCATGTCGTCGAACAGTCACCGAGAGCAGGCCGATGATCCA
>NZ_JBSGCB010000192.1:0-1129 GCF_053601595.1 Nocardia sp. NPDC004711 | reverse complement strand
CTAGATGATTGATTCCAAGGGGTGTGGTGCGCGGTGTAGCCGCGCGCCACACTCGCAGCGATGACCGGACCGGTGGACGCCTGCCGCTGTAAGGTGGTGAAAGATCTTGCTGGACAATGAATTCCGCTGATTGCGGCGAGAATTGGGCGAGAGTGCCGTAGGTCAAGGTTGTGAGCAATGATCTCGACACCCTCGCCACCGCACTCTACGTCAGCACCGACGATCTGTTGAGGCTTCGCCCGGACCTGGCACCGCCACGCCCAGTGGTCGGGTTCGCTCCCCGGCTGACAGACGCCGAGCTGGTGACCTTGGCAGTGATGCAGGCACTGCTCGGTTACACCTCCGAGGCCCGCTGGCTGCGGTATGCCCGCAAGCATCTGCGGCACCTGTTCGGCTACCTGCCCCAACAGCCCGGCTACAACAAGCGGCTGCGCCACGCCGCCACCATGATCCTCGTGGTGACCCGCGCCCTGGCCACCGACACCAGCCTGTGGACCGATGACGTGTGGGTCGTGGACTCCACCCCGGTCGGATGCGGATGCTCCCGCGAGACCGTGAAACGATCCGACCTGGCGGGGTGGGCCGAATACGGGTACTGCGCTTCGCATTCGCGCTATTTCTGGGGGTTGCGGCTGCATCTGGTCGCCACCCTGGGCGGCCTGCCGATCGGGTTCGCGCTGACCGGCGCGAAAACCGACGAACGCGAGACCCTGCTGGGCATCCTGGCCGCGGACCCGGCCCTGGTGACCGACCGGCCGGGGCAGACCCTGATCGGCGACAAGAACTACTTCGGTGCCGGGTTCGAAACCGAGCTCGCCGCGGCCGGGCTGCGGCTACTGCGCCCGGCACGCAAGGGCGAACCCGCACGCGCGGGCGCCGCCCTGTTCAAGCCGTTACGCCAAACCATCGAGTCGATCAACCAGACCTTCAAAGCCCAACTCGACCTGGAACGCCACGGCGGGCGCACCCGGGCCGGAGTCATCGTCCGTGTGCTGCAACGCATCCTGGCGCTGACCGCCGCGATCTGGCACAACGACCACACCGGTGCACCGATCCACCGATCACTGACCCCCTACGACCATTGACACAGTGGGGCTGCCCGCCCCACCCCTTGGAATCAATCATCTAG
>NZ_JBSGCB010000191.1:0-1151 GCF_053601595.1 Nocardia sp. NPDC004711 | reverse complement strand
GCAGACATAACCACATACACCGCGGGCCTGGAGGAATACCTCTCTGACCTAGCGAAGCAACCGCCCTGAACATCAGTTGGAGGCGCATCCTCCCTCACCGACGGTCGCCACGTGCTGCTCTGAACCACCGCGCAAGAGATTCGGTGGAGCTGTCCAAGTCAATGGACACCGGTGAGCCTTCCGCGCTGACGACGGTCTGCAGTTCCAAGGCCTGGGTTTTGCCGAGCTCGACGCCCCATTGGTCGAAGGAGTTGATGCCGCAGAGTATGCCTTCGACGAAGGTCTGATGTTCGTACAGTGCGATGAGCTGACCGAGGACAGCGGGAGTGAGCTTCGGTGCCAGGATGGTGGTGGACGGCTGGTTCCCGGGCATCACCTTGTGCGGAATCAATGAATTGGGGATGCCATCCGAAGCCAGCTCCTGGGCAGTACGGCCGAAGGCTAGGACGCGTCGCTGCGCAAGAAGATTGCTGAAGAGGCTGTCGTGCATACTCCCATGGCCATCGATCGTGGATAGGTCCTCGGTGGGTTCGGCGAAGCCGAGAAAATCAATCGGGATGAGCAGGGTGCCTTGGTGAAGTAGCTGGTAGAAGGCATGCTGCCCGTTGGTGCCGGGCTCTCCCCACCAGACGGACCCGGTGGCGGTTTCGACTCGGGCCCCATCGGCCTGCACCGCTTTGCCGTTGGACTCCATGGTCAGCTGCTGCAGATATGCCGGAAACCGGGCGAGGTCGTTCGAATATGGCAGCACCGCACGGGTTTGGGTGTGGAAGAAGTTGGAGTACCAGAAGTGGAGGAGCGCCAGCAGCGTCGGCGCGTTCGCCTCCAAGGGGGCCTGGGTGAAATGCCGGTCCATGGTGTGCATCCCAGCGAGAAACTGGCCGAACGCGTCCCTGCCGAGCGCGACCATGACCGACAGGCCGATCGCGGATCCGACGGAGTATCGGCCGCCGACCCAGTCCCAGAACTCGAATACGTTGTTGGGGTCGATACCAAACTCCGCCGCTTTCGCGGGGTTGGTGGAGACGGCGACAAAGTGCTGTGCGACGGCGTTCTCTCCGAGTGCGCTGGTCAGCCATCGTCGAGCAGCCGTGGCATTGGTGAGGGTTTCGATGGTGGTGAATGTCTTGGACGACACGATGAACATCGTG
>NZ_JBSGCB010000190.1:0-1252 GCF_053601595.1 Nocardia sp. NPDC004711 | reverse complement strand
CCAGAGGGCACTGGTAGGCCGCTGGCGAGGTTTCCGTTGGGACGGCTCCTTTTCCAGCGACCCCCAGCCCGAACCCGGTGTGCGGCTTTCACCGCGACGGGCTCTCCGATGACTACGACGTGAGCTGCGATTTCGGCTTCCCGGCGTGGATGCCGTCGTGGCAGGAGCGGCAGACCACCAGGGTCTTGCGCCGCCGCTTGACCATCAATTCCACCCAATCCGGTTGTGTTTGCCTCGGCCGATCCAGATCGGCGAGCTTGCGGATGTGGTGCACCGAGATGTCCTCGGTGCTGCGGCAGATCTCGCACCGGCCCGCCTGGAGCCGGTCGATCAGCTCCGTGCGGCGGACGATGCCGGGGACCAGGACGCGGTCGGTGATGGCCGCGTCCAGTTGCCGTCGCAGTGGAATGCCACCGAACCGTGCGACCAGTGGTTTCCTGCCGCTGCGTTCGACTCTGGCCTCGAAGCACTTGCGTGGCCCATATGGTGTGGTGATGGTGGTCGCGTAGGCGCGGGCCATCTTCGACACCGTGGAGCGGTGCTTGTTGGCCAGGGTTTTCAGCAGGGAGGTCTCCATTACCCACAACAGCCGGTAGAGGCGAGACACGTTCCCGGCCAGCAGGTAGTACTGGACGATGCCCCGCCATTCGGCTCCGTAAACGTTGACGATGGTGTGGTCGTCTTCATTGAGCAGATTGGGCCTGCGCTCGGGTTTGCCGCGCGCCAGGTAGGGGGCTTGCTTGGCCTTGATCACCGATGACGGAACCCGCAGGCTCGCAACGCCGTTGACGCTGCGTTTGCCGTGGGTGAGCTTGCCGTCGTTGTGTAGCACGGTGATCTCGTAGCCGAGGAATTTCGCCGCCTCGGTGCGGGTGTGCGTGATCAGCGTTTTGTCCTGGGACAGTTCCAGTTTGAGTTCTTCACGCAGGAACCTCGTCAGGCGCTGCTTGATCTCCTCGGCCTCGGCCTTGGGTCCGATGAACCCGAGCAGAGTGTCATCGCAATAGCGGACGTAGCGCAGCCGCCGATAACCGGGATCACGCGGATCCCCGCTGGGCATGCTGCGCACCTGTTGGCGTAGCGCCCGCGCTTGCGCGTGGTCGCCGCGCCGGTGCGCCCGATCCCCGGCGGCACGCACCCATAGGCGGTGTCCGGCTTGCGGATCCGCCCTCGGGTGTATTCCGGGATGAGAACCTTCTCGACGAATGTGTCCAACCGATGCAGGTAAATGTTGGAGAGCACGGGCGAAACC
>NZ_JBSGCB010000189.1:0-1331 GCF_053601595.1 Nocardia sp. NPDC004711 | reverse complement strand
CGGTGCTCGCGGATCAGTGCCCAGAGCACGTTCACGCGGCGGCGGGCCAGGGCGAGGACGGCTTGAGTGTGTTTCTTGCCTTCGGCGCGTTTGCGGGTGTAGAACTTCTTCGATTCGGGGCTACAGGTGAGCGAGATCATCGCCGATTGATAGAAGACACGGTTGAGGCCGCGGTGATATCGCTTGGGCCGGTGCAGGTTCCCGCGTATTCGCCCGGAATCCCGTGGCGCCGGCGCGAGTCCGGCGAACCCGGCCAGCCGGTCGGGGGTGCCGAAGAAGGCCATATCGCCGCCGGTGGCCGCGAGAAATCCGGCGCCGAGCACCGTTCCGATGCCGGGCAGACTGACGATCACCTCGGCGAGTTCGTGGCGGTGAAATCCGCCCTCGATGAGCTTGTCGGTGTCCTTGATTCGCTCGTTGAGGGCCATCACCTCTGCGGCCAGCGCCGCGACCATCGACGCGGTCAACTCCTCACCGGGCAGGCGGGTGAGCTGGCGCTGGGCGGCTTCGAGCGCCGCCGCGGCGATCTTACCGGGACTTCTGACTTTCCTTGTCCGCAACCAGGTTTCGAGCCGCGCCACGCCGATGCGGCGCAGCGCGGCGGGGGTCTGGTAGCTGGTCAGCAGCGTCAACGGACCGATCAGGGTGAGGTTGCCCAACGCCCGGTCCAGCGCGGGAAATATGCCGCTGAGCAGGCCCCGCAGCCGGTTGATCGCGCGGGTTCGGTCAGCGACGAGATCGGCGCGGCGGGTGGTCAACAGCTTCAGCTCGATGGTGACTTCGTCGCCGGGGCGCAGCGGATGCAAATCACGGCGCATCCGGGCCTGGTCGGCGATGATCGCGGCATCGCGGGCATCGGTCTTACCTTCGCCGCGATAGCCGCCGGCTGCGCGGTTGAGGGTCCGCCCGGGGATATACAGCAACGGCTGATCCCGCGCCACTAGCAGCCCGATCAGCAGCGCGGCACCACCATCGGGCACGTCCACCGCCCACACAACTTCCTCCGCCAGCGCCACCACCTCGTCGATGAGTCTCACCAGTTCCGGTTCATCGTCGGCGATCCGACGAGACACAAGCCGTTTGCCGTCGGAGGCGATGACCACACAGTGGTGCTCCGCCTTCCCGATGTCCACACCAGCCCAGACCCGGGCCATGCCCACCTCCATCAGCTCGTTGGAACTCAACGCCGCAGACGACCGCGCCGACGTTGCCCTACACAGCGATTCGCTCGCACATCCCAATATGCGGCCAGGGTCGTCACGGGGAACCGAGCGGCCAAGCAGTCCGAGCCACCAGCGGCACACGCATCAAAGCCACACCCGATTCCCCTG
>NZ_JBSGCB010000188.1:0-1338 GCF_053601595.1 Nocardia sp. NPDC004711 | reverse complement strand
CTGTCACCCAAGCCCCGGTACATCGCCGTGCCGGAGAAACGGTCTCGCCCGGCCCTGACCTCAGCCGGGCGAGACCACCTCCAACCATGCCGCTGCGCCGCCCCGCCGACACCCGTGGGTGAGGATCGGCACGTGGGATCCTTTGAGTCAGAACCGCGCATTGTCGCTACGCCGGAGGAACTGGCCGGCAACTCTTGGATCCGGTCCGGACCACATGGGAGCGGCAGCCGCGCCGGGCTGGAACAAGTAGTGTCGCCGCGCGCCCGCCGAGGCGCGCAGCGACGCCAACGCTCGCATCGGTCCGATCCTGACCAGGCGGCGGTTCTTGATGTGCCGGTGCAGCACAACGGTTTTCTTGCCGCTGGCGCGGGTGATCGGCGCGGATCCGGCGCAGGGCCTTCAGCCCATTCGCATCGGCGAAACGGTCGCGGTCATCACCGATCCCGGCGAGCAACCGGGCACCGGACAGCGGGCCGAGGCCGGGGAAGCTGGTGAAGATCTTGGCGTCCGGGTGCCGTTCAAATCCGTGCTCGCCTGGGCCAGATCCTGGGCGCCGGCGCTGGCGGCGTCGGACTTCCGAGTTGGCCAGCAATACCTTCGTTATCTCGCTGGGATCCGGTAGTAGAGCTGCCCGGTGCGCAGGTCCAGGGCACCGAACATGTGCTGCCCGCCGTTGGTGCGATGGTAGGTTGCCCGCATGGCCAGCTGACGGTGAACCAGCCGCGGCCCGGGCGCGGCTGCAGCTTCAACGGCCCGAACTCGTCGACACAGACCACGCACCCGTCGGCGGGCGGGTGATCGTAGAGGTCGAGCATCCGCGCCATCTTGGCCTGAAAGTCCGGGTCATTGCGACACAAGCAGCTACATGACCATCACCTAACCCTTCCTTTCGTCGTTTCAGCGCGGCCGGGCAAGGACGCGCTGCGGGCCGGGCAGGCCCAGACCGACCCCGCCGCCCGGCGACGGCGGTGAGCGCAGTTCAGCGATCGAACCGGCACCCGGGGCCAGGGTCGGTCTGCGACACCGGCAGCGAGTGCTCCCGTTGCCCAGCGGGGGTGGGCGTGTTCGGGCGAGGCGGTGATGACATCGCGTCTGGAATCCGCTCGCGCCGCGCGCGTGTCAGCGGGCAGTCAGCGAGAACACCACGAACTGGGGGTGACGAGTGAGATGCCGGTAGGCATCTGGTGTTTGGTCGGCCATTTCGGGTTGCGGGGCTGGTTCGCTGATGTCGTCGACACGAAACCCGGAGGCCGCGAACGCCGCCAGCATGGCGCGCAGCGGCCGGTGCCAGAACCGCATACTCATCGCCCGGCCATCACGGACCCAGTCCTCGGTGAA
>NZ_JBSGCB010000187.1:0-1343 GCF_053601595.1 Nocardia sp. NPDC004711 | reverse complement strand
CTCGACAGTCGGGCGGTGGTGTTGCAGGTCCGTGTCCGCCGCCTGGTGTGCCTGACATCGAACTGCTGCAAGACATTTCGAGAACAGGTTCCCGGTGTCCTGGATCGCTATCAGCGTCGTACCACACCGATGACCCATCAGGTGCGGTCGGTGGTGCGTGAGCTGGCCGGGCGGGCCAGCGTTCGGCTGCTGTCGCAGATGGCGTGCCGGTTGTCGCGACACACCGCGATCCGGGCGCTGCTGCGTATTCCGCTGCCGGACCGGCCGGTGCCGAAAGTGCTGGGCGTGGACGATTTCGCGCTGCGCCGCGGGCAGAGCTACGCCAGCGTGTTGATCGACGCCGCCACCCACGAACGGATCGATGTCCTACCTGATCGCAAGTCCGACTCGTTGCGCTCCTGGCTGGGCGAGCATCCAGGTGTCGAGATCATCGTGCGTGATGGCTGCACCGCCTATGCCGAGGGCGCCGGCCGGGCGCTGCCCGAAGCGGTGCAGGCATCCGACCGGTGGCAGTGCGCCATGAGGCGCCTGGTCGTATCCCCGGCTCAGCCGGGAGGAACTCGGAAGGAGGTTCTTGGGTCCGATGGCTTACCTGGATCCGAAAGGTGAAGGGGACAGCAGCATGCCGTTGAAGCGGTCCTGCGTGAGCGCGGCAGGCACCGTCTGCCGCTGGAGCGACTGTATCGGCAGTTGTTCAACCCGCAGTTGTATCTATTGGCCTACGGGCGCATCTACGCCAACAAGGGCGCGATGACGCCCGGGGCCACCGGGGAAACCGTGGACGGCATGTCACTGGACAAGATCGACCGGATCATCGACGCGATGCGCCACGAGCGCTACCGTTTCCGGCCCGGTCCGGCGGGTGCACATTCCCAAGAAGAATGGCAAGACCCGCCCGCTCGGGATGCCGACCTGGTCGGACAAGCTGGTCGGGGAGGTGGTGCGGCTCCTGCTGGACGCCTACTACGAGCCGACCTTCTCCGACCGGTCCCACGGATTCCGTCCCCGCCGGGGATGCCACACCGCACTGCGGGAAGTGGCCCGAACCTGGACGGGGACAACATGGTTCATCGAGGGAGACGTGGCCGATTGCTTCGGGAGTTTCGATCACGAGATCATGCTCTCGACGCTGGCGCACACCATCCACGACGGCCGGTTCCTGCGGCTGATGCGTAACATGCTCGAGGCCGGATACCTGGAGGACTGGGTCTGGAACGCGACGCTGAGCGGGGTTCCGCAAGGCGGCGTGGTTTCGCCCGTGCTCTCCAACATTTACCTGCATCGGTTGGACACATTCGTCGAGAAGGTTCTCATCCCGGAATACACCCGAGGGCGGATCCGCA
>NZ_JBSGCB010000186.1:0-1346 GCF_053601595.1 Nocardia sp. NPDC004711 | reverse complement strand
TGAGGTTCCCCCCAAATGGTGGGCAGGGGGCTTATGCGCTGTCAGGCAGCCGCGTGGAGTGACTTCTCGAAATTGTCGGGGCTTTGCATCCCGATCGCGGAGTGTCGCCGCGTAGTGTTGTAGAAGCTGATCCACTTGTCAACCGCGGCAACAAGTTCGGGCTTCGTAGCGTAGACGTGTCGATAGTAGTGTTCGTGTTTGAACGTCGACCAGAACGACTCGGCGGGGCTGTTGTCCCAGCAGATGCCGGTCGCGCCCATCGATCGGCGCAGCCCGTGGCGGAAACATGCCTTCGCGGTCAAGTGGGCAGTGAATTCCCCGCCACGGTCCGAATGCAGGATGGTGCCGCGCGCGCGTCCGCCGCGAGCGGTGACGGCGTCTTCGATGGCCGCGGTGACCATGTCGGCACCGATGTGGTCGGACACACTGTAGCCCAACACTTTCCGGGAATGACCGTCCCGAATCGCGCAGAGGAACATGTCACCCTGTCCGCAGGTGAGATAGGTGATATCGGTCAGCCAGACCGCGTCGATTCGGCCCCGATCGAAGTCGCGGACGACCAGATCCGGCGGGAACGACGCCTTCGGGTCGACCACCGTCGTTTTCACCTTGAACGTGCGTGGGCTGATGCCCTCGACCCCGAGACCGGCCATGATCTTGGCGACGGTTTTGCGGGTCACGATCTCGCCGCGCTCGCGCAGCTCGGCGGTAATCCGCGGTGATCCGTAGGTCCCGTCGAACTCGGCGTGGATATCGGTGATCTTCACTTCGAGATCGGCACGACGCTGCTGACGTGGCGTCAAAACCGTTGCCGCGCACCGTTTGGCATGCTCGTAGTAGCCCGAGGTCGAGACCCCCAGAAGCCGTGCCATCCGCACGATCGAGAACCGGGGGCGCGATCCTCGCGTGGTGGTGGCGCCGGCCGCTAGGTCGTCGGGGTCGGCGTACTCGGCCATCAGAGCGAACCGGGCCGGTTCGTCTGCATCGCGGCAAAGTACGCCGAAGCTTTTTTCAGGAACGCGATGTCTTTGTCCTGGTCGGCGACTTGCTTTCGCAGCCGCAGCAACTCGGCCCGCTCGGCCGAGTCCAGGGGCTTCTCGCCATGGGCCTCAGCGGCGGCGATCCTGCGCCGTTCGTCTTTGACCCAGTTGCTGAGCAAGCCCTCGTTCAAGCCCAGTTCCCGGGCAACATCGGCGATCGTGCGTCCGGAATCGATCACCCGATGGGCAGCCTCGACCTTGTACTCGGTCGTGAACGACCGGCGCTTGCGAGGAGGCATGGAGACATCCTTCCAGCAGGACCTTCGGTCCTGCCAAATCGGTGTCCACTATCCGGGGGAAGCCTCA
>NZ_JBSGCB010000185.1:0-1354 GCF_053601595.1 Nocardia sp. NPDC004711 | reverse complement strand
TACTGCAACTGCACTCGCGTGATTCGTTGCTGGTAGACCTGTCGGGTGGTGTTGGATCATGCTGTGGCCGAACTGGATTCGTTGATCGCGAGGATCGGGGAACGGTTCACCCGCGTCGAACCGCGGGAGCGGGCGGGTGAGTACGTGTCGGGGCTGGTCGCGGGTCTGGAACGCAAGAACGGGTGGACCCTGGCCGAGCGCGCCGGTGAGAGCACCCCGGACGGGATGCAGCGGCTGCTGCGCGCCGCCGATTGGGACGTCGACGCGGTGCGTGACGATGTGCGTGACTACGTGGTCGAACACCTCGGTGACCCGGACGCCGTGCTGGCCGGTGATGAGACCGGGTTCCTGAAGAAGGGTGTGAAATCCGCTGGCGTGCAACGTCAATACTCCGGAACGGCCGGCCGTACAGAAAACTGCCAGATCGGTGTGTTTCTGGCGTACACGTCGCGCCATGGGCACGCGCTGATCGACCGGGAACTCTATGTTCCCCAGTCGTGGACGGCCGATCGTGAGCGGTGTCGTGACGCTGGGATTCCCGACGAGGTCGAGTTCGCGACCAAGCCGCGGCAGATGATCGCCATGCTCGAACGCGCGCTGGCGGCGAGGGTGCCGTTTCGGTGGTTCACCGCCGACGAAGCCTACGGCCAGGCCGGCTACCTGCGGGCTTGGTGCGAAGACCACGACGTGTTCTACGTGATGGCCACCCGCTGCGATCACCAGTTACGCACCCGCGCCGACCGACTCGCGCGCGCCGACGACCTGGTCGCCGAGTTCGGTGACCGCACCTGGCAGCGGCTCTCGGTCGGCGCCGGCGCGCACGGTCCGCGCGAATACGATTGGGCGCGTCGCCAGATCGACGGCACCTGGACGACCGGGCGCGGTCACTGGCTACTGGCGCGGCGGTCGATCAGCGACCCGACCGAAATCGCCTATTACCTCTGCTACGGCCAGGCATCGGCACGACTGGTCGATCTGGCCTGGACCGCGGGATCACGCTGGCACGTGGAAGAAGCGTTTCAGCAGGCCAAAGGCGAGGCCGGGCTCGACCACTACCAGGTCCGTAAATGGCGCGCCTGGTATGCCCACATCACCCTGTCGATGCTCGCACTGGCCTGGCTCGCCGCCACCAAAACCGTTGCCGCAAAGGGGGACTCGCCGACAGCGAGGACGGCATGATCGCTCTCACGCTACCGGAGATCCGCCGCCTGCTCATCGCGTTCGTACTCACCCCACTGCATACCGCCGACCACATCTGGGCATGGTCACGCTGGCGACGACGCCGCCAGCATCAAGCCCGGTCATCGCACTACCGACGGCGCGGCCACCCAATCACCTGAGTGCAGTTGCAGTA
>NZ_JBSGCB010000184.1:0-1414 GCF_053601595.1 Nocardia sp. NPDC004711 | reverse complement strand
CGGCTACTTAAGACTGGTGTTAGGGCCGGGTCCCGGCCAGGATTCGGTCCAGGTGCCCGGTGGGATGCTCGGTCAATCGGCTGCCCGCCAGCATGATTCGGTGTGGCTCTCTCATGGCTTGCCTCCCACCGGGTGCCGTGCGGGAGTGGCTGGAAAGGGGTCTGCCCGGCTCGAAGTAGCGGTGCCCTCCTCGCACGGACACCAACCCATTGCGAGGCAGAAAGGGACGCCGGTGACCGTCATCATCGGGATGGATCCGCACAAACGCTCGGCCACCATCGAGATCATCGATCCCGCAGGCCATATCCTGGCCGCCGGCAGATACACCACCGACACTGTCGGCTATACCGAAATGCTCACCACTGCACAGCAATTCACTGACAGGGTCTGGGCGGTCGAGGGCTGCAACGGCATCGGCCGCCACCTCGCCCACCGCCTGGTCCACGACGGCGAAACCGTGGTCGACGTGCCCGCGAAACTCTCCGCGCAGGTGCGGGTCTTCGCCACCGGCAACGGCCGCAAAACCGACCCGGTCGACGCCCACTCGGTCGCTCTGGCCGCCCTGCACGCCCCGAACCTGCGTCGCGTCCAGCTCGATCCGGAACTGGTCGCACTCGGCCTGCTCGCCGACCGACGCGACGAACTCGGCCGCGCCCGCACCCAAACCCTCAACCGCATCCACCGGATCCTGCTCGACCTGATCCCCGGCGGCGCCAACAAATTCCTGTCCGCACCCCAGGCCCGCGACCTGATCACCGACCTGCGCCCGAGCGATCCGGTCGGGCGGGTCCAGCTGCGGCTGGTCATCGAGCTGATCGAGGAACTCGAAACCATCGACCGCAAAACCAAAACCGCCGACAAAGAACTACGGCAACTCGTCCTCGACCGCGGCTCGACCCTCATGGACCTGCACGGCATCGGACCCTCCAGCGCGGCAAGGCTTCTGGCCGACACCGGTGATATTCACCGTTTCGCCACCCGCGACCGGTTCGCGTCCTGGAACGGCACCGCGCCTCTGGACGCGTCCTCCGGTGACCAGCAACGGCATCGGCTCTCCCGTGCCGGCAACCGCCGAATCAACCGCGTCCTGCACATCATGGCCGTGGTCCAGCTGCGCCATCCCACCGCCGGGCGCATCTACTACGACGCCCGACGAGCGGGCGGGAAGACCTCGATGGAAGCGATGCGCGCACTCAAACGGCGACTCTCCAACACCGTCTACGCGCGGATACTCGACGACCAGCGAAAACGTGAATCAGCAGGCCCGGGAGGGCAAACGGGAACGACTCCTGACTCCAGCGCGACCGGGCTTCAACCCGCACCCGATCCTTCGGACAAGCCACATCCCGGACCCACCAACCAGGCTAACCCCACACCCACATCCCGGTCTTGACATAAAGGGGAGCCATGAGCG
>NZ_JBSGCB010000183.1:0-1438 GCF_053601595.1 Nocardia sp. NPDC004711 | reverse complement strand
CGGCCAAACCGACGCCACCGACCCCACTCACCCTTGCCATAGCACACCGAAATACCTTGCACTGCAAACCAACACGTTATTACGTTACAGCTTCATTGGAGTTGTAAAGCGATGTGTCGTCGTTGTCCAGGGTGTTGAGATCGAAAATCTCAGTGGCTGTGTCGAATTGGCGCGTGGATGGGGTGGTGACGAGTCCGTCGTGTTGAAGCAGGGGCAGGACGTCGTCGATGGCGTTGCGGATGGTGCCGCGGTTGACACCGAACAGTTCCGCGAGGGTCTGTTGGTCGCGTAGTTTCCGCTGGTCCAGCACGGTGGCCAGGATCCGGTCGGCGTCGGTGATCTTCTGGCGGAAGAGCCCTCCCCGGGTGCCGGGACGGCGGTCACCGCCGCGTTGATGATGGGGCGGCGTCGTTCGATGCCGGCGCGGTAGCCGATCGAGACTCGGTCGACCAGGGCTTGGAAGTCGTCGCGGGTCATGCCTGTCAGCTCGGGGTGAGATAGCCTCCGAGATACTTCGAGTCTTGCTGTGGCCGTGTCATTTTCGAGCCAGCCGCGCAGATCTTGGGTGTGGGAGCAATAGTGCGCGGTCTGGGACATGGTGATCTGGCGTTCTTCGATCAGGGCACGGGTTTCCCGGATCACTTGGCAGATGGTGTTCGGGTTGATGCCCAGCAGCTCGACGAGGACCTTCTGGGGGCAGACCCGCCGCAGGTAGATCACGGTGATCAGCACCTTGTCGGCGGGCGCCAGCAGTGGCCGACCGTGGTCCCCGCGCTCTTTGCGGCGTGGTCCGCCGCGTTGCAGATACTTGCGCTGCTCGGCCACGGCTGCTTGCGCCGATGCCAGTTGGGTGCACAGTTGTTGCAGGCCGTGGTCTGTCATGCCGACGGTCTTCGGGTCGGCGAGCATAGCCAAGGGCGTGTGCTCGGGAGGTGTCCCGCTCGCCTGCGGTGACGACCCCGTCCTGGCCGGTAGGGGCGATGGTGTAGTTCCAGGTTCCCCGTTGCTGGTGCGGCGTGATGGGAAGGCACGAATCTGCTCGCAGCTGACCGAGATCCCGGTCGGGTAGGTGCCGGTGTCGAGTTCGGCGTGAACACGCAGCCCAGTGCGGGTGCGGGTGGCGGCGATGCTGTTGACGACAACCTCGTGGCTGGTCAACGGTCTGCCACGCCAGTTCATGGTGATGTGGGAGAACAGCCGGTGTTCGATCTTGTTCCATTTCGAGGTGCCCCGGCGGGAAGTGGCAGACGGTCACGGTCAGGCCGGTCTCGGCAGCGAACGCGGCGAGCTCGGCCTTCCAGAGCCGATACTGGTAGCTGTTGGAACCGCGCAGTCCGCGGTGATTGTTGAGCGTCATTGGGGATGACGATTTCGGGGGCTGAGTCGTCGTTGGTGTTGCCGATGTGATGTTCGGCGTCGGGTTCGAGTTGATCGTGGT
>NZ_JBSGCB010000182.1:0-1456 GCF_053601595.1 Nocardia sp. NPDC004711 | reverse complement strand
GAATTGGAGCCCGCCGCCGAGCGGCACGCGGTCCGGGTAACCGAGCCGGTGAACGCCGCCTTGCATCGCTCATGCGACCCCACCCCAAGCGACCCGGAGACGACCTTGATCTGCACCGGCCACTCGATACCGGCACGGGGCAGGGTCGAATCTCGGGCGTGCGTTCCGGCCATTGAAACCGCGCGAAAAACGGCTTCAATGGCTTGACCAGCAGCGATGGATGGGTTGTCGGTGGCCAATGGAGTGGGGTGGCCGAAGATCGGACAGATCCGTGGAATCGGGACAGGATCGTCATCCCCGCTGGGGCCGGACGCCGGACCAGTCGTTAGACGACCTGAAGCCTCGATGATTCCGGCGGGGAGGCACCGCATGCAAGGCCGCGTGCTGGTCACCGAGGCCCCCAGGCATCGACCTGATACCTCCATCGGCTACCGGCTCACTGGACGCTACTTAGTCTTATTAGAGGCACGAAGATCGCGTCGCCATGGAACATGTGTACCTGGGCGGTTTCGGGATCCTCACTCACCGGTGGCTCGTATCGGCCGGTTGCCGAAAGCCTCCGCAGTGAGCCGCGCTCGACAAGCAGCGGAAAGAAATCGCGGACCGGCCGGCCGTCGAAGCCGCAGTGGATTTCGGCGGCGACGCCCTCGAAGGTGTCGGCATTGAATGTGGGAACTGTGAGACAACGCGTCGGACGCGTGCCGAGATCTGCTGATCTTCGTCATTTGCTGCCATAGTTCATGGTTGTTCACGACCCCCTGCGTCGTCGACTAGCCATATTTCCGATTCGGGCAGTATGTCACGTTCGATTGCGACCAGCACAGCAATCATGTTCTGCGCCAAAGTGATTGACGATGCCGCAGGGAGGGGGTTCCGACGGCATCGGCGGCACGACGACAGGCTCGAAATCGACGTGGCCCAGAGCGGCCGCGGCCGGGTACCCCTGAGCTACCCCGTCGCAATGCTGAATCCAGGTCCGATCCAGCGCCTGTCGTGCGGCGCCGACCGGGGTGGGGCCGCGGTTCGGGCAAGGGCCAGACGGCCGAAGACATCCATCGCGGCACGCAAGGCGGGAGAGCGCTTGTGAAGCTGAGCGATCTGGCGGCGCACGGCCCCGAGCTCGGCGTCGTACCGCGACGCCGGGGCCTCGGCAGGAAGGGCTTCGCGGCGGCGTACCAGCGCCTGCGCGTGCTGCATCAGCTCACGCACGAAGGCACGGGCCTGGGCGAGTTCGGGGTCCTCGGACATTGCGCTCGCATCGAAAGGGGTTACACGCATCGGCAGGGGCGGCACCCGGGGGCAGCCATTGCACCATGGACGGTCAACCTTGAATTCGCCAACCCGCACCCGGGCGGCGCAGTGTTCATTATGTCGCGGGTGTTCTGATCTTGGACCGATGAGGGTCCTGTTCCCGCATCTGGACGGTCTGCAGATCGAGGTGATCAGGGCTGCGGGT
>NZ_JBSGCB010000181.1:0-1463 GCF_053601595.1 Nocardia sp. NPDC004711 | reverse complement strand
GAGAGATATTGTCAAATCCTGTGGATGACGTTGTTTCAGGCGACTTCCGTTGCGCCTGAACGGTCTCCGTCCTTTGGGGTGATGTCGATGGGTCGTTCGAGCAGTTTGCCCTTGTGGAACAGTGCCCCGTTGCGGACGAGCGCGACCAGATGCGGCGCGTTGACCGCCCGCCAGCGGGTCTGGGCGGCCTCGATCAGCTTGTAGGCCATCGCCAGCCCCGCCGCCCGCGAGCCCGGCCCCTTGGTGACCTTGGTTCGCAAACGCACTGTGGCGAAGGTGGATTCGATCGGGTTCGTGGTGCGCAGGTGGATCCAGTGCTCGGCGGGATACCGGTAGAACTCCAACAGCACATCGGCGTCACCGACGATCTTGGCGACCGCCTTCGGATACTTGGCGCCATAGTCGATCTCGAACGCCTTGATCGCCAACTGGGCCTTGTCGATGTCCTCGGCGTTGTAGATCTCCTTCATCGCCGCCAACGCGCCGGGATGCGCCGATTTCGGAAGGGCAGCAAGAACATTGGCCTGTTTATGAAACCAGCATCGTTGCTCGCGCGTCTCGGGGAACACCTCCCGCACCGCCTTCCAGAACCCGAGCGCGCCGTCACCGACGGCGAGCACTGGTGCCCTCATGCCGCGGCGGCGGGCATCGCGTAACAGATCCGCCCACGACTCGTGCGACTCGCGGAACCCGTCGGTCATCGCCACCAGCTCTTTGCGGCCGTCGGCGCGGACCCCGAGCATCACCAGCAGGCACAGTTTCTCCTGCTCCAGGCGCACTTTCAGATGAATCCCGTCGACCCACAAATACACATAGTCCACGCCCGAGAGGTCCCGGCCGGCGAAGGTGCGGGCCTCGTCCTGCCACTGACCGGTCAGCCGCGTGATCGCCGAGGCCGACAGTCCCGCGCCGGTACCCAGGAACTTCTCGAGGGCCGGGGCGAAATCGCCGGTCGAGAGCCCGTGTAGATACAGCAGCGGCAGCACCTCGGTGATCTGCGGTGACTTGCGTGCCCACGCGGGCAGGATCGCCGAGGAAAACCGTTGCCGCTCACCGGTTTCCGGGTCGGTCCGCTTATCGTTAACGCGCGGCGCGCGCACCGCCACCGCGCCAGCGGAGGTGAGCACCTCCCGCTCGCCATGGTGCCCATTGCGTACCACCAGCCGGTGCCCGTTCTCGTCGAGCTGCCCGGCGAAGCGAGCGATGTAGTCGGCGACCTCGGCCTGCAACGCCGCTGCGAGCATCCGCCGGGCACCCTCACGCACGATCTCGTCGATCGGCGAGCCGGACACTCGGCCCGCCGCACCGTCCTGATTGGACTCGGCGCCACCGTCGATTACCTTGAGCATGGGACGTACCTTCCCGCCCGGCGTTGGCGCGCCGAGTAGATCGAAACCTGTTGATTGTCAGATCATCCGGGAAGGTACGCCCTCCCGGTCATCCACAGATTTTGATCATTGCTC
>NZ_JBSGCB010000180.1:0-1471 GCF_053601595.1 Nocardia sp. NPDC004711 | reverse complement strand
GATAGCGTCCCGGGGAGTGGTGGACTTCGGATCAACGGCGTGAACGCGTAGCGATCAACGAGTCGTAGTGGATTCTAGCCGATCCCGACACCAGCAAGCGCCGGGACAACGCCGCCGGCAACGCGCTTCTTGGCCGCGATCACCGCGCGCAGCTCGTCGATACTGACATCGGAGACGTAGCGGCGGGTGACCTGCCACTCGTCGTGCTGCTCGATCACCACCGCGGTCGACAACCGCAGGAACGACGCCAGGTTCGGGAAGATCTCCACCACATCGGCCCGGCGTTTGATCTCCTTGTTCAGGCGCTCGATGGGGTTGTTCGACCAGACCTTCGTCCAATGAGCGCGTGGGAACGCGGTGAACGCGAGCACGTCATGTTTCGCCTCCCGCATCATCGCCGCCGCCTTGCCGAACGTCCCAGCCAATGTGTCAGTGACTTGATCCCATTGCGCGGCAACATCATCGGCCTCGGTGTGCACGAACACAGTCTTCACCGCCGCCATCACCGCCGGCACATGCTTCGACCCGACCGCGCCCTGCAGATTTCGCATGAAATGCACCCGGCACCGCTGCCAGGACGCGCCGGTGAACTGCTGCGCGACAGCGGCTTTCAACCCGGAATGCGCGTCGGACACGACCAGATGCACCCCCGACAGGCCCCGCGCCCGCAGCCCGGTCAGAAACTCACGCCAGAACTCGAAGGACTCACTGTCACCGACCGCCGTTCCCAGGACTTCCCGGGTCCCGTCGATCGACATGCCCGTCGCGACCACCAGGGCTTGGGACACGACGTGGGCGCCGACCCTGACTTTGCAGTAGGTCGCGTCGAGCCAGATATAGGGAAACTCGGTGTGCGACAACGACCTTTCCCGGAACCTGCCGACCTCGGCGTCCAGGCCCGCGCAGATCCTCGAGACCTCCGATTTCTTGATCCCCGAGGACACCCCGAGCGCGGCGACGAGGTCGTCGACGTTACGGGTCGACACGCCGTGGACCCACGCTTCCATCACCACCGCGTGCAGGGCCCGGTCGATCCGGCGGCGCGGTTCGAGCAGAGACGGGAAGAACGACCCCGCCCGAAGCTTCGGGATCTTGACCTCGATATCACCGGCCGGGGTGGCGATCTCCTTGCCGCGGTAGCCGTTCCGCTGCGTCGTGCGGTCCTCGCTGCGTTCGTAGCGGCCGGCGCCGATCACGGCAGTCGCTTCGGCCTCGATCAACGCTTGCAGTCCGGCACGGACCAGTTCGGCGAACACGGACGCCGAATCGGCGGACTTGAGGGTGTCGAGCTGGGCCAGCAGTGCAGAATGATCCTGGGTCATCGCGTGGTACTCCCTTTCGGGTGTGGTCGAGTCACTTTGGTCGGTAACTCGTTCACCACTACGCGATGACCTGCTCATTTCAGGACATCAACACGCCTCATACCGGACCTGTCCGATTCCGAAATCCCACCACTCCAAGGGACTTACCC
>NZ_JBSGCB010000179.1:0-1498 GCF_053601595.1 Nocardia sp. NPDC004711 | reverse complement strand
TGCTTGGTCGCTAATCCGAACTACCGGAGACCTCGCCTATATGCCAACGCGGGCAACAACTTCGGTCGAACATGCTGATGGGGCGACACCGCTGCACGGTGCCGCCCCATCACTCACTTCGAGACAGAACCTAGCTCTCATCGTCGAATGGCTCAAATCATTGGGAGACACGACCTAACGCGCTATTCTTGCCATCAGCAGAGTATCCATCCGATTAGATCCCGGGAGCGGCTCAACTTGCGAAATGTTTCACTCGACTCGGTTGATCGAGCGCTTCTAGCGTACGTCCAAGCCGATGCACGGAAGTCCCTCGAAGAACTCGGTGCCGCAGTCGGGCTGTCGGCTTCCGCCGCACATCGCCGAATCCAGCGGTTACGTGCGAACCGAGTCATCCTCGGAGAGGTGGCGTTGGTTGACCCGACAGCGGTCGGCCGCAATATGGTCATGATCGTCTCGCTGAGCGTTGATCGCGAGGGACGGCATATCCTTCATGCTCTACGTTCGTGGCTCAGCGCAGAACCTGCAGTGCAGCAATGCTGGTACGTCACAGGGGAAGCGGATTTCATTATCATCGTTACAGCGCGCGACATGGTCGATTTTGATGATGTAATGCAGCGTCTAGTCTCCGAGAACAGCAATGTGAAGAACTACCAGACTTCGGTCGCAATCTCGACTGTCAAGCGAGGGCTGAGCATCAAGACGGACGAGAACTCGTAGACAGTAGTGTCACTCCAATAGAGGGTCGAACAACCGACGGGACTTCTCTCACGCCTGGCGGGAGGCTTTGACGCAGACCGAGCGAGCGGGAGTGCGGTCTGGCGTACGCGGAGCCTTCTGAACAATCGAGTCCCGGGGACTGTAAATAGCTCCTCTGTCAAGGGGTAGCGGTGGTTCCACCGGTTTTGATGTCGGCGTCCATGGCACGGAAAACGACGTCGGAAAGCCTGCGTTTGAGGATGTGCAAGGCTTCCAGGCCGCCGTCACCAGCGGCCTTTCTGCGAGCGAGTAGGACGCGAGCTTCGGGATGACAGCGAGCTTGGGTGAGGGCGATGCGGTGCAGGGCAGCGTTGAGTTGTCGATTTCCGGTGCGAGACAAGCGATGCCGCGCACGGTTGCATGACCAAACGGGAAGCGATGCGGTGCCGTTGTGGCGAGCGAAGGCGTCCTTGGAGTGGAATTGGTCGACGCCGGCAGTCTCACCGATGATCTTCGCTGCCGTCAATGCGGCGCAGCCGACAACGGCCAGCAGCGTCGGCGCCACCTTCTGGACCCGTTCACCGATCTCGCTGGCCAGCTCGTCGAGCTCGATGGTCAACTGCCGACAGTACCAAGCCTTCGAATCGGGCAAGGTGAGCAGCGACTTTGTCATATGCGCTGGCGCGTTCGAGCTTGCCTGGCGGTGTCTAGATGATTGATTCCAAGGGGTGGGGCGGGCAGCCCCACTGTGTCAATGGTCGTAGGGGGTCAGTGATCGGTGGATCGGTGCACCGGTGTGGTC
>NZ_JBSGCB010000178.1:0-1550 GCF_053601595.1 Nocardia sp. NPDC004711 | reverse complement strand
GCATCCGCTGGGAAATCCGCGACGACATCCACGAAGCCTTCCTCAGCCTGGCCTGCAGCATCATCTGCTGGCGCCGACTGGCCAACCTCTCACTCTGTTAGGAGTTCTTAGGGCGCTTCCAGCAGAGCATGCAGACGGGCGATGAAGACGTCGATGCTGCCGTAGCGGGCGAGGATGTCGGCGAGCAGGTCGTGCACTGTCGATCCCGTCAGATCGACTCCCGGCGGTTCTATGACCGCAAGCGCGCAGAGGGCAAACACCATCACACCCAGGCCGTTTTGGCACTGGCCCGACGCCGCGTCAACGTTCTGTGGGTTCTACTCCGGGAGAACCGATGTTACGAGCCTTCCCCACCGCAGGCCCGCGCCGCGTAGCCGAGCACTTGACAACTTCATTGAGACTCATCGGGACCTCCGGGACCTCCGGGACCTCCGGGACATCGCGTTGTGGCGCAGGGGTGCGTGAGATCGCCCATCGGCTCGGACGAAGCCCGTCGACGATCTCGCACGACTGTGATGACACCCCACAGACGCTGACCGGGATCAATCTCGAATTCCACCGTAATTTCCCTGCGCTCGGTGAGCACCTACCGCTTGCGCATCGCGATCCGCGCGACCGCGTGGCAGCCAACCAACCCGATCGACGACGAACAACCCGCCAGCATGCTGTTCCCGGCCCGAGCCCTCGCGGAGACCAGCAAAACGTTGTCAGGGCCACGGATCGAAATCGCTGCCAGCCCAAGCTAAACCATCCTGGGCCTCACGACGGGCAGCCAGCACCACATCCTCGGAAGGGCCTTTGACCAGGGCATCTGGGTGGGTTACCCGGGATAACCGCATGAGCAGGGTGGTACGGCAGAACCCGACGTGCCTCACCTGCGGGACGGTGAATTCGCGCGACATCTTCCGCAAAGGGGAAATCGGCCCGATTGCCTCCGGTGAGCGGCTCGGAGCCCCACACCGCGACGGCGGACTCGACGAACCGTCCACAGACCAGCGGCCGAGAAGACCGGCACTGGCCCCGGCAAGGCCTGCCGCCCACGCCACAGCCACGGACACTCTGGTCGGCACCCAGACCGGTTGCTGATCAGAATTTGTCCGTGCCAGCTGGATGCCCGGCGAAGACGCGTATGACGAGGGCTCGTATGACGTGTTCGAGCGGTGATACGGAACAATCCGCGTGTGGTTGATGATGCGGATGACGACGCGTTCCGGACGACCCGGCTGGCAGACACTGCCCTCGTGGGTCAGGACCTATCGCTGCTCACCACCGACGAGGCCCGAGCGATCCGCGCGTATGCGTATAACCACTTCGAGCAGATCAACGCCGCCTTGTGGGGTGATGAGGACAAGAAGACGCCGCTGGTTGTCAGTCATATCGAGCTGATCCACTCCGGTCTGGAGAAGTTTCCTCTGCGTGAACCGGTGCGGGTGACCCGCGAAGCCTTGGCCGAGCGCTTCGGACTTCGCGGCGAGCGGGACGAGGAAGACGATGCGCAAGACCTGGTCGAGAGACAGTTCATCCACCGGGGATTCATGTCGACCTCCGGG
>NZ_JBSGCB010000177.1:0-1574 GCF_053601595.1 Nocardia sp. NPDC004711 | reverse complement strand
AGCTTGTTCTTTATCCTCTGGACGAGACTGATTGGCTTGCTTGAGGATTCGCCGGACAGGTAGGCGGCCTTCGCCTGATCATGTGCTCCGACCAAGGATGCACGTAATCGAGACGAAGGCCGTGAGGATGAGTCTGCCGGTTGGCGGTGGGGCAGGGGAAGCGTTCGCGGAACTGCAACGCGTGCGCAGCGAGTTCTACGCGTGTCTGACCGCGCGGGGCGATGAATTGTTCGAGCTCACCGACGCGGTGCTGTGCGCGCCGGGAGCGGTGCGGTCGATACCGGAATTGACGTTGACGCCCGAGCATCGCCGCGGCCACGGAGCACTCTACGACGGCCTCAACGACGGTCAGGTAGATATCCCGCGGTTTCGGAAACTGTTGTCCGGCATCGGTTTACCGAGATTCAGCGATGGTCGCCTCGTGTTGGCGGTGGATGTGTCGGCATGGTTGCGCTCGGATGCGGCGTGTTCACCGGATCGACTGTTCTGCCACGTTTACGGGCGTGCGAAGTCGGCGTCGCAGTTCATTCCGGGCTGGCCGTATTCGTTCGTGGCCGTGCTCGAACCCGGTGGCAGTTCATGGACGCAGATCCTGGACGCGGTGCGCCTGGGTCCGAAAGATGATGCGGCCGCGGTCACCGCCACCCAGCTGCGTGAGGTCCTGGAGCGGCTGATCGCCGCGGGTCAATGGCGGCCCGGTGACCCGGACATCATGATCGTCGCCGACGCCGGCTACGACGTCTGCCGACTGGGGTGGATGCTACGTGACCTGCCGGTCGAGATAGTGGGCAGGCTGCGCTCGGATCGAGTGATGCGACTGCCGAAACCGGTCCGGCTTCCCGGGACCAACGGCCGCCCACCCATGCACGGACCGGAGTTCCGCTTCGCCGACCCGCAGTCCTGGCCGCAGCCGACAGTTGCCACGATCACCGCGACCGCCAACTACGGCAAGGCGAGCGCGCAGGCATGGGATCGGGTTCACCCGCGGTTGACCCGCCGCGCGGCCTGGCTCGACCACGACGAGCCGCTACCCGTGCTCGAGGGCACCTTGATCCGCCTTCAGGTCGAGCATCTGTCCAAAGACCGTGACGCGCCACCGATTTGGCTGTGGTCGTCCAAGACCGGCGCCGCCGCCGAGGACATCGACAGAATCTGGCAGGCGTTCCTGCGCAGATTCGACCTCGAGCACACCTTCCGGCTGTTCAAACAGACTCTGGGCTGGACCCGCCCCAGGCTGCGCACCCCGCAGGCCGCCGACCGTTGGACCTGGCTGATCATCGCCGCCCATACCCAACTACGGCTTGCCCGACCGTTGGCAGCCGACCTGCGCCATCGCTGGGAGAAACCCGCTGCGCCACACCGGCTCACACCAGCCCGGGTCCGCCGAGGGTTTCGAAACCTCCGCGCCACCATCGGCTGTCCCGCCAGCGCACCCAAACCCACCCGAGCCGGCCCAGGGCGACCACGCGGACAACGAAACCGTCACCGCGCCATCCACTACGACGTCGGCAAAACCGTCAAACGACTCACAACCCTCTACCAACGCAACCGAGCCGGAGGTTAAAGACCAAGCT
>NZ_JBSGCB010000176.1:0-1580 GCF_053601595.1 Nocardia sp. NPDC004711 | reverse complement strand
CTGATGTTCTCGATCTTCACCGCGCTGGCGGGATTGTCGACCAACGTCTGGCAGTGGAGCGCATTCAGGTTCTTGTGCGCGATCGGCATCGGCGGATTCCGCCGGTGGCACAGCCGTGCCGTATTCAGGGGAATGTGACGGCACCCGCCAAACCCGGTGAGAACGGCGTCCATATCCCGCCGGATGGCGGGTTATCCGGTCGGCATGCAGGAAATACGCTGCGGATATGAAGGCAGTCGTATGTAGCGCTGGAAAACTCGAAGTCACCGATGTTCCCGATCCGCGGCCGGGGCCGGGCCAGGTATTGATCAATGTGTCCCGTTGCGGGATATGCGGTTCGGATCTGCACGCACGCGTCCACAGTGACGAACTCGCCGATATGGCCGCAACCGTCGGCTACCACCAGATGCCGCGCCACGAGGACAAAGTCGTCTTCGGTCACGAATTCTGCGGAGAGGTCGTCGAATACGGTCGCGACACCCGGCGCCGCTGGAAGCCGGGTACCCCGGTGGTGGCGATGCCCATGTGCCGCAACGGCAAGGACGTCCAGATAATCGGGACCTCGACCCAGGTGCCGGGCGGATACGCCGAGCAGATCGTCGTGCAGGAGTCGATGACGTTCGCGGTGCCGAACGGACTGCCGGCCGCGCACGCGGCCCTGACCGAACCGATGGCGGTCGCCTGGCATGCGGTGCGCCGCAGTCGAATCGGTAAGAAGCAGAACGCGTACGTCATCGGCTGCGGTCCGATCGGACTGGCCGTGATCGCGATGCTGAAGGCGGCGGGAGTGCGCTCCGTCGTGGCCTCGGACTACTCGCCGCGGCGCCGGGAGCTGGCCGCCCGCTGCGGCGCCGACGTGGTGGTCGATCCGCGCGATTCCGATCCGTTCTCCTCCTCCCCGTACCCGAATCGGCTCACCAATGTCCCGGATCTGCTCAACCTCGGCTTCGACACCATGGAGAAGTTGCGCCGGGTCCCGAATGTGCCGTGGTGGTATGCCTTTCGCGCGGCGCACACATTGAACATCACCCCCTCGGGCCCGATCGTGTTCGAATGCGTGGGCGTGCCGGGCATGATCGACAGACTGCTCACGAGCGTGCCCATGATGAGCCGGCTGATCGTCGTCGGCGCCTGCCTCGAGGCCGACACCTTCCACCCCGGGATGGCCATCAACAAGGAGATCGACATCCGTTTCTCCACCGGCTACGACCCGGGCGAATTCCGCGACACCCTGCACATGCTCGCCGACGGGGCGGTCG
This sequence comes from Nocardia sp. NPDC004711, assembly GCF_053601595.1. NCBI lineage: Bacteria > Bacillati > Actinomycetota > Actinomycetes > Mycobacteriales > Nocardiaceae > Nocardia > Nocardia sp. NPDC004711. The sequence continues at coordinate 321 of NZ_JBSGCB010000176.1, read as the reverse complement.
ACCCGGCGCCCCTCATCACCGGAACGGTCGGACTCTCCGGTGTGGACGCGGCCTTCACCGCCCTCGGTAACCCCGAGGAACACGCCAAGATCCTCGTCGATCCCGCGAGCGCGGCCACCCTCCCCTGACCGGGGCGTGGCGGCAGCGTGCGAACATCCGGTCCGGACGAGCGCCGACGGGGATATTCTGGCTGGTGCCCGCTGGTAGATCCTGAGTAACCGATGGTCGAGAACGATCCCTGCAAGACCCAGCGTGATGTCGGCGTCGATGTCATCACGGAGCTGAGAACTGCCGGTTTCGAGGACGCGGAGGAGATCGGGC
>NZ_JBSGCB010000175.1:0-1620 GCF_053601595.1 Nocardia sp. NPDC004711 | reverse complement strand
GTCGAACATCGCAATCCTCGCCAGTTCTTGCCTGCGCTGTCACTGACGAGCCTGCATTGCGGGCGCCCTTGCCCGCGACGGCAGAACTACCCACGGCATACCTATTTTTGCCACCCCCGCCCAGCGGGGGTGCTGGTAGACAAGGGCCGGAAGGCGCAAATCCGCCCGACACGACGCGGCGCGTCTGCAGGATTGGAACCGCAGGCATTCACCTGCTGGAACGGCCCGCTACGTGCATGGCCGGCCAGCGGCTGGGATGTGGCCGGACTGGGCGCGGGCGAGTTCGACCGGGCATGCGCGAGCTGGGCTGGAGTTTCGCCCCGCACAGCGTGCCCGGCGGGGCGACTCGTCTGGATGGCGTGCGGTCAGCGCCTGACCGCAGACAGTACCGCGGCGACCTCGCGAATAGTGAACTACACGTAGGTTGCGGTGCCGATCGCTCGAATGCGGTCAGGGAGGCCCGCAGGTGTCGCGGCTCGGCCCAGTCGGGCGCGGCGGTGGACAGGTCGCCTCGCTGCGGCGGGTTCGTCCGGCCGTCCAGGCCCACGTCGCGCAGGTGTAGCTCGATCATGCGCTCGGCGCTGGTCGGCAGGCGGGTACTGAGATGGTTGAGCAAGGCTGTTCGCGGAAAGGCGGTGAAGGCTGTCCAGGGTCGGAGTTGTCGGCGACCCGGCGCGGCGGACGATCTCCGAGCGATGCCGCCGGGTGAAGGGGGGTGACCCGACGGCATCGACATCATCGGCAGCCGACAGCGTTCGAGCTGCAACTGGCCACCATCTCGTGGGTCGACACCGCTTGGGGGTATGCAGGTCGGCCCGGACCGAACCCCACGGGTGCCCCCTGCGTTGTTCAAATTAGCCAAGGTGATTGAAATCCGCTGGCCCACAACATGGCACAGCATCTGCCCGATGCAGCGTCGGCAACGATCGAGCCGCCGCCGCAGTACAGCATCGAAATCGTCGAGCGCCCGTCGAGAGTGACAAAGCTGTGCACATTCGAAACCAGGGGCCGCCCTGTCACAAGATCACGTACCACGCGGTTCGTAAGTGTCGCCTGCATGTCCGCCTGTGATTGAGTATTGGAGTGGGAGACGAACTTTCAGCTTTCAGCAGTCGTCGCGACGCTGGTGCGAGTCGTAAGCGCCCCGTGAGCCTGGGCGGCCGCATTGACAATCTCGGCACCTATCGATTCCTGTGCCCTACGGCTGGTTGCCGGTGGTTTCGCGACGAGAACACCACCCAGAGCAATCCGCATTGGCGGGAGCTGGTCGAGGCCGCGATCGACGACCACCTCGCGGCCAGGCATCCTCATTGGATCCATCCGGAATACAACTAGATCGAGATCGAACGCGTTGATGTGCAGACCCGTTGTACGTCGGGCAACGTGATCTTTACCAGGCGAGAAGTGGTGTATTGCACAGCATTTCGGCTCGCCATTGGCTGGAGCGCCATGGGTTGTGGATCTCGCGAAATGTGAACGTGACTAGGGTAGGCACGGTGACCTTCAATCCAGATTTGTGGAATGTCGTCCCGGGATTCGAGAACCTCACCGACATCACGTACCACCGGCACATCGAGCAGGGCACGGTGCGGATCGCCTTCGATCGCCCCGAGGTACGCA
>NZ_JBSGCB010000174.1:0-1620 GCF_053601595.1 Nocardia sp. NPDC004711 | reverse complement strand
CGGGCTTGTGTCCGTCGGTGTGCAATGAATGAGAAAAGTGCCCTTCGAGCTGGGATGATCGCTGTTGTCTAGGCAGTGATCGGTCCGGTTTCAGAAGGGCACTTCGGGTGCAAGTTTCGCATAGGTTCGCCGCGGAGTCAGCGGTGTTCGATGATCGGAATCTCGTGTCGCTGGCCGGTCTGGTGCCGGTGATGCGGCTGGCCGAGCAGACCGGGCTGGACGGGCTGCTGGCAGAGAGGGTGTCGATCGCCGCGCCGCGGATCAGGTCCGGGTCGGCGAACCCTGGCCCGAAGCTGGTGACACTGATCGCCGGGATGTGTGCCGGTGCGGACAGCATCGACGATATCGATGTGCTGCGCAGCGGCGGCATGAAGGCCGTGTTCGACCGGGTGTATGCGCCGTCGACGGTCGGAACCCTGTTGCGGGAGTTCAGCTTCGGGCATGCCCGTCAGCTCGAATCGGTGCTGGGCGCGCACCTGTCGCGGTTGTGTGCGCGGGCCGATCTGCTCCCCCGGCGCCGGCCAGCGGGCGTTCGTCGATATCGATTCGCTGTTGAGGCCGGTGTATGGGTATGCCAAGCAGGGCGCGTCCTACGGGTTCACCAAGATTTCGGGCAAACAGGTTCTGCGCAAAGGACTTTCACCACTGGCGACCACGATCAGCACCGACCTGGCTGCGCCGGTGATCGCGGGAATGCGGTTGCGCGCCGGGAGAGCGGGATCGGCCAAAGGGGCCGGGCGGATGGTCGCCCAAGCCGTCACCACCGCCCGCGCGGGCGGGGTGACCGGTGAGATCCTGGTGCGCGGGGATTCCGCCTTCGGTGGTCGGGCGGTTATCAGCGCGTGTCACCGCCACGGAGCCCGGTTCTCGTTAGTGTTGACGAAGAACCGCGCCGTGGCGCGGGCGATCGCGTCGATCCCCGCCGATGCGTGGACACCGGTGAAATACCCCGGCGCGGTCCGCGATCCCGACAGCGGTGAACCGATCTCCGACGCCGAGGTCGCCGAAATCCCGTATACCGCTTTCGCTTCCAAACCCGACCGGGTCACCGCCCGGCTGCTCGTGCGCCGCGTCAAAGACGCCGCCCGCCAGGACGAACTGTTCCCGGTCTGGCGGTTTCACCCCTTCTTCACCGATTCGACCGAACCCACCGTCGATGCCGACCTCACCCACCGCCGCCACGCCGTCATCGAGACCGTGTTCGCCGACCTGATCGACGGCCCACTGGCACACATGCCGTCCGGGCGCTTCGGCGCGAACTCCGCCTGGGTGTTGTGCGCGGCGATCGCGCACAACCTGCTGCGCGCCGCTGGCGCACTCGCTGACCCGCGACTGGGCAGAGCACGCGGAACCACGTTGCGCCGCAAGATCATCGCCGTCCCTGCTCGTCTCTCACGCCCACAGCGAAAACCTGTCCTGCACCTGCCCGCTCACTGGCCTTGGGCCACTACCTGGCGGCAGTTGTGGCACGCCACCACCACGCTCTCGACCGCCTGAACACTCGCGAACCACCCCTACGACCAGGAACAACAGTGGAAAGGCTGGGCAGACCAGCAGCTAACTGCTACCCAAATCCCAGTTGTTCGCGCGCCACAGGCGCGCGACAACCCAGAAACCCAA
>NZ_JBSGCB010000173.1:0-1667 GCF_053601595.1 Nocardia sp. NPDC004711 | reverse complement strand
GCCCGCAGGATTGCCGCTGGTGCACCAGTACACCTGGTTTCGGTCGCCGACCTCGAGCAGACCGCCGGCGTACGGATCGATCGGAGGAAAAGACGTCGACACGGTTGTCGAGGCTAGCGGAGGCGCGCGGCATCGACGAAAGAGTTACAGGACAGGACCTGGTTCAGTGGGATCCGCACATCGGCAGAAGCGGACGTTCTGCACCGCAACAGGTTCCGGCCGCCGGCGCCCCACGCTGGCCGGTTCGGTCAGCGCGGTATGCGGCATTACAGGAGTGAGGCCAGCCGGTTGCTCGTCGTTCCGCGTAGTCGTTCGCTGGGTGTCCGTAGATCCGGCCGGTACTGAGGTGCACCGCCCACAGCATCACCCCCACCACTACGACCAATTCAACCGTGAGGCCAACCACGACAGCGTTGTTCGAGCCGCCCGCCCCTGAAACACTCGCAGATTCGGTGACCGTGGCGGCGCCGGCAGGCGAGACTGCGCACTCCAATAGCCGGCCAGCGCGCACAGCAGCGAATCCATCGCGACCCGATCGAGGTCTCGCGTCACCGGATGCGTGGCCAAGATCGGATCAGGGTCGATCCCGGCGGCTGCGATCGAGGGAGCCAGAAACCCCAGGTCCACCCACGCCGCACCGCGGCACGGCCACGCCCAGTCCACCACTGTCACCGACCCGTCAGCGGTCACAAGCAGGTTGTCGGAGCGAAGATCGGTGTGCAACAACGTCTCCCCGGTCGCCCACTCGAGCCACCGACCCTCCAGCGCCACCAGCGCATCCAGATTCCGCACTGCCCACGGGTCCAGGTCCTGTGGTGTGCCACGTTCGGCAAAACTGGTCCAACGCCGCAGTTCCGGCCCGTACATCTGGGCCACGGCGGGCGCAGCTGGTAGCGGGCTCGGCGTCAACGCCTTCGCCATCCGATCCAGCAGCGCCAACACCGCGGTCAGCTCCTCGGGCCGGTCCAGACGGGGGTGTCGGCCCGCGACGAACTCGAACACGAGAACGAACCACCCCGACTCCTCGACCGTGAACAACCAAGAAGGTGTCGGAACAAGACCTGAAACACCTTGCGAAGCAGCGGCTTCCATGCGAAACGGGCTCGCGAGTTCGTCATCGGCGCGTATCGCCTTGGCGAACGCTTGTCTACCGTCGGCCAGCACCAGCACCGCGGCCATCCCGTGACTGAACCCACCGTCCTGATTGGCGGCAGACACCACCGGCGTTCCGAGCCCAGCGACGACCCGCTCGCGCACAGACATTGGAAGATCGGTCCATTCATCGCGTTGCGCGACACCCTCGAAGACGGTCACCTGCACATTCTGCGACCCACCCCCAGCCGCGGCAACGCGATATCAAAACCCTCAGAAGAAGCCGGTCAGAGCAGTTCTCATGGGACCGCGAACCTACGCGGAGTAGATCAACGAGACCAACCATCGGGTCGACTGAACTCGGCCCAGAACTGGGCAATTCACACGCGACCGGATACCGATCATGCCCTACGTGAGCGGAGGTCTCGCATCAGGTCCGCGTTGTTGGAGCCCGCTGCAGCCAGACAAGCGCCGCACGACAATCGGCTACTTAAGACTGGTGTTAGGGCCGGGTCCCGGCCAGGATTCGGTCCAGGTGCCCGGTGGGATGCTCGGTCAATCGGCTGCCCGCCAGC
>NZ_JBSGCB010000172.1:0-1786 GCF_053601595.1 Nocardia sp. NPDC004711 | reverse complement strand
CTCCGAGTGCGCTGGTCAGCCATCGTCGAGCAGCCGTGGCATTGGTGAGGGTTTCGATGGTGGTGAATGTCTTGGACGACACGATGAACATCGTGCCGATGATCGCGTCCGGTACGCAACGGCGATCGACGGTGTGGCGCCAGCTGCGAGGGCCGCAACAGGGATTATCCGGGCCGGTAGACGGCCTGATAGATGGTCTCATGGCACAACCACATCTGCGGATCTTCGGGATACCGCCTCCACAGATGTAGGCTGATCTGCTGTGGACTCCACCGCTGCACCAGCAACTCCGTGACCAGACGTTGGAGTTCGGGGTTGGTCTCGAAACGCCGCCGCTGTGGTCGAGCCCGCCGGGCGGTGGCGCGTTGATGCGCCTCGAACGGCCGATACCCTTTGCCCCTGAACGCATTCCGGCGCAGTTCTCGCGAAATCGTCGACGGTGCCCGTCCCAATTGGCTCGCGATCGCTCGGATGCTCAAGCCTGCCTGGCGCAGATCAGCGATTTCGACCCGCTCGTCCTGGGACAGGAACCGAGCGTTGATCTGACGCACCGCGCCAACCGATCCAAGGCCGGCACGAACCCGACGACCGCGCCATTGCGGTGGTCTTGTAGCCGCGCGACCAGTAGTTGTTGCCCGCGGTTCGGGACACCCCGACCTCACGGGCCGCGCGGAGAATGCTCCAGCCACGACCACGAAGCTCCATGAACCGTTGACGTTTGGCCGACTGCGGACGACGCCCCGGCCCCTTCTTCACCCGACGAGACGACGACAACACAACCTCCAGAACCTACGGGATGTGTTGCGACAACAGGTAGAAACCGCCATCGTGAAAGTTGACCCCGTAGGGGTCAGTTTTCCCTTGTGAGGGGTCAATTTTCAGTGATCAGTCGGTCGCGGCGCGGTTCTCCTTGGCGAGCAGGGCGCGGCGTTGACGGGTTCGGTAGGAGTCGCCGGTGAGGGTGAGGACCTCGGCGTGGTGGACCAATCTATCGATCATGGCGGCGGCGACAACGTCATCTGAAAAGGTCTCTCCCCAGCGTCCGAATGGGAGATTTGAAGTGACCATGATCGAGGCCTGTTCATATCGAGAAGCGACCAGCTGGAAGAACAGGTTCGCCGCGTCCTGGTCGAACGGAATGTAGCCGACCTCATCGACAATGATCAGCTTGTAGCGTCGGATCTTCTTCAGCTCTGCGTCCAGGCGCCCCGCATGATGGGCGGTGGTCAGTCGGTGGATCCAGTTGCTGGCGGTGTCGAACAGCACCGAGTAGTCGGCGTGGGCTGCCTTGACCCCGAGCCCGATCGCCAGGTGCGTCTTGCCGATCCCGGGCGGGCCCAGCAGGATCACGTTCTCGGCCTTGGGAACAAATGTTCCAGTAGCCAAGTGCGCCAATACATCTCGCCGCAGGGAGGGCAGATGGTCGAGGTTGAAGTCCTCCAATGTTTTGACCTGCGGGAAGTGCGCGGTGCGGATGCGCATGACGGTGCCCTTGGACTCGCGGTCGGCGACCTGGCGTTGCAGCAGCGCCGCCAAATACTCTTCGTGCGACCAGTTTTCGTTGGGAGCCTGCTCGGCCAGATCCTCCCAGCTGCGCCCGATCGTCGGGACCTTCAGCACCCGGGTCAGGTAGGCCAGCATCGAGGGCAGCCCATCAGGCGGCTTGGCCGGGCTGGCATTGGTGGCGGGCGTGGATCTGGTGGCGGTCATTGCTGCCTCGATTCTCGTGCCGGAACAGTGAAATCGACGCCGAACAGGGCGTCGTAATCCGGCAGCGCGCGCAGCG
>NZ_JBSGCB010000171.1:0-1793 GCF_053601595.1 Nocardia sp. NPDC004711 | reverse complement strand
GCCTGGAAATCCTGAAACAACGGCCCGAAACCAGGAGCGCGCAGGGGATGATTCTTCGTCTGCTCTACATCGTCGGCGAACAACGCCGCCCACTCGTCACCCGCGGCGCGACAGAACACCTCCGCGAACTGATCGACGGCCAATGCCTGCGGGTGCCGGGCCGCCAGACCGCGGGCCGCCGCGACGAACAACGCGGTAGCGCCGACACTCGTCTTGATGTCCCAGGAATCGTTGTCATTACGCATAATCATCACCTTTCTCCGGCCGAAGCCGGGCTGATCTTCCGGTGGGGAGGAAATTCAATGAGGTTGTGCCGGTGGAAGATTCACTCATCGGCCCGAGGAGTGCTCGGTGTTCACCGTCCGGTGATCACCGCGCGGCGGTTCATCGCAACTCCGCCGGTCGTGTGAAGACCATCGCGGACTGGAAACCGCCGAACCCACTGCCGACCGACAGAGCCGTATCGATGGTGGCGGTGCGCGCGGTGTTCGGGACGTAGTCCAGATCGCATTCGGGGTCTCGGTTACTCCAGTTGGCGGTCGGCGGGATCACCCCGGTGTCGATCGCCAACGCGCAGGCCGCCATCTCGATCGCGCCGATCGCGCCGAGCGAGTGTCCGATCATCGACTTGATCGAGCTGATCGGAACCTCGTACGCGGCGGCACCCAGCGCCTTCTTGAAGGCCGCCGTTTCATGGCGGTCGTTCTGCTTCGTGCCCGAGCCGTGAGCACTGATGTACCCGAGCGCGTCGGGGTTGAGCTGCGCTTGGTTCATCGCATCCGTGATGGCCATGCTCATCTCCAGCCCGTCCGGGCGCAGTCCGGTCATGTGGAAGCCGTTGCAGCGCGAGGCATACCCGCCGATCTCGCAGTAGATGTGGGCGCCCCGAGCCAGGGCGTGGTCGAGCTTCTCCAACATCAGCACCGCCGCACCCTCCCCCAGCACGAAACCGGCGCGCGTCAGATCGAACGGCCGCGAGGCGTGGGCGGGATCGTCATTGTCATCGGTGGTCGCCCGGATCGCGTCGAACGCCGCGACGGAGATCGGCGAGATCGGCGCGTCCGATGCGCCCGCGAGGACGAAGTCGGCGTCACCGTCTTCGATCATGTGCAGTGCGTGACCGATCGAGTCGATCCCGGACGTGCAGCCCGTCGAGACAACCGTTGCCGGACCGTGCAATTCGAAGTGGGCCGACACCTCGGCGGCCATGCTGCTGGGGACGAGGGCCTGATACAGGTAGGGCTGCACGGAGCCCTCGTCGACCAGCCAATCCCGGCCACTGTCGCTCGCGATCACGTAGTCGTTCTCCAGGGTGATGGTCGCGCCGACCGCTGAGCCGAGCGACACCCCGAACATGTCGCGCGCGGCGTCGGACAGCTCCAGACCGCTGTCCTCGAACGCCTCACGGGCGGCGACGAGAGCGAACTGGGTCATCCGATCGAAGCGGCGCACCTGCCTCGGCGACAACCCGGCCGCCTGCGGATCGAAATCGCATTCCGCCGCCACCTGGGAGCGGAACCCGGCCGGGTCGAAGGAACTGATCCGGCGAGTCGCTGTGCGCCCGGACGACAGGCAGTCCCAGAACGATGTGCGCCCGATCCCGCCCGGAGCGACGACGCCGACCCCCGTGACGGCGACCCGGGTCATCGTGCTCTCTCCGCGGTGCCGGGGGCAGCCGCCGATAGTTCCGTGTCCACATGGCCGAGTTCGGGTCGCGGGGCGAGCGGTCCGAGGTGAAAGACGATGTTTGCGGTCTCGGTCCCGGTATTGCGCACCCGGTGCCGCACACCGAT
>NZ_JBSGCB010000170.1:0-1805 GCF_053601595.1 Nocardia sp. NPDC004711 | reverse complement strand
CCGGAATTCCGGAAAACGACTGTCATGCAATTGAATTCACGTTGATCGGGACCGGCGACATAGGCCGTCGGAATTCGTAGTGTCGTCTACACCATCCAGAGCGATCGAGAGACCCGGCTCGCAGACATCGCAGCAACCCCCGCGCACGTGGTGCGGGTGCTTCCGCCGGGACCGATGGAGGACGAATCCATGAGTACGCTGGCGGCGCCCACGCAGACGGAGCCCGAAGCCGAACACCGCGACGGGGATCTGCCGATCGTCCGCGCCCGCCACCCGTGGCGCTGGGTCACCGCGGCGATCGCGCTGGTGCTGGTCGCGCAGTTCGCGCACGGGCTGATCACCAATCCGGGCTGGGACTGGGGAACCTTCGCGCAGTATGTCACCGCGAAGTCGGTGTTGTCGGCGCTGAAGGTGACGCTGGAGCTGACCTTCTGGGGCACCCTGCTGGGCTTCTTTCTCGGTGTCTGGCTGGCCGTGGGCCGGCTGTCGAAGAACCCGGTGCTGCAGGCGATCTCGTGGACCTATGTCTGGGTCTTCCGGTCGATCCCGCTGATCGTGCAGTTGCTGTTCTGGTTCAATCTGGCCTACCTGTACAAGACGCTGTCGTTGGGCGTTCCGTTCGGGCCGGAGTTCGCGCGATTCCAGACCAATGGCGTGATCAGCGGATTCAGCGCGGCCGTCATCGGTTTGGCGCTGCATCAGGCCGCGTATTCGGCGGAGATCATCCGGGCCGGGATCATCTCGGTCGACGAGGGCCAGTGGGAGGCGGCCCGGTCGCTGGGCCTGCCCTGGCGGCGGCAGTTCTTCACGATCGTGGCGCCCCAGGCGATGCGCGGAATTCTGCCGAATGCCGCCAACGAGGTGATCAGCCTTTTCAAGGGCACCTCGATCGTGTCGACCATGGCGATTGCCGAGCTGTTCTATCAGGTGCAGGTCATCTACGGCCGCAATGGCCGGGTGGTGCCGCTGCTCATGGTGGCCACGGTCTGGTACATCCTGCTGACCACCGTGCTGAGCGTCATTCAGTTCTATATCGAACGGCACTTCTCGAAGGGCCGTCGTTCGAAGGCCGGTGATCGGCGATGACCGAGTTCGCGATCGAATTGCGCGGCATCCGAAAGTCCTTCGGCCGCACTGAAGTGCTCCGAGGCATCGACTTGGCGGTGCGCCCCGGCGAGGTGACGGTGATCCTGGGCCCGTCGGGTTCGGGCAAGTCGACGCTGCTGCGCACGATCAACCACCTCGAGCAGGTGGACGGTGGCACCGTGCGGGTCGGCGGCGAGCTGGTCGGCTACCGGCGCAAGGCTGGCAAGCTGCACGAGCTGCACGAACGCGAGATCCTGCGGCAGCGGGCGCGCATCGGATTCGTGTTCCAGAACTTCAATCTCTTTCCGCACCTGACGGTTCGGGAGAATGTGGCGCTCGCGCCCGTGGCCGCGCAGCGCCGCTCGAAGGCCGAGGTGAACGCCGAGGCGCTGGAGTTGCTGGCGCGGGTCGGCCTGGCGGACAAGGCGGACGAGTATCCGAGCCGGTTATCGGGTGGGCAGCAGCAGCGCGTGGCCATCGCGAGGGCGCTCGCCCTGCGGCCGGAGGTGGTGCTGTTCGACGAGCCCACCTCCGCGCTGGATCCCGAGCTGGTCGGTGAAGTCCTCGATGTCCTCGAGGATCTGGCGCGCGGTGGTTCGACCCTGGTGATCGTCACCCACGAGGTCGGTTTCGCTCGCGAGGTCGCCGACACCGTGGTGCTGATGGATGCCGGCCGCATCGTCGAGCAGGGTCCGCCCGCGCAGGTGCTGGACAACCCG
>NZ_JBSGCB010000169.1:0-1909 GCF_053601595.1 Nocardia sp. NPDC004711 | reverse complement strand
GCCTCGCTCACCCAGCCGAGCGAGGCCGTTCCCATCCCCTCATCATCGGCACCACCGATGACGCCAACATCGGCAAACTCAGCGACGGCCAACAGTGATCAGCAGCCGATCCGCAGCGGGATAGTCCAGGCGACCGCGCGAGCGCCACCAGCGGCGGATCGATTACACCGCGAACACCGAGGTGTCGTGATCGCATCCCACGTTCACCCAGCCGGCGTCGTTGGCGATGTCGTAGACGCCGAGCGGGATCGCCACCTCGACATCCGGGCCGATGAAGTAGAAGCTGTGGTCCTCGACCTCGATCGGATTACCTTTCGGGCGCCACTGCCGCCCCGCGTTGGGCAGCTGCCCGAGCTGCTCGTTCTTCTTCGCGAATGTGGATCGGGCTGCTGACGGCGGCCGGGTGGTGCACCAGCAGATGATCCTCCGGCGAATCGCCGCGCGGACCCTTGATGAACTCGACACGAACACGCCGCCGACGTCGCCCGAGTTCTGGCCATCCCACCGAAACGCTGTGACCGGCCCATCGTCTCCTACCTCACCACCAACGAGATCGACGCACTGGTCACCGCCCTGGACCGCGCCACTCGGCTCGGGCGCCGCGACCACGCTCTGCAGGTGCTGGCCTGCCAGACCGGGCTCCGGGTTTCCGAACTGACCGGGTTGACCCGAGCCGATATTCACCTCGGCCCGGCGCTCACGTCCGCTGCCACGGCAAAGGCCGCAAAGACCGGGCCACCCCGCTCAGCCGTCACACCGTTGCCGCGCTGCAAGATTGGCTCACCAACCACGACAGCGCACCCACCGATCCGCTGCTCACCACCCGTGCGGGCCGACCGCTCTCGCGAGACGCGGTCACCAACACACCAACCGCGCGGCCGCCGCTCACTGCGAGCGCTCCCCCACACTGTTCACCGAGGTCGGCGACCAGATCGGCGAAGCTACCGCCATGCCGAACCTCGGTGCCATGAGCTGGCGAACCGAACACTACGAAGCCGTCCAAACAGTTGTGCGGCCAGGCCCTCTCCCGCTTCCGCGCACTGGGCGACCGCTTCCACGAGGCGGTGGCGTTGATGAACCTCTCCGCCGCCTACTGGCTGGCGGGAGAGGAGGAGTTGGGAGTCGATCTGGTTCGGCAAGGCATTGGCCTGCGCCGCGAAATCGGCGACACCGCCGCAGGCGAGCTGACCGGCCTGACCCTGGTCGGGCTGGCACGATGGATCACCACTGGCTACGCGACAATCGCTGACCTGTACGAGGAATCAGCGGGCGACCGGTAGCCCTGCTGGTGAGGCATCCGCGCTGACCAACCTGGGAATTCTTCGCCGGCGAGGCACTCGCCCTGGTCAATCTCGGCATCGTCCAGCGACGCATCGGAGACTCCGCCACCGCGACCGACCACCTACCACCGCGCCCTGAAGCTGTACCGCGACTTCGGCGATCTCGAAGGCGAGGCGACAGTCCGCCGCTGCCTCGGCGCCCTGCACCGCGATGCCGGGCAATTCGAGGCCGCCGGCCAGCTGTTCGACCAAGCGCTGGCCTGCTTCCGCGAACTGGGCAATCGCCACGGCGAAATCGGCCAACTGCTCACCGACACGGGAAGATTCCGCGAAGCGCGCGACACCTTCACCCAGGCGCGCGCATTGGCGCGCGCGATTCGCAGCCAGTTCGAGCACGCAGGCACCCTCGAAGGAACCGCCCGAACCTACCCCAGTCCGGCTGAGAACACCCCGCCTGCACAGTTGTTGAAAGAGGCCATCGAGATCTTCCGGCGTACCGGCGCTGCTCCCGAAGCAGACAGCGCCACTACCTACGCGGTGAGTCTTGCTGACCGGGGAACAAACAGGGGTTCGGTCCTCGTAACGCCGTCACCGCAGCGCGCAACCGAGCGTGGATGCTGGTGCCGTTG
>NZ_JBSGCB010000168.1:0-1918 GCF_053601595.1 Nocardia sp. NPDC004711 | reverse complement strand
CTCCCACAGGAGAATTCGCTGCGGGAGGTTGCGGTGACGGAGAAAAGGATCGGAAGCCGAATTCCAGCGGAAATCTCAACTATCCGTGCGCGACGCCGCAGAAGTCCAGGCGGCCGCAAGCGAGGAAGACGCTGACCATCCTGCCGAGCACCTGCCCTATGTCCGACGACCCCGTCGCGAGCTGGCTCGAAGACCCGGTCGTTGCGACGGGTTGAACGGTGATCGGTGTAGCGACGGCTGCGCCCTTGGCTGCGGCCAGTCCGGTGAAAAGCACAGCGGCGGCGAGTGATGCGCGAAGCTTCGTTCGAGTGTCGAACTTGGACAACGTAATTCCCCCAACTGGGTAGGTGTAGAGGTCCCCGAGGCTACCGACTGTGAAGCATTCGCATTTCAAATCATGTGCCCCTATTTTTCGGGGCACTGTTCCGGCTGAAGGTCCCCCGTAACCTGAACAACCAGCGCACGGACTTGCGCACCGCACCCGCCAGCCAGGTCGCGTCAGGTGAACGCACTCTTCTGCCGCGACCCGCGCTGACCGAACCGGCCAGCCGCATACTCACCAAGTCCGGGCGGTCACGAAGACCGGACGGTCGCGCCGGCCTTGTCGGGCATCCGATCGGACTTGGCCCGGTTACAGGCGCGATGGGCCGCCTGCTTGTTGCTGCGCTGCGTCATCGGTACAGCCGGATCCAGCGGGCGGTCGTGGATGGCGGTCCTCCTCGAATGGTCGAGGCGCGGACCGCAGCGCCGCCCGCCCGCCCGTCAATCGATGCTCTGCACTCGCACGCGGATCGGCATGTTATCGATTGTGGTTTCGACGATGTCGCCAACCAGGTGCCCCAAGAGAGCCTGGCTCGCGGGCAGGCTTTCCGAGTACCTGTCTGAGATCGCATCAGCTTCGCTGTCAGGCACGATCGTGTAGCGGAACTGCATTGCCATCGTGCCGTCAAAATGGCGAGAGGTGGTGCCATCCTCGTTGACCTTGGTCAGGATGAGGCCCGACCCGACGAGCACGATCTTGGTCTTGGGGAGGAGGTTCACTCTCCGCCTTTCCGTAGGTGGGCAGGCTCGGATTAGCCTTGCCCGCCTTGGTATCTCGTGATTTGCCGATACCGTTTCAATCGAATTCCGGGACTTGCTGCCGGCTCGAGGAGGTCTGACCGAGCGGACTGGCGCGATCGGAGGACCGAACTCACTGCGGTGCCGAACATCCGCTACTGCCGCATACCGCGCTGACCGAACCGGCCAGCGCGAGGCGCCGGCGGTCGGAACCCGCTGCGGCGCAGAACGTCCGCTACTGGCTCCCCTTTAGGTCAAGACTGGGATGTGGGTGTGGGGTTAGCCTGGTTGGTGGGTCCGGGTGGCTTGTCCGAAGGATCGGGTGCGGGTTGAAGCCCGGTCGCGCTGGAGTCAATAGTCGTTCCCGATTGCCCTCCCGGGCCTGCTGACTCGCGTTGCAGCTGGTCGTTGAGCATGCGTTTGTAGACGGTGTTGGAAAGTCGGCGTTTGAGTGCGCGCATCGCTTCCTTCGAGGTCTTCCCGCCCGCTCGCCGGCCGTCGTAGTAGACGCGCCCGTCGGTGGGGTGGCGTAGTTGGACGACGGCCTGGCGGCCGATGCCGTTGCAGCCCTCGACCGCCCAGACCCTGTCAGTGAATTGCTGTGCAGTGGTGAGCATCTCGGTATAGCCGACGGTGTCGGTGCCGTATCTGCCGGCGGCCAGGACATGGCCTGCCGGATCGATGATTTCGATGGTGGCCGAGCGTTTGTGTGGATCCATTCCGATGATGACGGTCACCGGCGTCCTCCCTCGATCGCAGTGTTGTGGTGTCCGTGCGAGGAGGGCACCGCTACTTCGAGCCGGGCAGACCCCTTTCCAGCCACTCCCGCACGGCACCCGGTGGGAGGCAAGCCATGAGA
>NZ_JBSGCB010000167.1:0-2075 GCF_053601595.1 Nocardia sp. NPDC004711 | reverse complement strand
GACGCTGATCTTGCAGCGGGCGTTGTGCGCGGTCGCGCTGTCGCTGGGCGGCCGCGCGGGAGCGCGGCTGACCCGGCAGCTGGCCGCGACCGTGAGTCGGATGACGTTGTTGCGCCAGATCCGGGCGTTGCCCGATCCTCCGTATCCGGTTCCGCGGGTGCTGGGCGTCGATGACTTCGCCCTGCGTCGCGGACACCATTACGGAACGATCCTGGTAGACATGCAGACCCGCCGCCCGATCGAGGTACTCGGCGATCGGACCGCCGAGACGCTCGCGGCCTGGTTGCGGGCCCACCCGGGCGTGGAGATCGTCTGCCGGGACCGAGCCGGTGCATACGCCGAAGGTGCTGCCGCTGGAGCGCCAGAGGCGCTGCAGGTGGCCGACCGATGGCATATCTGGCACAACCTCGGCGAAGCGGTCGAACGCACCGTGGCACGCCATCGCGCCGACCTGGCCGCCGCGACCGCCGATCCCGAACCGCAGAACCGGCCTGACATCACCGAGGTCGCCACCGAACTACATTGCGGGCCGGTCGCGCCCGATCAACGGCAGGACCGCACAGCGGTGCGCACTCGACAGCGCTGGGCCGAGGTCCATGCACTGCTGGCGCAGGGCGCGATGATCCGCGCGATCAGCCGCGAGCTCGGGCTGGCCCGCGGCACCGCGCGCCGCTTCGCCCGCGCCGAATCGGCTGATGAGCTGCTGGTCAACAACCGCACCGGATACCGCATCCGCGTGCTCGAGGAATACAAACCCGACCTGCATCGACGGTGGAACGAGGGCTGCACCAACGCAACTCAGCTGTTCGAAGAGATCAAGGCATGCGGCCTATCGGGGCAGCGAGAAAATGGTCCGCAACTATCTGCAGCCCTTCCGCGCTCTCGCGCAGATCCCGGCCGCGCCACCCAAGCCACCGATGGTCCGGAAGGTCGTCAGCTGGATCATGACCAACCCCGACGTTCTCGCTCCCGAGCACCAAACCCGCCTCGACGCGATCCTGGCAGCCAGCCCGGAACTTGCCGCGCTGACCGGACATGTCCGCAATTTCGCCGAGATCATGGGCCAGCGGCGTGGTCGAGATCTCGAACAGTGGATGGTCACCGTCGATAGCGACGACCAGCCGGCCCTACACTCGTTCGTCCGAGGCATGCGCCGCGACCAGGATGCGGTCACCGCCGGGCTGACCTTGTCCTGGAGCAGTGGAGCGGTCGAAGGGCACGTCAACCGCATCAAGATGCTCAAACCCGGCACGCATCATCACGAAATCTGTGCCAGATCCTGAATACTGACCCCCGCGTGGCATTACCCGTTCGTGGACGCGGTCGAGCCGCAGATCCGCGAGTTGTTGAAGGTGTATCCGACGATGCCGTCGACGGTGATCGCCGAGCGGATCGGGTGGACCCGCTCGGTGCGGGTGCTCTCGGGCCGGGTCGCGGAGTTGCGGACGCTGCAGGGCCTAGATCCAGCCGAAGGAGATTCGGGCATTCAACTGGCTTTCGAGGTCGCCGCATGCCGCGTAGCTGCGGGCGGCATCGGCCAGACGGGAATCGGCTCGAGACTCGTCGGCGTCACCGACAGCGAGAGCGACAGTTGCCGTGTGGTGGGCGACCAGTGCTGTGACCAGCGGATCCGCTGTCTGCTCGGCGAGGGTGTCCCAATGCCCGGCCATCAGGTCCGCGCTCTGTCGGGTCGGGATCATCACCGCAGCGATCATTCGCGAATACCCGGTCACCATGACCAGCACCGCCGACCGACCGGCCTGCCCGAAGCCGAGGAGGATCTCGACCTACGACGCCTGGTACCGCCACATCACCCTCGCCCTGCTCGCCCACACCTACCTCACGGTGACGGCCGCGGTTTCCCCAAAAGCGTTGACAGCATCCTCATTCCACTTACGCTCGGCGAAATCAAACGTCTCCTGGCACACCTGATCACCCCACTCCCGAACCCCACCAGGCTGCTCCGCTGGTCGACATACGGCAGACATAACCACATACACCGCGGGCCTGGAGGAATACCTCTCTGACCTAGCGAAGCAACCGCCCTGAACATCAGTTGGAGGCGCATCCTCCCT
>NZ_JBSGCB010000166.1:0-2076 GCF_053601595.1 Nocardia sp. NPDC004711 | reverse complement strand
TCGGTCAGCCGCTCCTTTACCTCCGGCGAGAGCCGGTGGTCGCGGACGGACCGAAGAGCGGCAAGGACCCGGCAATAATACAGAGACTGACTGATACAGGATGAATTCGTCGCCACCACCGTGGGGCGTCCACCGGAAGGCGAAGGCGAGCAATTCCCGTTCGTACTCGTTCACCCGATCACCCTGCAGTTTCGAGTGAGGGGTGCTGATAGCACTACCTTCGTTCATGGCTGGGCTCCCGGGTGAATGCTTTCGGTGCTTGTCCTGCGAGGACTTCGATGAGACGGCGTCCCCGGGGGTCTGTGCCGTGGGCGGGTCGTCTCGGAAGGTGTCGTCCCGGAGAGGACTGGCCTATCAGCACGACGCAGTGCCCGCGGCCCGGCTGTTGGGTTGACCGAACGTGTTGGGAGGCAGCGGGTGTGCTTGTGGTAGGAATCGATTGGGCGGAGTCGTTTCACGACGTGGCCCTGGGAGTGCCGGGAGAAGGGGTGATCGCGCAGTTCCGCATCGATCACACCGCCGCCGGCATCGCGAAGCTGGTGGCCCGGTGCGTAGAACTCGAACCCGACCCCGCCGAGGTGCGGGTGGTGCTCGAGACCCGGCACGGGATGCTGGTGGAAGCCTTGGTCGATGCCGGGTTCACGATGCTGCCGGTCAACCCGGACAAGGTGGCCTCCCAGCGAGGGCCGGCGAAGAAGAAGGACGACGCCGAGGACGCCCGTATCTGTTGTCTGCTCGCGTTGGACCCGTATCAGAAGCTGCGCCAACTCATCCCGCACGGGGATCTGGCCGGGGAACTGCGTGCGATCGCCCGCGACGACGAGCGCGCGGTGCGTGACCAGCGCAGACTGCTCAATCGGTTGCGCACCGACCTGCTGGTGACCTTCCCCGCCGCGATCACCATCGCCGACGACGACCTGGGCTCGCCCACCATCTTGAAGATGCTGGCGAACTGGCCCACCCACGCCGACCTCGCCGGGGTCGACCGCGGCGCTCTCGAAGCGTTCGCCCGCGGTGCCAAGCACGGCTGGCCCGACCGGTTCGCCGCCCGCGTGCTCGGCGCGATGGCGGTCGAGCAGTTGCCCGCTCGCGGGTATCTGGTGCGCGCCAAGGCCACCACCATCGCCATGACCGCCGCCCAGCTTCTGGTCCTGCACGACGCCCGCAAAGCCTGGGCACGGCGTATGGGCGAGCTGCTGCTCGGCGACGTCCGTCATGGCCGCGACAAGCAGCCCAGGAATCCCGATCCGGGAAAAGCGGTGCCGGGCGGTGAGATCTACCTGAGCTTCCCCGGGCTCGGGGACGTGCTCGCCGCCCGGATCGCCGGGGAGATCGGTGACCACATCACCCAATACAGCAGCGCGAACGCGCTGCAATGCTATGCCGGCACCGCCCCGGTCACCCGAAGATCCGGACGCAGCGAATTCGTCGTCGCCCGCCGCCTCGCGCACAACCGCTACCTCGGCGCCGCGGTCCATCAGTGGGCGTTCTGCAGCCTCAAAGCCTCGAAATGGGCGAGAGAGTTCTACAACTCCAAGATCGCCAAAGGAAAATCCCACCACAGCGCCTTGCGCGCGTTGGCCAACCGGTGGCTGGACCTGCTCTGGCACTGCCTGACCAAAGGCATCCGCTACGACGAGGACACCCACATCCGCAACCGGCAACGCGCCCTCACCCCCGCTGCCTGACCTGGGCGGGACTCAACCTCTTCCCACCACGGCCACGCCCGGTGGTTGACAGAAGGTGTCTCATCGCAGCTCCTCGGCCGAGAAGCCGCTCTCAAGCCGATGCTTGACCGAGGTCAGGTACCGGGCGGCGTCGGCGCCATCGACGATGCGGTGATCGTACGACAACGACAGGTAGGCCATCGACCGCACCCCGATCTCAAGTCCCCGGCTTTCACTCCGGGTAGGAACGATACGGTCGACGACGGCTCCGATTCCGAGGATCGCCGATTGCGGTTGGTTGATGATCGGGGTGCCGAACAATGCCCCGCGGCTGCCGGTATTGGTAATGGTGAACGTGCCGCCGTTGAGATCGTCCGGGCTGATCGTTGCCTCGCGCACGTTTTGCGCG
>NZ_JBSGCB010000165.1:0-2096 GCF_053601595.1 Nocardia sp. NPDC004711 | reverse complement strand
TACGTTCCACAGATCGCGATCTAAGTACTCCACTCGCACACCGGCATCCCGATCCGGGGAGTCCTGCGCCGGGCTCTTTCTGCCCTGCGAGGCCGGTTCAGAGCTTGCTTAGCGCCGCCTTGATGAGGTCCGCCGTGCGGCGCGGCTGGGCAATGAAGGCCGCATGGGAGCCGTCGACCTCCTCGGTGCTCGCGCCCATCCGCTCGGCCATGAAGTGCTGTGCCTGAGGGGAGAGGGCGTTGTCGTGCCGGGCGATCTGGTACCAGGACGGGATGGACTTCCAACCGGCCCCCGTGGCCTGCTCAGCGAATGCCGCTGCCGCGATCGGCCGTTGGGCGAGGCTCATGGTCAGGGCCAGCTCGGCGGGAAGGTCGGCACACAACGACTCGTGGAAGCCGTCTGCGTCGATGTACAGGTCCGGGCCGCCCGCGGCGCCGTGCGCCTCGTAGGAGGTCGGCCGTATGGTCTCGGCCAGCATCGAGGGCGGGAAGGGGGCAATGAGGTCGGCGCAGCTTTCGCTCTCGTCGAGGCCGAACGCGGCGAGGTAGACCCAGACCCGCCACGTTGTCGAGGCCGGCGGAGGCCTGCGTGATCACGGCACCGCCGTAAGAGTGCCCCACCAGCAGGACGGGGCCGTGGATGTCACCGGCGACCGCGTGGACCACGGCCGCATCACCGGCCAGACCCCGCAAGGGGTTCGGCGCCGCGACGACGCGGTGCCCGGCAGCCGTCAGCTCGCGGATCACCCCCGTGAACCCGGAGGCGTCGGCAAAGGCTCCGTGCACCAGGACGACCACGGGCGCGCCCGACTCGGTCGGCTGGACGGTTTCGGACATGATTGGACTCCTTAGTACGAGTAGCTGAATTTCGCTACTGGTGTGAATGGGATGGTTGAGGAGACGCCGCAGCCGTAGCGGGAAGCGATGTTTGCCGACGGGTCTTCCACTCGCGCCGGGTGGGCTCCCCTCGGCCGTGCGTGTCCCGGTGTGGTTCGCGCGGGTGTGGCTGTTACCAGGACACTGGTCCGGCGTCGTCGAAGAACCCGCCGGTCGGTCCGTCGCCGGGCAGGGTCGCGAGGCGAATCGCGATTGCGGCGCCCTGTTCGGGCGTGCGCACGCCTTGGAAGCCGTTGAGGTCGGTGGCGGTGAAGCCGGGGCAGCCGTAGTTGATCAGGATGTTGGTGTCGCTCAGCTCCTTGGCGTATTGGACGGTGATGGCGTTGAGGGACGTCTTGGACGCCAGGTACGCAGCGGGAATCGGGCCCATGTCGATGCCGGGCGTGGTCTGCAGGGTGAGCGAGCCGACGCTGGTGGACATGTTCACGATCCGGGGCGATGCCGAGCCGCGCAGCATGGGCAGCATCGCGTTGGTGACCCGGATGACCCCGATCACGTTGGTTTCCACGACGACTCGCACGGTCGCGGGATCGACCGTGCTGGGCGTCTGCGGCATGCTGCCGGTGATCGCGGCGTTGTTGACCAGGACGTCGAGCCCGCCGACGCGGTCGGCGATCAGCTCGGCCGCGGCGGCCACACGTGCGTCGTCTGTCACATCGAGCGGAACGCCGACCGCGTCGGCGCCGGCTGCGCGCAGCTTGTCCACCGCGGTGTCGCGGCGCTGTTGATCCCGCGCGCCCACGCCGATTCGCCAGCCGAGGGCGCCCAGGCCCGTCGCGATCTCGTATCAGATTCCTTTGTTCGCACCGGTCACCAGCGCGATCTTCTGTTTGCTCACGCCATCGATCTTGGTGCGGACTCGGGTGGGGCGTCCAAGACCGACTGGGTGGGCGGCGATACCGCACGGGTATCGGTCGTTGTCAGCGCCGGATCGCTGGATGTTGTGATCATGCGAGTACCGCAGTGTCGGTCCAAACCGCCTGGGTGAGTGGAGGTTCCAGGAGGTTCCGTGAGCGTGTCGCACGGTGTGTCGCATCCTCTTGGGGCCGATGAGGTGGGGCGAATCAGTTTCCGGCAAAGTAGTTCTGGCCGACCGAAACCCGGCAATGCAGGACGTTCCGCTGGCCTCAGATCGCCTCGGCCGCTTGATCTTCGCTCACGTCGCGCTGGCCGATTGGGCCAGCGCGACATGCGGCATGA
>NZ_JBSGCB010000164.1:0-2173 GCF_053601595.1 Nocardia sp. NPDC004711 | reverse complement strand
TGAAGCTGTAACGTAATAACGTGTTGGTTTGCAGTGCAAGGTATTTCGGTGTGCTATGGCAAGGGTGAGTGGGGTCGGTGGCGTCGGTTTGGCCGAGCGATTCGCGGTGTTGCTACCACATCTGAACGAGCGGCAGCGGCGGCTTGCGCTGGCGACGGAGGCGCGGTTGTTGGGACATGGCGGGGTGAGGGCCGTCGCCCTGGCTGCGGGAGTGAGCGAAACGACTGTGAGGAAGGGGGTTTACGAGCTCGAAGCCGGAGACGATCCGTGGCCGGGCGGCCGGATTCGTCAGGGTGGGGGTGGCCGTAAGAGCGCCGAAGAGCTTGACCCCCAACTAGTTCCGGCCTTGATGGCGTTGGTGGAACCGGACGAGCGGGGTGATCCGGAGTCGCCGTTGCGGTGGACCACGAAATCGCTGCGGCACTTGGCTGAGGAACTGACACGGCAGGGCCACTCGGTTTCGGCGCCGACGGTACGAAGATTACTGCGGGACAACGGGTTCAGTCTCCAAGCTAACGCCAAGACGCTCGAGGGTGAGCAACACCCCGACCGTGATGTCCAGTTCCGATACATCAACGAGCAGGTCAAAGCCCATCAAGGGACCGGTGATCCGGTGATCAGCGTGGACTCGAAGAAGAAGGAGCAGCTGGGCCAGCTGCCCAACTCCGGCCGGGAGTGGCGTCCCCAAGGCGATCCTGTCCGGGTGGTCGACCATAGTTTCTTCTCCGCACCCGATGCCGGGCAGGCGATCCCCTACGGTGTCTACGACCTCACCACCGACGCCGGCTGGGTCAACGTCGGTGTCGACCACGACACCGCCGCGTTCGCGGTGGCCTCCATCCGCCGCTGGTGGCAGGCCCGCGGCAGCGCCGACTACTCGCAGGCCCGCAGATTGCTGATCACCGCCGACGCGGGCGGCTCCAACAGCTACCGGTATCGACTATGGAAAGCCGAACTGGCGGCGCTGGCCGTCGAAACCGGATTGGTGATCACCGTGTGTCATTTCCCGCCCGGCACGTCGAAATGGAACAAGATCGAGCATCGGCTGTTCTCTCAGATCAGCATGAACTGGCGTGGTCGGCCGCTGACCAGCCATGAGGTCGTGGTGAACACGATCGCCTCGACCCGCACCCGCACCGGGCTGCGTGTGGACGCGCAGTTGGACACCCGCGAATACCCGATCGGGATCGCGGTCACCCGAGCCGAGGTGGACGCGTTGCCCATCCACCCACACGCCCAGCGCGGTGCCTGGAACTACACCATCGAACCCGCCGACGCCGCAGCCCTGGACCCAGGACGTGACCGGGAATCCGAACGCGCCCGGGCGGTGGAGCTGCTCGCCGACCCTCGACTGACCGGCATGACCCGCGCCGAACTCGATGAGCTGGCCCGGCGACTGGCACCGACCCAGGCCGCGCGTTTCGAGCAACGCTGCTGGCAGCAGCGCGGCGGCCCACGCCGCCGAACTCGCGGAGCCGGTGGCCGGCGGCTGCTGTCGCTCGCGGCGTCGGTGCTGATCACGATCGTCTACCAACGGCAGGTCTGCACCCAGCGAGTGTTGTCGGAACTACTTGCGGTGAACCCGAACTCGATCGGCGAGATCATCGCCGAGACCCGCATGCTGCTCGACGAGCACGGCCACCGCCTCACTCCGACCACGGGGTTGCGGTTCACCACCGTCGCGGACCTGCAGGCATTCCTTTGCAACGATCCCGCGCCCACGGCCGCGCCACCACAGCCGATTCCGGAAACTCTGTCCGACCCGGTCCTGACCGGAATGAGCCGCCAAGCCCTCGACGAGCTCATTGCCCGCCTGGCCATCCGCCAAGCCGCCCTGGTCGAACGCCGCCGCCACGCCAGACGCGGCGGAGAGCGCATGCCGGGCGCGCGAGGCGGGGTGTTCTACCAGAAGATCACCGACGCCGAACGGGTCCTGGCCACAGTGCTGCTTCAGCGCCGATTCTGCACCCGCTCCGTGCTGGCGGAGCTGTTCGGCGTCAGCCCGGGCACCATCCGCAACGCCGTACTCGACGTCCTGCCACTGCTCGAGCAAGACGGCCTCACCATCGAGCCCGCGCACACGCGCTATCGCAGCTCGACCGAAATCATCACCGCCATAACACAATCCAACATCCACACCACCGAATCGCCATGTTGATTCCTTACAGCTCCA
>NZ_JBSGCB010000163.1:0-2182 GCF_053601595.1 Nocardia sp. NPDC004711 | reverse complement strand
GCGGTGAGTCTTGCTGACCGGGGAACAAACAGGGGTTCGGTCCTCGTAACGCCGTCACCGCAGCGCGCAACCGAGCGTGGATGCTGGTGCCGTTGTCGCCGGTCAGCGGCACGGCCAGGGAAACGTCCACGAGTGGACCTGACCGGTAGCAGTAGCAACTGCCCGCGCGACCGAGGTAGGCAGGCGCACCGTCGAGACCCCGGCGTGCCGCCTCACCCAGCGCGACGCGTTCCCCGGCAGGAATATCAGCGGCGACGCGGTCGGTCACGCACTCCAACATCACGTGCGGATCCGGCGGATCCAGCAGCGCAATCGGTTCGCCATCACAGCGCTACACCGTCGCGAGATCAGTTCGGCCAGTTCATGATTACGTGGATGGGTCAGGTCCACTGGCGCATAGAACTGCAACAACGTGACCCTTCGGGCCATGGGCATGTCCCGAAATGGAAGACGTGCGACTTGCATGAACCCCGACGCTACTCAGCCGACGATCGGTGCTGGAACACCACCAGCACGCACTCGCCGGCCGACTGCGCGTGGTGGGCGCGGCGAACCTGCGGTATCGCATGCACCCGTATGGCCGTAGCGCACGGGCGAACCCAGCCACCGCTCTGGCGACAATGCCTCATGCCGGGATCGCGGCCTTGGCATCGACACTCGGGTTGCCCGTCGTGACCGGGGTTCGCAAGCCCGTCGCGAGGAGGTAGAGGGCGAGACAGATCTCCCAGGCGAACACCGGGACGGCCATGACGGGTGACCAGCGTGAGAACTGATCGTAGAGGCCGAACATCTGGCCGGCGCTGGAGGCGAAAACCAGTGGGCCTCCGATCAATCCCAGCACCGGTATGAACCGGGGCGCGAGGTGGAATCGGTAGAGGAGATAGGCGATCAGCACGGTATCGACCCCGCAGACGTAGCCGGGTCCGATCAGGAACGTCCAATTGTGAAATGCCACCATCGCCTTTCCCAGTCCGGTGGCATCGGTGACGGAAATCGAGTCACGTCGCAGGGTCACGATCGACAGCAGCGGCACCACACCGACGGCGACAATGGACGCCTCGAGCGTCCGCAGCGCGACATAACCGAGGGCGAGACCCTCGTTGTGGCGGCCTACGACGGGAAACAACGCGACCGCTGTGCCGACGATCGCCAGCGCCAGCACGATCTCGAGGAACGCGCCGACCAGGACCGCGACGTTCGTCGTCGCGTTGAGGATGTAGTCGATGTCGTGGAGAACCGGCGTGTAGAGCACCAGTGCTGCAACCGATGTGACGTGGGTGACGAGGAACAGAACGCCCGTGATGCAGGCGTTTCTTCTGGTTGATGTCATGGACGACTCTCTCGCGAATCCAGGCGTACGCTGTACACCTCAGTGGACGTTCACACCCTAGGTGTACGGTGTCCACCATGTCAAGCACCGAGACCGGCCCAGCCCGGAGCGTGCGCCGCGCTCCGCTCAACCGCGAGCGCGTGCTGCGCGCCGCGGTGGCGCTCGCCGACGACGAGGGCATCGATGTGTTGAGCATGCGCAATCTGGCCAGGGAACTGGGCGTCGTGCCGATGGCGCTGTACAAGCACGTGGCGAACAAGGAAGAACTGCTCGACGGGATGGTCGAGGTCATCGTCGGCGAGATCGATCCCCCCGACGGCGGCCTGGACTGGAAGCAGGCGATTCGCGCGCGGGTGCTCTCGGCGCGCCGGACACTGCAACACCACCGCTGGGCATCACACGTTGTCGAGTCGCGTACCAGCGCTCCCCCGGTTGTGCTGGACTACATGAACTCACTGGTCGGAATGTTCAGGGCCGGCGGTTTTTCGGTCGATCTCACCCACCATGTGATGCACGCTCTCGGCAGCAGGATGTGGGGATTCACCCAGGAGGTCTTCCCCACGCCGCAACCACCGGCCGATCCGCAGGCGCGAGCGGCCATGTTCGACGAATTCGTGACACGCTATCCCCACATCGTCGAGATGGCCTCGAGTGTCGCCGACGACGAATCAGCGGGCGGCAGGGGCTGCGACGGACAGTTCGAGTTCGAGTTCGCGCTCGACATCCTGCTCGACGGATTCGAGCGGCTGCACCAGCAGAATTGGAGCCCGCCGCCGAGCGGCACGCGGTCCGGGTAACCGAGCCGGTGAACGCCGCCTTGCATCGCTCATGCGACCCCACCCCAAGCGACCC
>NZ_JBSGCB010000162.1:0-2193 GCF_053601595.1 Nocardia sp. NPDC004711 | reverse complement strand
GGCTTGGTCGACTACCTGGCATCGCTGGGACGTGCCGTGCCCGCGGGGAAGGGGCCGGTGGGGCATTTCGACCCGTCCCTGATGAGTCTCGCCACCGTACGGAAATAACCCACGTGGCGATGTGCGGCCTCTACCTCAACGACCCGACCGCATGGCAAACCCCTAATGAACCACCGGGCGTCTAGCCTGTGGATCCATGACATTCGTCTACAACCTGGTGGTCGTCGTCCATCTGCTCTGTATGGCGGCGGTCATCGGCGGTTATGCCCTCGCGCGGCCGAAGGTTTCCGAGTGGATGTTGTGGGGTGCACGGGCGCTTGTCGTCACGGGCCTGGTGATGGTCCTCATGGCCCACTTCATTCATTCGCTGGACAAGCATCTGCTCATGTCCAAGATCGTGGTCAAGCTGGCGATCGGGGTCTCGGTGGCGGGCCTGGCCGAGCTCGGACACTATGCCAAGCGCGACAAGGTGATTTCATGGTCGGCGCATGCGGCCGGCGCGCTGGCGATCGCCAACGTGTGCGTGGCCGTGCTCTGGCACTGAGCTGGTCCGCGAGTTCGGGCATCGCCGAGGGAATACGTTCGTCTCCCATTCAAAATTGCATTTCCTGCAAAGCCGCCGGGCTTTCGCGCCACTACCGCCAGGGACCTCAGCTGGGCTGAGGTCCCTGTTTTCGTCGGGGCGGCCTCGAAAATGGGCGAATCGTCAGCGGCGCAACGAAATTGGTGAGATCGGCGCGATGTGGCGCGCAACGGCACCGCGAAAGTCGTCAACTGCCGACTCACCGTCGGGTGCCACCTAGGTGTTGATTGTCTTCACCCCAGGCGGGCGGATGGACAACCGCACGGTGATAGATACCGACCGGTCTGAACTCGTAGGTTTGTTGTACCCCGAAAAGACAGATACCGGGTTCCATGTTCCCCACCAAAGCTCAAGTAGGAGAAGGTCGATGGTGATTCCACATCGTTCGCTGATCGTTGCTCATGTACGTCCGGACGCTATTTTCAACGTTGGCGAGATATTCGCTGAGTCCGATTCGTCGACGGATCTGCCGGCGATTGCGGGTGTGACCCGGCGTGAGCTGTGGGCTTTGGATGATCTGTATGTGCACTTGGTGGAGACCGAGGAGCCCGGTGGCGCCGCGATTGGCAGGGCTGCGCGGCATCCGGAGTTCGCCCGGGTGAGTGCCCGGTTGCGCGAGTTCGTTTCGCCCTATCTCGCGAATTGGCTGTCTCCGGAGGATGCGCGGGCTCGCATGTTCTACAGCTGGACACCACAGACCGGTCCGTCGCTGGGTTCCGGTCTCACCACACGAGGGAAGGAAGAGAAGTAAATGTTTGACACGTTCACCATCGAAACGTTGCGCGCGATCTTGGACGAGCATGTCGGGGTCGACATCGGTCCGGAGGAGTTGGAGAGGGCGGACGCGCTGACTCTGGAGGAGATCGGTGTGGATTCGTTGGCGGTCTTCGAGATTCAGAGTGTTGTGGAACGTGACTTCGATGTCAGGTTGCCTGCCCAGCTGCTCGGGATGACCGGTGGTGACGTGGTCCGGTACGTCGAGCTCGCATTCATCGGGGAGGCCGCGTGATGTCGGGACACACAGAAAATTCGATCCTGATCGATGCGCCCCTCGCGCTGGTGTGGGATTCGACCAACGACGTGCGGGTCTGGCCGGATCTGTTCTCCGAATACGCTGCCGTCGATGTTCTCGCGGAGGACGGCGATACCGTCCGTTTCCGGCTCACGATGCACCCGGACGAGGCGGGGCAGGTGTGGAGCTGGGTCAGCGAGCGGACCGTTGATCCGGTCAACCGGACCGTGGACGCACATCGGGTGGAGACCGGGCCGTTCGAGTACATGCAGATCCACTGGCACTATGCCGAGTCCGGATCGGGCACCCGCATGACCTGGGTCCAGGACTTTCACATGCGTCCGGGCGCGCCGATCGACGACGCCGGCATGACCGACCGCATCAACACCAACAGTGTGATCCAGATGCAGCTCATCAAAGAAAAGGTCGAAAAGCGCCACAACGCCGCGGCCGAGACGATCACCACGCCGAGCATCCGGCCGGGCCGCATCGATGTTTCCGACCTGCCCGCAGACCGTCGCCGGGGCGGTGAAATCAGGACTGTGCTGAGTCCGAAAACCGTTGGCAGTACGTCTGGTTTCACCGGAGTTGCCACGTT
>NZ_JBSGCB010000161.1:0-2433 GCF_053601595.1 Nocardia sp. NPDC004711 | reverse complement strand
AGGGAGGATGCGCCTCCAACTGATGTTCAGGGCGGTTGCTTCGCTAGGTCAGAGAGGTATTCCTCCAGGCCCGCGGTGTATGTGGTTATGTCTGCAGTGTCTTCGCCAGCCGAGTCACCGCAGGTCCGGCATCGAGGACCGGTCGAAGCAGACCGAGCCGTACGCACTGCTCGGCAAGTGGTATCAGGGCGATCCCTGCCGGCACGGCTCGTCCGGCGGATAGGGCTTCCACGTGTGACAGAGCGGCGTTCAAGAATGCCCGTGGGCGCGCGGAATTGTGAGCGATTCGACCAGGGGGCGTATACGGACACTCAGCGCTTTTGGTAGAGCGCGAACGGGTCGATGTGCTGCCAACTACCACCGGGCTGGAAACAGCCGACGACTTCCAGGATCCGCCGGTAGAAATAGTGGCTTTCCATAGGAACGGCGCTTCGCTCCACCGCGTCCCCATAGCTCGTCGCCCCATTTGAGCCATTGTTGCCAATCGGCTGTGCTGCCAGACACGGGTTCGATCACTCTGCGGATACCCTCGTCGACCAAGTGCTGTAGCGAGGCTTGGACGGGGCGTGGTAGGGATGGGCGGCGAGGATTTGATCGATCAGTTTGGGGTGGCGCTGGTGGAACTTAGCGGTCCAATAATATGTCAACATGATCTTTGCTCATGACACCGAGGCGGCGCTGGTGGCTGCGGTTGAGCTGGTGAATTCGGCGGAGGACCCGGATAAACTGACCGAAATCGACCAGCTCGCGGAGTTTTTCGTCAAACACGCCTACACCGGCGCGCACTCCGATGACACCGCGAAACTGACGGCGGTACGCGCCATGCGAGCGCCCCTACGCCGGATGCTGACCAGCGATCGCGATACGACGGTGCGGCTGATCAACGATACTCTGGCGAAGTATCGAGCCCTGCCGCAGCTGGTCCGGCACGGCGATGTCGACTACCACATCCACGCGGTGCCCTCGCAGGCCGCGCTGCCGGTCCGCATCGCCGTCGAAACCGCGATGGCCATGATCGATCTGATCCGCTGCGACGAGCTCAGTCGCCTGTCGTGCTGCGCCGATGACGACTGCGACGGCATCGTGCTGGACCTGTCTCGCAACCGATCCCGTCGCTACTGCAGCACCGCGTGCGGCAACCGCAATGCCGTCGCCGCCTATCGCGCCAGGAAGAAATAACGCTCATTCACCCCGGGTGAGGTTTTCCAGCCCGGTACGCAACGCCGCGACCTCGGCGGCCAGTTCATCGCACATGTTCGTGTACCCGCAGGCTGGTGCGCAGACTCTCGACCGCTTCGTTCGCCTCACCGCGCACATGGCGCGTTCGATCACCCACGTTGGTGGCCGATGGGCTCGATTCCCTTGCCGGCGATGCGACTGCCATGCCGCAGCGGCGCACCCACAGCCGCAGTTCGGGCTGGTCGTAGGCCTTGTCGGCGTGCAGCTTGCCGGCCGACGTCGCCGCAGCCCACGTCGGGACCGCACCGCCGGGACGGCTTTCACCAGGAATTTGAGCGACTGCGAATCGTGGACGTTGACGGCCGAAACCGCTACAGCCAGAGGAATACCGGCCCGCTCGGACAATATGCGCGGCTTCGAGCCAGGCTTTCCGCGGTCAGTCGGGTTCAGGCCGGTCAGATCACCCCCTTTTCGCCCGCACCGTCGCCGCGTCAAGGACCGCCCTCGACCAGTCGATCTACCGGCCGATGCAGCCGCCGCCACACCCCGACATTCGTCCACGCTGTGAACCGGAGGTTCCCGGTGGTCTCGAGGATCAATGATCGGCCTGGTCCAGCGTGGGCTTTGGCTTCCCACCGCAGTCGCCCCACCAGAAGGTCCCAGCAGCGGATGCGGCCGTCCGCGAGGCTCGCGGCTAATCGGTCGCCGGTGCGGGTCAGCGTCACCGCCCACGCAAGGTGGTCACCGAGGCAACCCCGGCGAGTGCGTTCTGGCGCAACCGGAGCCCGAGCACCAGGATTGCCTGGAGCGCTACCCGGACGGCTACACCTGTCACTTCCCGCGGGCGGGTTGGAAGCTGCCGAACCGCGAGAGCGGCGCTCCGTAGCTCCGTATCGCCCTCGGCGGATGCCCCGCCGGGGGCGTTCACCCATCGATTGCCCGCGGCCCGAGATTCGGCCCGCTCGTACGGCAAGTCCGATCCCATAGACGCGCTGGCCATCGCTCGCGCGGCACTGCGTGAACCCGACCTTTCCGTAGCTCGACTCGACGGGGTCGAACGTGAGTTGCAGCTGCTGGTCGACCATCGTGAAGACCTGGTGGCCGAACGCACCCGCATCATCACTCGGCTACGGTGGCATCTGCACGAACTCGATCCGGTCTAGATGATTGATTCCAAGGGGTGTGGTGCGCGGTGTAGCCGCGCGCCACACTCGCAGCGATGACCGGACCGGTGGACGCCTGCCGCTGTAAGGT
>NZ_JBSGCB010000160.1:0-2632 GCF_053601595.1 Nocardia sp. NPDC004711 | reverse complement strand
CACTGCGACTGACAACGACCACACTCGGTACACGTCGTGACGTCGAGAATGTCCTTCCACGAGAAGTCCTCGAACCTACCCACACCGAAGGTGTCGTTGTCCGGATCGGCGGTCTCCATCTCGATCGGCTTACCACCCGACATCATCGGCTTGGCCGCACCCAGGGCGACATCACCGTCGGCCTCACGCTTGAAGTAGATGTTCGGGAAGGCGGCGAACCGGTGCCACGCCACACCCCAGGTGACATTGCGGCCGACCAGCAGCAGGAAGGTCGCACCGGAGACCAGCTTGATGAACGCGAAGATCGACACCATGATCACCGAGTCGGGCAGCAGCTTGGCGACCTGCTCGGTGAAGAAATCGCTCCAGGTGTGGGATTCGTGGTAGGTGGCGATCTTGCCCGCCTTCACGAAGGTCATGCCCAGGCCCTCGACGAGGACGATCGCCTCGATGACGTACGCGGGTGCGAACCGGGAACCGCTGAACCGGGACAGCCGCTGCGGCAAGCGCGGGTGATTCAGCTGGCGGATGACGATCAGCACCAGAATGCCGATCACCGTTCCGATGCCGAGGATCTCGTCCACCAGGTGGTAGATGCCCCAGGACCCGACGATGGGCCAGTGGAATTCGGGGTCGAAGATCTGGCCGTACGCCTCGAACCACAGGATGAACCCGGCGAGGAAGCCGATCATGACGAGCCAGTGGGCCCAGCCGACCGTGCGGAATTTGTTCATGCGCGTGTGCGCGAGGAATTCCACGATCATGGTCTTGAAGCGGGGGAAGAATGGCCGCCAGCGATCGGGTGCGGACTGTCCGACCATGACGGTGCGCGCGATGTTCCGCACACCTCCGATGAACGATGCCCAACAGAAGACTGTGAACACCGCCCCAATCGTGCCCAGCGTCACTGTCAGGGCATTCATGTCGCGACCTCTCTTACGGTTCTACGAGCGTCTTGCGAGGCAGCCTGGTTCCGCCTCGAGTTGCTCGTATCCTAATGGACGGTAAGTTACCCGCCGGTAACTTAGCTGTCCAGGGTTTCCCACACCGTAAATCCCGGCAAATCGGTGCAGTAACCAAGGGCAGGCTTACTCGCGAAACGCGGTGTCCAGCAGAAAGAAACGGATCTCGCAAATCGTAGGGTGATCGACTAGGCTCACGCTGTCCAACAGCTGTGCGCGTCTTCACATGCTCGGGGAGGACTCGTCCTAGCGCGTGGCATGGCCCGAGGGAAGCCGGGCCTCGCGTGGCGAAGAGGCGC
Organism: Nocardia sp. NPDC004711; assembly: GCF_053601595.1. Taxonomy (NCBI): domain Bacteria; kingdom Bacillati; phylum Actinomycetota; class Actinomycetes; order Mycobacteriales; family Nocardiaceae; genus Nocardia; species Nocardia sp. NPDC004711. The sequence continues at coordinate 1,371 of NZ_JBSGCB010000160.1, read as the reverse complement.
ACAGCGGATATACCTCGTGACGGATTGGATACCAACCGAATGAAGCTTCGCAGTACCACTGCGGCTGCTGCCCTGGTCATCGGCGCAATGACCATCGGGATGACGACCGCCCACGCCGACGATGCTCCCGCACAGCCTGCTGGAATCAACTACTCCACCAAGCTGGTCGATGGCAAGACGATCGTCTCCACCCTGAAGAACGGCACCTTCGAGCTCGCCCAGCAGGACGGCGCGACGCCCGAGGACCCGAAGGTCACTGTGGTGAACGTCAAGGACCAGCAGGGCGCGACCGCCATCTCCTTCCCGCTGAAGTTCGACGCCAACGGCACCGACATCCCGGTCAAGTCCGAGATCAAGGACGACGGCAAGGTGCTCGAGGTGGTCCCGGAGAAGCCGGAGGGCTACCAGCCCGGCACCACCGTGCTCGCCGCCAAGCCGATCGCCTCGGCGGACGAGAACCAGAAGGCGATGAGCAACTTCTCCACCCAGTTCGGCCTGGCCATCGGCATCGGCAGCTTCGTGGGCACGGCACTCGGCGCGCTGATCGGCTGCGTCGTGACCATCGTGGCCGGCTGCGTTCCCGGCCTGGTGGCCGGTGCCGGCATCGGCGGCATCCTCGGCACCATCGCCGCGGGTGGCCCGACCCTGGTCGCCGCGGGCATCGGCCTGCTGCAGACCCTGCAGGCTCCGGACGGCACCACCCAGTGGGCCACCACCAGCAAGCCCGCTCAGGTCACCCAGAACTGAGCCACCGCCGGGGTTTTCGAGCCCCGGCACGCTGAACCCGTTCGGCCCGCCTCGCTCGTCGCAGGCGGGCCGAACGCGTTGGCGGGCCGATCAGGCCGGTAGCTCCAGCCGGCCGTCGAACGACACCGTGTCGCGGCGGCGGGCGAACCGGGCGAAGGTGCGCTCGGTCATCACGTAGCTGCCGTCCTCACGCACCAGAAGAACTGTGCTGCATCGGGTTCCGTGCACGGGATGATCGACGAAGCGCGCGGAGGCCGCGCGTTCGGCGAGCGGGTCCGGTCCGGTCTCCGGCAACTGGGAGGCGGCGGCGGGGGTGCGGTCGGCCAGGACGGCCAGATAGCTCTCGACATCGCCCGGATCGGCCGCGGCCACGGCGGCCAGCGCGCGCACGCCCGCGCGGACCTTGGGCCAGGCCGGATCGTCGGTGCCGGTCGATACGCTGCCGTCGGGTTCGAGGAATCCCACGAGCGCATTGTTGGACAGGCCATGGAAGCCCGGCGCGAGTTCGCGCGGGGTCCGGTCGCTCCGATTGCTGTGCCACCACAGCGTTTCCAGATCCGAGACCACCAGGTTGTAGCCGTTGTAGTCGTCGGGGGCGGCCGCGAGGCCGCGCACGAACATCTA
>NZ_JBSGCB010000159.1:0-2645 GCF_053601595.1 Nocardia sp. NPDC004711 | reverse complement strand
TTCCAACAGCGGCTCGTCGGCTTCGATAGTGTCCCCGGGCTGTTTAAGCCATCGGGTGATGGTGGCCTCGGAGACGTTCTCCCCCAGGGAGGGCAACGTCACAGTGACGCCGTGGGGTGTGGTGGTCATGTCGCAATCTTTCGGGCTTGGTCGGCCAGGTTCAGGGCCGTGCGGACGATGGTGTCGGTGTCGATGCCGTGGTAGTGGTGGTAGATCTCGTCGAGGGAGCCGACCTGGCCGAACTTGCTGACACTGAGGGCGGCCCCGCGGGCGTGGTTGATACCGGTGCGGAAGGCGAGGGTATGCGGGTGCCCGTCGAGGACGGTCACCATGGGCGCTGCGCGGTCGGCAGGAAAGATCTGGTCCAGGATCCACGACAGGCCCCGGGCGAGTCCGCGGCGTGCCTGTACCGCCTCGAACAACAGGCCAGGCTGGTCACCGCACACGAGGTCGGCGGCGATGCACAGATCGGCCAGGCGGGCTGCGGCGGCGAGGGTTTCGGTGATCACCGCCCCATCCCCACCAACGTGACCGCGGGGTTCTCTGCATTGTTCAGGACGTACGGGCTGGCAATCACCTGCCGACGACGGCGCTGCCGGGCCGCCGGGAACCGCGGAGGGTCTAAATCGACCGGACGCGTCGAAAGGCGCAGATACGATGACGTACCGTCCGGCCGGCCAAGTCGGCCGATGCTGTCCAGCAACGTCCATTCGGTGTCGATTGCGAAGGCGAGCTCGTAACTCACACAGCTGGGCTGCTCGAGACCAATCGACGGGGTCTTGATCGACTGGTGGGTCCCATCCTCCGCGGCGAGGGTGACACCAGAAGGGGTGCCGACCAGGATCGACTAGTCGCCAGCGTAGATCCCGCAGAACGATGATTCGAACGCGCGTTCGACGAACGAGTCGTAGAGCACCCCGATCGGGAACAGCGACTGCCCCCCACCAGCTCCAGGTAGCACCCAACTTGCCGATCACCCCGACCAGGTTCGTCTCGGCGATGCCCAATTCCATGTGCTGACCGCTGGGCCTTTCCCGCCAAGGCGTGATCGTCTCGGGGTCGTCGTCGAACCAGTTACGCCGCTCGTTCGGCGGCGACCACACGCCGACTCTGTTCAGCCAGCCCGCCAGATTCGTGGTCGAGCTGACATTTGGGCTGACCGCGACTACCCGTTTCGCGGCCTCAAGAGCCACGCGGGCCAAATCAAGCAGGGCCCGGCCCAGCGCGACCTGCATCGTCGACGCCCCCGACGGGGTACAGCCGATGTCTGCAGGCACGGCCGACGGGACGGCAAGGTCGACAGCATCCCGCTCGAGCCGCTGCGCAACTGCGGCGCAGATTCGGCCCGGAGCGCTGCCGGCGTCGAACCGGGCCCACAGATTCGCCGGGTCCGTCCCCAGATCCGCCGCCAGCTGCTCGTACTGCTCGACCGCCAGCAGCGACCAGTGATTCTGTGGACGCCCCTGCGTCGGGAGCCCGTGGCCCTTGATGGTGTAGGTAATGATGCCCGTTGGGCGGGTGTCCTCGATCTTCCCATAGGCGGCCCTTAGAGCGTCCAGGTCGTGACCGCCGAGGTTGCGGATCACCCGCAGCAGGGTCTCGTCGTCGAGGCCGGCGATCTCCGCGGTGCCCGGGCCCTCGCCCGGCAGCCGCTGGCGCACCTGCTCAGCGTCGCATCGCAGCAGTCGGTGATACTCGGGGTTGGGCATGTCCAGGATCCGGGCGCGCAGCGCTGGCCCGCCCGGTGGGGTGAACAGCGACTCAACCGTGGTCCCAAATTTCACCGTCAGCACCTGCCATCCGGCAGCCGAGAACATCGGCTCGAGCCAGCCCGCAGCGATGTTGGGTACCACCCGGTCCAGGGACTGCCGGTTCAGGTTCACGATCCACATGATCTCCCCAAGTTCCGCGACCGACGAGTCCAGGATCGCCTCCCACACCGCTCCCTCGTCCAGCTCCGCGTCGCCGACCAACGAGCACTGCCTACCGGTAGCGGCGTTGCCGATCTGGGTGCCGACGTAGTGGCGGGCGACGGCACCCCAGATCGGAGCCGTCGCACCGATCTCGAGGGACCCCGTCGAGTAGTCCACCGGATCGGGGTCCTTGATCCGGCTCGGGTACGACTGCAACCCGCCGAACTCCCGCAACGTGGCTAGGTACTTTGCGTCCAGTTCTCCGAGTAGATAGTTGATGCCGTGCAGCACCGGAGATGCGTGCGGCTTGACCGACACCCGATCTCCCGGCCGGAGCTGCTCGGACCACAGTGACGTCATGATCGACACCATCGACGCACACGACGCCCGATGCCCACCAACCGTGAGCCCGGTCGGGGGCCGAACCCGGTTCGCGTGATGAACTATCGCCGTCGACAACCAAAGCACTCGTTGCTCGATCTCGGCAAGAGCCTCCGACGTAGCGGAAGTTGCGGCATCAACGTCGCTCAAGACCATGTGGGCGCCTTGCATAATGTTGTCCTTGCCGCTGAGTTCTGGCACCGAGCGCAAACCCTCACCCGGCTGGTGAGCCGGTGGGGTGTCGGTGATGGGGTATGCGGTGCCGCGAGCGAGTACTCATAAGGGAGGTCGTAGCTGCTTTATGGGCTTGGGCATGCTGTGCGGCGTCAGCGCGCCCAGGGGGTCGACCAC
>NZ_JBSGCB010000158.1:0-2908 GCF_053601595.1 Nocardia sp. NPDC004711 | reverse complement strand
CGCGGGAGACCTCGCCCGCGCCGCGCACGATGCCCTCACCGACACCGACCGGCACATCGCCTCCACCATCCTCGCCAGCGTGGCCACCCCGGGCCGACCATTGGCACCGTCGAGGCGAGCGTCGAAGCTCCTGCGGCGACGGTGGATTCCCGTCCTGGCCGTGGTGCTCCTGGTAGCCGCCGCAGGCGGGGGGATCGCCTACTGGAAACTGTCCGAGAGTGTCGGCAACCCGACGACGGCCACAACCGTCACAGCCACCATCCCCGTCGGCAACGGGCCGTTCGGTGTGGCGGTCGACCCGGGCACGCACACCGTCTACACCACCAACAACTCCGACGATTCGGTGTCGGTGATCGACCCGGCCACCCACACCGTTACCGCGATAATCCCGGTCGGCAAGGGGCCGGAGGGTGTGGCGGTCGACCCGGGCACGCACACCCTCTACACCACCAACAGGAACGACGATTCGGTGTCGGTGATCGACCCGGCCACTCACACCGTCACCGCGACCATCCCCGTCGGTAAGGGGCCGGAATTGCTGGCGGTCGACCCGGGCACACACACCCTCTACACCGCCAACTTCGGCGGCAATTCGGTGTCGGTGATCGACACGGCAGCCCACACCGTCACCGCGACCATCCCGGTCGGCAAGGGGCCGGTCGCTGTGGCGGTCGACCCGGGCACGCACACCCTCTACACCACCAACGGCTACGACAATTCGGTGTCGGTGATCGACGCGGCCGCCCACACCGTCACCGCCACCGTCCCGGTCGGCAAGACGCCGATCGGTGTGGCGGTCGACCCGCGCACGCACACCCTCTACACCACCAACAGGGACGACAATTCGGTGTCGGTGATCGACACGGCCACCCACACCGTCACCGCGACCATCCCGGTCGGCAAGACGCCGATCGGTATGGCGGTCGACCCGGGCACATCCACCGTCTACACCGCCAACTTCTCCGGCAATTCGGTGTCGGTGATCGAGCCGCGGCACTGACTCGGGTGCAGGTGCGCACAGACCAGCGACCTGCTTGGACAACAGTTCGTGAAGCCGACGTTCGAGGTGTGCGGCGAGGGCAACACCCGCACTGCGGATACAGCGGCCAGACACCGCGGGTGAAGATCACCAAAATGCCCTCTACCTGCGGTGAAGTTGCCAGCTGGGGCGGCAAAGCGACTGTCGTAGAACCGCAGGACTTCAGGCTCATACAATGGCCAGACAAAGTTTGCCCACTATGCAACCAGGGATGGAACGGACCAAGAGGGCAATCGGTCGCATATGGACCGCCTCGATCTCGCACCCACGAGTTGACCTATCCACGACCCCGCCTGCTCGGCAGGGATCGCGTCCTCACCTCACGACTCACCAAGCGTTTCGCCCTGACGTGCAACGTGTGCATCCAGCGCCGCCGTGACTGACCTTCACTGTCGCCTGGACAGTAGAACAGCGCAGGCGTGGGGTGGCTTGGCCACGCCGAGGTCATCACCCTAATAAGCTCAGCCTGGTTTTTTGATCTGTGCGGCGTGGTCGGGTGCCCTTCTTATGATGTGTCGGGCGGTTGTAGGCCTGGCCGGTGAGCAGGACCAGGCCGACGTCGTGGCGGGTGGTGCGGTGCCGGTTCTTCGAGCCGGCAGGTCTGCCCGGCCCGGGCTGGCTGGGGTTCCGGTGCAGCGGCTGGGGACCCGGTTCTGGTGCGGGTGTTACGAAACCCCAGCTGAAGGGCGGGCATTTCAGTGCCGCGGCTCGATCACCGACACCGAATTGTCGTCCCTGTTGGCGGTGTAGACGGTGTGCGTGCGCGGGTCGACCGCCACACCCTCCGCCCCCTTACCGACGGGGATGGTCGCAGTGACGGTGTGGGCGGCCGTGTCGATCACCGACACCGAATTGCCGGAGTTGTTGGCGGTGTAGACGGTGGATGTGCCCGGGTCGACCGCCACACCGGCCGGCCGCATGCCGACCGGGATGGTCACGGTGACGGTGTGGGCGGCCGTGTCGATCACCGACACCGAATTGCCGGTGTAGTTGGTGGTGTAGAGGGTGTGCGTGCCGGGGTCGACCGCCAGCAATTCCGGCCCCTTGCCGACCGGGATGGTCGCGGTGACGGTGTGGGTGGCCGCGACGATCACCGACACCGAATTGCCGGTGTAGTTGGTGGTGTAGACGGTGTGCGTGCGCGGGTCGACCGCCACACCGACCGGCCCCTTGCCGACCGGGATGGTCGCGGTGACGGTGTGGGTGGCCGGGTCGATCACCGACACCGAATTGTCGTCCCTGTTGGTGGTGTAGAGGGTGTGCGTGCCCGGGTCGACCGCCACACCGATCGGCGTCTTACCGACCGGGACGGTGGCGGTGACGGTGTGGGCGGCCGCGTCGATCACCGACACCGAATCGTCGCCGCCGTTGGCGGTGTAGACGGTGGATGTGCCCGGGTCGACCGCCACACCGACCGGCCCCTTGCCGACCGGGATGGTCGCGGTGACGGTGTGGGCGGCCGCGTCGATCACCGACACCGAATCGTCGCCGAAGTTGGCGGTGTAGACGGTGTGCGTGCCCGGGTCGACCGCCAGCAATTCCGGCCCCTTACCGACCGGGATGGTGGCTGTGACGGTTGTGGCGGTGATCGGGTTGCCGACACTCTCGGACAGTTTCCAGTAGGCGATCCCCCCGCCTGCGGCGGCTACCAGGAGCACCACGGCCAGGACAGGGATCCACCGTCGCCGCAGGAGCTTCGGCACGCGCGGCCGTGGCGTCGGCGGGAGGCCCGGTGCCGAGTGCGGTGGTTCCAATGGGCGCGGGCCGGTGGGGAGGCCCGGGGTGGCCACGCTGGCGAGGATGGTGGAGGCGATGTGCCGGTCGGTGTCGGTGAGGGCATCGTGCGCGGCGCGGGCGAGGTCTCCCGCG
>NZ_JBSGCB010000157.1:0-2937 GCF_053601595.1 Nocardia sp. NPDC004711 | reverse complement strand
GCGAAGGGATCCCGGTGCGCTGCTGAGTCTGGCCCGGCAACACTACGGGCATGACCGTGATCGAGCAGGTGACAAACGACGAGGACGTCGCGCTGGTGGTGGCGGTCGGCTTCGCTGATCCAGCCGCGGTGTTCGGCGTCTTCGGCCAGTTTTGCCGCGTCGGCGCGTTGTGCGGCGAGGATGGGCAGGTAGGTGGTGTCGGTGCGGAAGTTGGGGCAGTGCTCGCAGATGTTGGCGTAGGGGCAGGCTCCCTGGGCCGGTGCGCGTAGGCAAAAGCCGCCTGCCAGACGGGATTTCAGCGCAAGGGCCTCGGTCCAGTCCTTTCCGCCGGTGATGGCTGTCAGTGGCAGTGTCTTGGTGTCGGCGGGGGTGGTGGGCAGGGTGGCGAGGTGGTCCTTGGCCAGGGTGAGGGCGCGTTCGTATTCGGTGCGGACGGTGGCGTCGAACAGTTTCCCGTAGCGCAGGCTCATCTGTGCGGAGGCGTGTCCGAGCAATGCCATCAGTGACTGCAGCGCGACTCCGGCGTTGACCAGGGCGGTGGCGTAGGTGTGGCGCAGTTGGTGCGGGGTGACGTGGTCGAGCCTGGCCGCTGCGGCGGCCCGGTCGAGCTCGGCGCGGATGCCGTTCTGGGCGAGACGGCGTCCGTGGTGGGTGAACAGGAACTGCGCGGGTTTGCCGGTGCGCGGATGCGGTAAAGGTCTTCCGGTGCTGCGAATTTCGATGATTCTGTCGATTAGTGTGACAGTTTCGCCGTCGAGAGGGACCATGCGTTCGGTGTCGAGCTTGCCGAGCGGGACTTTCAACCATGCGCCCTGGTCGGGGATTTCGTGGACGCAGTCCAGTTCCAGGTCGAGCAGTTCCCCGATGCGCAGGCCGGTGGCGCGGGCCAGCAGCAGCGCGGAGGCGGCGAGTTCGTGGTCGCTGGCGTGCAGGGCGGCGGTGAGTTTCCGGTCGGCGTCGACGGGCAGATAGCGTGGCAGCGGTTGAGGTGTTCTGGGAATGTCGCTGCGGAACAGCACTTTTCGTGGTGGGGCGTCGTCCCAACCCCATTCGGTAATTTCGGTGAGGAAGTTGGCGACGGCCAGGACGCGGCGGGCGCGTTCGGCGACGGTGATCACGGTGTCGGATTTGGTGTTGGGTGTGGTGAGCAGGCCGGTCAGCCAGGGTTCGATGTGGTGGCGGCGGTTCAGCTTCGACAACCGACCCAGGTCCGGGTCGAGGTCGGTGAGGAAGCGGCCGAAGCCGGTCAGTCGGGTGGCCAGGCTCGAGACGGTGTGGCGGGTGCAGGTGGCGCGTTTGGCCTGCAGGTAGTCGACCATCGCTGCGGCGATCGGTTCGGTGATGCCGTCGAGGCGGACCGCGAAGTCCCAGGGCCCGCCGGGCTGGGGTGGGGCGGCCATGATGCCGAGGTGGAACAACACCAGATGGGTGGTGGCCAGCGCGGCTTTGTAGTGGTGCCAGCCCTTGCCGGTGCGGTCTTGACGATCGCGGCAGGCTGCGGCGAACTCGTCGAGATCGATCTCGCGCAGCTGGTCCAGGCGGCGTCCGGTCTGGATCAGCAACCGGGCCGGAGCCTGGGAGCCGGTCGCCGAGCGGACCCGTTCGCTAAATCCGAGTCCTCGTGCGGTGCTGAGGAATCGGGCCAGGTCCGGGCCGATCGGGGAGGCGTCGATCTCGCGCCAGAGGCTGGCGAGCTTGCGTTCGAGCAGGTAGTCGTAACCGGGCTGCAGATGCCCGTGCAGCATCAGGAACGTGATGAACGGCCGCGTCGACGAATTCGCCGCCAAACGCAATTCCAGTGGCTCGCAGGCCCAGGCTTGCGGGTCGGGCCAGCGTTGCAGGAACGTGCGTGCCGCGCTGTAGTAAGGGTCGCTGCCGCGTCCGGTGCGGGCCAGGTTGGCCAGATAAGCGTGGTAGAACTCGTCCGCGTCAGTCTTGGCGGCGAATACGTGCGCGGGCGGCATCGAATTCCTCCTTCACCCGCTTGGGGGCCAGATGGATGTAGCGGGCGGTGGTGTCGACATGGGTGTGCCCGAGCAGGGCTTGCATGACCGCCAGATCGACCCCGGCGTCGGCCAGCGCGGTGCCGAACGAGTGCCGCAACGCGTGTGGGTTTCCCGCCGCGACCCCGGAAAGGCCGCGGTGGTAGCGGAAGATCGTGCGCAATCCCGCCGCGGTCAACGGCTGCCCGCGGTGCGGGCCTTTCGACACCAGAAACACACGCGGACTCGACGATTCGGGCCGTTCGAGGAACAGGTAGGCCTGAATCGCTCGAGCGACATCGGCGTCGAGAGGGACCGTCCGCTCCTTGGCGCCCTTGCCCCAGACCCGCAACCAGCCCCGACCCATGTCGATATCGGCCAGGTCCAAGGTGAGGACCTCACACGAGCGCAGCCCGCAATACAGCGACAATCCCCAACGCATGCGCTCGGAAGCCGCGTTCGCGCACCTGGCCGGCGTCGCCCCGATCCCCGCCTCATCCGGTCGCACCCGCCGACACCGCCGGGGCCGCGGTGGTGACCGGGCAGCCAACAACGCCCTGCACACCATCGCCGTGGTCCGCATGCGCCATGACCCGCGCACCCACGCCTACGTTGAACGCCGCACCGCACAAGGGCTTTCGAAGAAAGACATCATCCGCTGCCTCAAACGATTCATAGCCCGCGAGGTCTACCACGCCCTCACCGAACATCCTCCACAGCACCAACCAGCCGAAACTGCTTGACATCTATAGGAGCATCATAAAAGCATCAACGGGATACTTCCCGAAAGGCACCGATCTATCTCGCTGGTCGGCGCGCGACATCCAAGCCGTCGCGCACACTCTCAACTCCCGCCTCCCTAAGAACTCCTAACAGAATGGGGCTGGTGGGGGGAATGATGCTGTGCTGGTTGGTGTTCCTTCTGTGTTGGTTGTGACTGGAGGTACGCGACGGC
>NZ_JBSGCB010000156.1:0-2972 GCF_053601595.1 Nocardia sp. NPDC004711 | reverse complement strand
TCGGAGCACATGATCAGGCGAAGGCCGCCTACCTGTCCGGCGAATCCTCAAGCAAGCCAATCAGTCTCGTCCAGAGGATAAAGAACAAGCTAAGCTAAGACATCTGATGATCTCTTTCTTGCTCTTGCCTTCGGTATGCCGCCGGGCGGCGTAGGAGCGGGCGCGCGGGTCGTTGCCGAGCCGGTTGATCGCCAGCACATGCAAGGCGCGGTTGGCTTCTCGGTTTCCACCGGGATTAGGCGGTGGCGCGTCGTCTTGCCTGAGCTGGCGGGAATTGGTACGGCAGCGCACGTATGCGCGAACACCGCCTCCGAATGCAACCGGTCCGGGCTGTCACCCGCAGCGATGAGCAGGCAGCGCCGGTGTCGGGGCCGATGCTGACGGGATTCCGTGGTTCGGTCCATCAGGCGGACCGAACCACGGGCCGTCAACCGCGAAGATGAAGATCACTTAGAACTCCTAACAAAGTGAGAGGTTGTTCAGTCGGCGCCAGCAGATGATGCCGCAGGCCAGGCTGAGGAAGGCTTCGTGGATGTCGTCGCGGATCTCCCAGCGGATACGCAGTCGTCGGAACCAGTGCAGCAGCGCAAAAGACTGTTCGACCACCCAGCGGTGCACCCCCAGCCCGGAGCCGTGTTCGATACCACGGCGGGCAATGAACGGAGTTATTCCCTTGTCACGCACCAGCTTGCGGTACTTGTCGTGGTCGTAACCGCGGTCGGCGTAGAGGGTGTCCGGGCGTCGGCGAGGACGCCCGCGTCGGCCGCGGACCGACGGGATCGCCTCGATCAAAGCCATGAGCTCGGTGACGTCGTTGCGGTTGCCGCCGGTCAACGTGACCGCCAGCGGGATGCCGTGCCCTTCGGTGATCAGATGGTGTTTCGAGCCTGTTCGGGCACGGTCGACCGGGCTCGGTCCGGTTTTGGGCCGCCTTTGAGCGCTCGAATGTGGGAGCCGTCGACCACCGCCCTCGACCAATCCAACGCCCCCGCGGCGTTCAACTCGGCCAGCAGTGTTTCGTGCAGCCGCTGCCAGACCCCGGCCGCGTGCCAGTCCCGCAGCCGCCGCCAGCAGGTCATGCCCGACCCGTATCCCAGCTCCTGGGGCAGGAACTCCCACGGAATGCCGGTGTAGAGCACGAACAAGATGCCGCACAAGACTTTTCGGTCGTCGAGGCGCTTGCGGCCGGGATGTTGTGTCTTGCGGGGGACCACCGGCAGCAGGGGTGCGATCCGCGCCCACAACCCATCATCGATCTCCCAGGGCCTACGTTGCGCCGTCGCGCACCTCCACTCACAAGCAACACAGAGGGAACACCAACCAGCCCAGCATCATTCCCCCCACTAGCCCCATTCTGTTAGGAGTTCTTAGGCATGGTAAGGGTGCGGATGACTTCGATGCCGAGATCTGCCAGGGATGTCAAAGTTCCGTCGGCGAGGTCAAGTCCGTCGCGACTCGGTCCTGTCCCGTTCGTTGCCGACGAAGCGACCTTATCCGTCGAGCGAGGTCGCTACGGACGGTGCGGTCCCACAGGACATGATGTAGCGCGCGTACCGCTGCCGGATGACGGTCTTTGGCATCTTCAGCCCCGATCGCTGCGTTGACGCCGGCCGTTTATGGTGATCTGCGTATCACAGTGCTGGGCTGTGATCTCGTGGCCGAGGAACCGCGCCGCCTGGCCGGCGGCATAGGTGATCAACCTCCTTGATTGCGACAACTCCGGTTTCAGCTCTGCACGCGGAAACGCCGCAATCCGTGCCTTTGTTCTGTTCGGCTTCGTTGCCTGTGACCGGCGACCCATCGGCCATCACCTCTCGTGTGGATGAATGTTGCGTGGGAGGGCTTTCCAGGCCGGGAACGGTCTCATAGCCGAAGGCGCGGGGGCTGGTAGCTGAGTTCACGCAGGCGCTGGCAGTAACGCTCGATGTTGGCGAGTTTCACCGATTCGTAGCCGCGCACAAGATCTGCTGCCTGAGCCAGGGCTGTAGCGGTGTCATAGGTGTTGGTGGTCAGCGAAGCCGCGGCATCGAGAACCATCGTCCGGTAATGCTCGACAAGGACACGCTCTGAGCGGCGCATTGCGGTGTAACCGAAGGGATCGAAGATGGTGCCGCGGAGAGGTTTAGCCTTCGCGAGCAGCCGCAACGCGATATGAGTGCGGGGCCCGAACCCGATCTTCTTCTTGCGGCCCAGCGACTGCAGGGCAGGGGGGTGGAGCCGATAGGTCATATTGGCCGCACCTGCGAATTGGGCTGCGACAGCAGCAGTGAACGCGGGGTCGGTGAGCAGGCGAGCGACTTCGTACTCGTCCTTGTAGGCGGTCAGTTTGAACAGTTCGTCGACGACGGCCGTACTGAACTCGGTTCGATCACCGAGTAGACGTTCGGCGTTCCATACCTCTTCGACGACGGCCAGATAATCTGCTGCGGTCGCGCAGTTTTGATACGCGGTGAGTTCTGCGGCGCGGCGTGCGACCTGCTCGCGGAGGGGTCCGCTGATCGTGAGGTTCTGCAGGAGCTTCGTCGGCAAGGTCGGAATGGTTCGTGCGGGCACGGGGGTTGATGCGGCGACCGCGGCGTCGAAGGCATCTGGGTTGGCGACGGCGGCACGGCCCCATCGGAATGCCGCCAGGTTGGCTTCGACGGCGACGCCATTGACGCGGATTGCTTCTTCGATTTCCGCGCTTGGGACAGGTAACGCTCCAAGCTGGTAGGCGGCACCGACGAGCAGGAAGTTCGCTGGCGCCGTTGTACCGAACAGGGCATCGGCGGCGGCGAGAGCGTCGAAACTGAAGAGTTCGCGACAGGACACATCGATACGCGAGACCAGGTCCTGCTGCTCGGGATAGCTGACAGTCGAGTCGTAGACCATCGCCCCGGTTGGTGTTTTGCTGGTCGAAGCGACCGCGACGGTGCGCGAAGCGTCGGTATACGGCAAGTTCTTGTTATCCGCTGCTGTGAGCAGATCGAACG
>NZ_JBSGCB010000155.1:0-3058 GCF_053601595.1 Nocardia sp. NPDC004711 | reverse complement strand
GACGCTCGGCGGTCGCCTGCGCACCGGCATCGGCGAGCACGTCACGCTTGAAATCGAGCACCTGCGAACGGTCGAGTTCGTAGACGACCGTGCCACCCGGCCACGCCAGCCGATACGCACGCGAATCCAGACCCGCCGCCACGATCACGACCTGACGCACACCCGCGTCCGCGGCCGAACGCAGATAGTCATCGAAATACCGGGTCCGTGCCGCCTGGAAATCCTGAAACAACGGCCCGAAACCAGGAGCGCGCAGGGGATGATTCTTCGTCTGCTCTACATCGTCGGCGAACAACGCCGCCCACTCATCACCCGCGGCACGACAGAACACCTCCGCGAACTGATCCACAGCCAACGCCTGCGCGTGCCGGGCCGCCAGACCACGGGCCGCCGCGACGAACAACGCGGTAGCACCGACACTCGTCTTGATGTCCCAGGAATCGTTGTCATTACGCATAATCATCACCTTTCCCCGGCCGAAGCCGGGCTGATCTTCCGGTCGTCGAGCTCAATGCGGATCGCGCGCGGAGAAGAGACAGACGACACCTGACTGCCGGATATGCACCTCAGCGAAACGCGCGTTCAGCTCGTGCGAGATGGACTCGATGCTGTCGCACCTATTGCCGAACACCTTTTCTCGATTCAGGTAACGCATCAGTGCGCGCGACCAGGGGGTATGCTCGGCACTTTCGCCCAGAATAGTACTTCCGAATACACGGGCACCGGGCGCGAGATGAGGTATCACGTGGTCGAAGACCACCGATTTTTGCCGGACCGAACCGGGCAGGCAGTGCAAGAGGAAGTTCATCCCGACAGAATCGAACTGTGCGGCAGGATAGAGGTCCAGTGGTTCGAAAACGTTGCTCTGGCAGATGGTGGGGTGATAGCGCTCGATGCGTCTAGCGGCGGTGTCGAGCACCACATCATTCAGATCCAGCAATGTAATCGACGGATTCGGCGGGAGTTTACAGTTGTCCAGAAACCATCCCGTTCCCGGGCCGATGTCGAGATGGCGACCGGCAATATTGGTGTCATAGTGCGCCAACATTCTCGTGCGTGGACATCGCCAGATCCAGCGACTCACCGTCCCTAATACCATCCGGTCATACACGGCCAACTCTGACCGATTATAGTGCTCGGCGCCGGCGCGAATGCGTGCGGCAGTCGGTGCCGAGATGTCTTTTTCAGATGTGCTCGATGCGACTTTCGAAATGCGCATGATGATCATTTCTCCGACCGTGTCGGGGTTGATGTTTCGGTGGTGGTTGATGTTTCAGTGGTGACGGGGCAGCCCGGCCAGATCTACCAGGCCGTCTCGCGGGCTGCGGCGGTCGTGGCCGCCACGATGGTGAACTTCAATGACCTTGCGGCGGTGAAACATTCACGCATCGGACCGACGAGCGTGCGGTGTTCCGGCGTGGCTTCCCAGTCGTAGAAGTCCTGGAGGTCTTGCCACTCGCTCGTGATCAGCCATTGCTCGGGATCGGTCGCCGATTGGCAGACCTGGTCGACGATATGCCCGGGAACGCCCTCGGCGACGACGTGCCGGATGTCCTCGTAGGCAGCGAGGAACTCGTTTTGCCGTTCCAGTGGCACGGTGATCAAGAAGACGACACGACCGCGCCCGAGGCGGCTGCCGTTGATGCTCTCGTTGTCGTTCACTGTGAGACTCCTTCGGGTCGGCGCAGAACCAGCGCACTGTTGAAGCCGTCGTATCCGCGTGCGGCGACGGCGGCGATGTCGATGGCTGCTCGCTGCGGAGCAGCGACGAAATCGAGTTCGCACCCCGGCGCCGGATTGGGCAACGCCCCGAACGCGGGCAGAGTGTGTTCCCGCATGGCCAGCACAGCGGTTGCGACGTCGAGCGCGGAGCTGCCCTGGGAAGCTCTGCCCAGCAGTCCTTTCTGACCGGTGACGGGTACCCCGTCAGGGAAGACGGTGCGGATCGCGTCGGCTTCGGCCCGGTCGGCAGCCGGTACACCGACCGCGTCGGCGAACACGACATCCGTGTGCCCTGGCGCGGCCTGCGCCCGGTCCAGTGCTCGCTGCAGTGCGGCGGCAAGGTACCTCGACGGCGGCTCGACCGTGGTGTCGCCCCAGGGGCGGGAGGTACGACCGTCCTGGGTGGCCGCATACCCGGCGATCTCCGCGTACACGTACGGCGCGCCGCGCCGTAGCGCGTGCTGCTCTTCTTCCACGACGAAGATGGCGCCGCCTTCGGCGGGGACATATCCGGCGGCATCGGCATCGAAGGGCAGATATGCGCGTTCGGGGTCCGTCTGCCGGCTCATCCATCCGCTGCGGCGCGAGGCCGTGAGCGCGTAGGGGCACAGTGGCGCCTCGGTGCCGCCGGCCAGGACGACATCGGCGGCGCCGCGACCGATCGCGCGCGCGGCGTATCCGAGGCTGTCCAGGCCGCCCGCCGCTTCGGCGACGAGCACACTCGACGGACCCTTCATCTGATGCAGAATCGAGGTTTGCCCAGCGCTTGCCGCATAGAACCAGGCGATCGATTGATAGGTGCCGACGGTGCGCGTCGATCCCGACCACAGTCGCTGCATCTCCCGCTGGCCGAAATGATTTCCACCCGTCGAGGCCGCCAGGGCCACCGACTGCCGGTACGGATCGACGGTGGACGGATCGAGCTCGGCATCGGTCAGGGCCTGTGCTGTCGCCGCCAGCGACATCCAGGTCCACCGGTCGGTCTGCACGATCAGACGGCGATCCAGGTAATCCTCCGGCACGAAGTCACGGACCTCTCCGGCCAGCGTGGTCGAATACGCGGAGGCATCGAATTGCGTGACCGGTGCGATCCGATTCTCGCCTGCCACAACGGTTTTCCAGTGCTCGCTCGCCGAGTTTCCGCTCGGGGCGACGACACCGATCCCGGTGATCACTGCGCGGCGGTTCATCGCGCTCTCTGCGCGGTCGCGGCGCCATCCGTCGACGCTTCCGTGTCCACGTGGCCGAGTTCGGGTCGCGGGGCGAGCGGTCCGAGGTGAAAGACGATGTTTGCGGTCTCGGTCCCGGTATTGCGCACCCGGTGCCGCACACCGAT
>NZ_JBSGCB010000154.1:0-3274 GCF_053601595.1 Nocardia sp. NPDC004711 | reverse complement strand
TGTTGAGCGTCATTGGGGATGACGATTTCGGGGGCTGAGTCGTCGTTGGTGTTGCCGATGTGATGTTCGGCGTCGGGTTCGAGTTGATCGTGGTGGTCTGCACCGTCAGGGTGACGAGCATTGCAGGGTGCACGGCACCCCGGCTTGGTCTTGGCGGATCCTGTGGCGGGGTGCCGTGCGTAGTGCTCGGAGGCACTGGTGGTCACGGTAGAGGTCGATCTGGTTCGCGTCGAGACCCGGCTGGTGGCCGGTGAGATCCGGTGCCCGGCATGTGTTGTCGGGGTGTTGGCCCGGTGGGGGTGGGCACGACCGCGGCGGGTCGGGCCGGTCGGTGAGCGGGTGCGGCCCCGGCGCGCTCGTTGCCGGGGCTGTGGGGTGACACATGTGTTGTTGCCGGTGACTTTGCTGCTGCGCAGGGCGTATGGGGCGGCGGTGATCTGGGCGGTGCTCGCTGCCCGCGCGGGCGGGCTCGGTCATCGCCGGATCGCGGTCCGGCTCGGGCTGGTCGCCGCGACGGTGCGGGGTTGGCTGCGGCGGGCGGCGGGTCGGTTGGAGGCGGTGCGGGCGGAGGTCGTCGGGCTGGGGGTGTCGGCGGGGGTGGATGTGAGGGTCCCGAAAGCCACCGGATCTGTGTGGGCTGACGTGGTGACCGCGATCGAGTGGGCTGCGTCGGTGATCGGTGATCGGTTCGTCGACCTCGGCGTGGTGACGCCGGCCGGGGTGGCGGTGGCCGCTACTGGTGGTCGGCTTCTGGCTCCGGGCTGGCCGCCGGGATCGGGCCGGGCCGCCTCCAACACGAGTTGCCCCTGACGCTACCGGGGTCTCACGGGTGATCCTCACCGGAGTTATTGCCCGGCAACGGTGTTGATGCCGGGCAGCACCGAATTGTGAGGAGGACACCGGCATTGAGTGCCGACCAGGAAGAAGTTCGTCGCCGGGAAAGGGCCCAAGCGCTCGCGTTGTTCCGGTATCAGCTGATATGCCCGGCCCTGGACCAGAGTCTGGGGCCGAAGGCGCGAGGAAAGATCGTGCGGGAGATCGCCTCGCGCACGCATACCGATCCGTTCGGGAATCGGGTCACCTATTCCCGCGACACCCTCGACCGCTGGATTCGCCGGTGGCGGCACGGGGGCTTCGAAGAATTGGTGCCCTCGGTGCGGCAGTCGAGCATCCGCACCGATACCGGTGTGCTGGAGATGGCGGCGGCGTTGAAGCGGGAGAACCCGGCCCGCACCGTCGCGCAGGTGCAGCGGATCCTGCGCGCCTCGACCGGGTGGGCGCCGTCGGAATCGACGCTGCTGCGGCATTTCCACCGCCTGGACCTTATAGGCCCGGCCGCCGGGCCGAATCCGGTCGTGTTCGGCCGGTTCGAGGCCGACCACCCGAACGAGCTCTGGGTGGGCGACGCCCTGCACGGCCCGAGAGTGGGTGGCAGGAAAACCTACCTGTTCGCTTTTCTCGACGACCACAGCCGGTTGATGCCGGGTTACCGGTTCGGGTTCGCCGAGGACACCGTCCGGTTGGCGGCGGCGCTGGAGCCCGCGCTGGCCGCGCGCGGGGTTCCGGAGTCGGTTTATGTCGACAACGGCAGCGCGTTCGTCGATGCCTGGCTGCTGCGGGCCTGCGCGAAACTCGGTGTCCGCCTGATTCATTCGACACCCGGCCGCCCGCAGGGCCGAGGGAAGATCGAGAGAGTGTTCCGCACCGTCCGCGATCAGTTCCTGGTCGAGGTTCCCGACACCACCGCCGAACAGATCGCCGAATCGGGGATGGACCACCGGGCCGCGTTGTTCGAGTTGAACGGCCTGTTCGCGGCCTGGGTCGAGATCGAATACCACCGGCGGGTCCATTCGGAAACCGGGCAGAGTCCGCTGGCCCGCTGGGACACCGGCTGGGAACGCCTGGGCCGGGCCCCGGCGATCCCGACCGCGCCGGATCTGACCGAGGCGTTCCTCTGGAGCGAGTACCGCACCGTCACCAAGACCGGCACCGTCTCGCTGCATTCCAACACCTACCTCGTCGAACCCGCCCTGGCCGGACGGCGGGTCGAGTTGGTGTTCTCCCCGTTCGACATGGAAACCATCGACGTCCGATACCGCGAGAAGAGTTACGGAAAAGCGGTGCCCCACACCATCACCCGCCACGCACACCCCAAAGCCCGACCCGAGATCAGCTCACCGGAGCCGGCGGCGTCGACCGGGATCGACTATCTGAAGCTCACCGCGCAGGCCCATCACGAGCAACTGCGCCGCGACCAGCGCATCGGCTACGACGCCCTCTACCAGGCCGAAACCACGCGAAGCGCGGCCGGACAGTGAGTATTCAACGCCTGCAATCGCATTACGGTTTCACGACAATGCCCTTCGGCCGGAATCTCGCTGCGGGCATGCTGCACCGGCACCCCGGCCACGGCGAAGCCGTCGCCCGCATCACCTGGTGCGTCGACCAGCACGCCATCGGCGTGATCACCGGCGAGGTCGGCGCCGGCAAAACCGTCGCCGTCCGCGCCGCCACCGCTGCCCTGGACGCCTCCCGCCACATCGTGATCTATCTGCCGAACCCCTCGATCGGGGTCCGCGGCATGCTGCACCACATCGTCAGCGCGCTCGGGCACAGCCCGAGCTTCTACACCGCCACCCTGGCCCCGCAGGCCGCCGACGCCCTCGCCACCGAACACGCCGAACGCGGGCGCACACCAGTCGTGGTGATCGATGAAGCCCACCTGCTCGACAATCACCAATTGGAGGCCATCCGCATGCTCACCAACCACGACATGGACTCCGGCAGCCCGTTCGCCGCCCTGCTCGTTGGCCAGCCCACCCTGCGCCAACGCCTCCGCCTGGGAATCCTGGCCGCGCTCGACCAGCGCATCTCCATGCGCTACACCCTCACCGGCATGGCACCCGAGGACACCGCCGACTACATCCGCCACCACTGCCGCATAGCCGGCCGCCAAGACACCCTGTTCAGCGACGACGCAATCGGGTTGATCCACAACGCATCCCGCGGACACCCCCGCGCGGTCAACAACCTCGCCGTCCACGCCCTCACCGCCGCGTTCGCCGCCGGCAACGCCATCGTCGACGAGAAATCCGCCCGCATCGCCATCACCGAAACCGGCAACGACTGACCGCCACCACCACCAGGTCGACGACCTACACCCTCACCGAACCGACCACGGCCTCGCTCACCCAGCCGAGCGAGGCCGTTCCCATCCCCTCATCATCGGCACCACCGATGACGCCAACATCGGCAAACTCAGCGACGGCCAACA
>NZ_JBSGCB010000153.1:0-3301 GCF_053601595.1 Nocardia sp. NPDC004711 | reverse complement strand
TGGATCATCGGCCTGCTCTCGGTGACTGTTCGACGACATGATGTCCCCCTCCATAGTCGTTTCACCACATGCTACCCGGAGTTACCCGTGCAGAGCAGCACGCATTGCGGCAAAGGCCAAGCCGGGCTGGAGGTTCGAGGACGTTGCGGTGGGCCGGAGTCACGGCGAGGGCCACCCGCCTACTGTATGCGCCGATGCCTTGCGCAAGGCAATCCAAATGTCCTGTTTTGCCGCATACCACGCTGACCGAACCGGCCAGCGCTGGGCATCGGAAGATCAACTGGCCGTGGCGATCCGACGCCGGCGGAACGTCCGCTACTGGCTCCCCTTTATGTCAAGAGGCGGTTTGTAGTTCGTTAGGCTGGGTGGTGGTGAGTCCGGGTTGTGGCTTGTCCGAAGGATCGGTGTTCGGGGTAGAGCCGGTCGCGCTGGAGGGGCCGATGCCGTGCAGGTCCATCAGGGTCGACCCGCGCGCGATCACCAGTTGTTTGAGTTCTTTGTCCGCGGCTTTGGTGTTCCGGTCGACGACCTCGAGATCGTCGATCAACTCTGTCACCAGCCGCAGCCGGACTGCGGCCGCGGCATCGCCCGGTTCGACAGCTTCGGCCAGGGCGCGGGCCTGCATCGCCGACAGGAACCTCTTGGCGCCACCAGGTATCAACTCCAACAGCAGCCGGTGGATCCGGTTCAGCAGTTCGGTGCGGGCACGACCGAGCTCGTCACGACGATCGACCAGCAGACCCAACGCGACCAGCTCCGGATCCGCCTGTACACGACGCAGATTTGGTGACCGCAACGCTGCCAGCGCGACAGAATGCGCATCGACCGGGTCGGTTGTGCGGCCGTTGCCGGTGGCGAACGCCCGCACCTGCGCCGACAGTTTCGCGGGCACGTCGATGACGGTCTCCTCGTCGGCGATCAGCCGGTGCGCCACGTGCCGGCCGACAGCGTTGCATCCCTCGATCACCCACGCACGCTGCGGGAATTGTTGTGCGGCGGTCCGCATTTCGTCGTATCCGGTGGTATCGGTGCCGTAACGGCCGGTAGCGAGGATCGTCGCGTTCGAATCGATGATTTCGATGGTGGCCGAGCGTTTGTGCGGGTCCATTCCGATGATGACCGGCATCGGTATCCTTCCAGATCGACGGAGGGGTATCCGTGCGAGAAGGCACCGCTACTTCGAGCCGGAGCAGACCCCTTTCCAGCCACATCCGCACGGTAACCCGTTGGGAAGCAAGGCCATTAGCGAGCCACGCCGATACTGCTGGCGGGCAGCCGATTAGAGAGCTTCCCACCGGGTACCTGGGACTCTCCCTGGCCGGGATCAAGTCCTACCACCAGTCTTAAGTAGCCGATTACAGGAAGATCATCGGAGGTAGTCCGTTGCCGTACATGGGTGTCGACCAGCGATCGAGGCAGGCATAGTCGAAGTTCGGGGGCCCAGCATTGAGTTTGACCTCGCCGCTCCAGCTTTCGTCGTCGGAGGTCCGGCGCGTGAACGCCGCATGGTGTTCCGTTGCAACCCCGTCCAGTATGTCTCCGTGGCCACGCCGGGTCCCGCCCGCTACTGATGTGGGTAGAGGCCATCGGGCGGACGCGGAGTTCAGTGGCAGGCGGGATCAGAGACCCAGCAGCTCCGGTCTCTTCGCGACCGCGCGGTATTGCGCCGCCGGGTCGGCGACCAGCCGCCGCTCGGCCAGGTCAAGGATGCCACCGACATTCGACACCTTCGCCACCATGGTCCCGTCGAGTTTGGTGAACAGTTGCTGAATCCGAAACGATTTGCCGGTGCCCCAAAGGAATTCGCACGCGATCTCGACTTCGTCGCCCGCGAGGAGCTCGTTGTGATATCCGATCGTCGTCTCCAGAATCACCGGGCCGACACCCTGCGCGAGGAGATCACTCTGGGCGATGCCAGCCTCCTGCAGCAGCGACCAGCAAGCGTGTTCGGCGTACTGCAGATAGATAGTGCCGTTCAGATGTCCTTGGCTGTCGGTCTCATATCCACGCACGACGATTCGAACTGTGAACGTAGTCATCTCATACTCCTTCGGGTTGGTGAATACGAGCTGACCTTGCATCCGAGCTTGCGTGGGCATCGGCAACAGCTCGCAGGGCGGTGTTGGCGACCAGCGCGACGATTGCTGCACCGAGCACGGCGGCACTGCGTCATCGCCTGGCGCCGTGGGTTGCGCGAGAACCCTTGTGAATCTGCTGTTTCTGAATTTGTCCACCCGCTTGCAACGAGGAACGGCATGACGGCGACGGCTGGCGATACAAGCCCGTACCAGAAGGTCTGCTCCCGTCGTCCAGATTCGCTATGTGCGCGAAGCTGGTCGGAGTTTGGTCCGCGCCTGGATCGACGGTGGCGGGTTTGATGAAATCGAGGGTGAGACGGCACCCAGCCGACTCGATCGGGCAGTGCCTTTCCAGCTCCCAGGCCGTGAGGGCGGTCAGGGCTTTAGCCGCCGATCGAGCCGGGTCTCCACGGTCCTTGTGCCGCCTCGAGTGCGACGAACCCATCGCCGACAGATTCGAAGAACCCGGTCGACAGCTCAACGGCATTCGACATCTCACACGCCCCCTGTTGCGTTCTGTATCACTACGATACGGATCGACATACTAGAACATGTTCCAATACTCCGCTGCGATGGCAGCTCAAATGCACTGCAACACAGCAAAATCCGGATACACGCAGTGCCTCCTTGGGTGGTCACGGAGGCGATCCCCCCACCATCTGTGGACACCGCCACGTCCATCTGCACCGCGCCGAAAACGCACTGTTTTGCCGCATCCCGCGCTGACCGAACCGGCCAGCGCCGGGGCATCGGAAGATCGACTGGCCCCGGGCATCTCGGGCGGCTGACCAACCGCTGGCAGTGCATGGTGATGGCACCCCTGCCTATCTCGTTCGGGTTCGGCACGGTCGACCCCTGTGCATCCCCTGGACGGTGCGGATTCGCGATGGCGGAACGTCCACTGGAGTTCGGGGGCGAAAACGACCGGAACCCCGAGCATCATCAGTACTCGAGGTAATGGGCCAGTAGTCCGGTCAGGGCTTCGTCGACGGTGTTGCCGGGTCCGCCGCGCAGGACCGTGTTGTGGGCGCTGGTCGAACTGTGTTCGTCACTGCGTGTGTGTGGTGATTGCGGACCTGGTCGGTCCGGTGGGCGGGCCGAAGGCCGCGCGCAGCACCGTGCGCATGTTGTGTGCTCGGCCGATGTCGGTGAGCATGGCGAGGAATTCGTGGAAGTTCGTGGTGATCGGGTTGAACGTTGCGATGTTGCTGGTCAGTCCGTAG
>NZ_JBSGCB010000152.1:0-3714 GCF_053601595.1 Nocardia sp. NPDC004711 | reverse complement strand
CCCACCGGGCACCTGGACCGAATCCTGGCCGGGACCCGGCCCTAACACCAGTCTTAAGTAGCCGCATACCGCGCTGACCGAACCGGCCAGCGCGGCACCTCGAAAAATCAACGAGCCGCGGGCATCCCGGGCGGCTGACCAACCGCCGGCAGCGCACGCTATTGCCGATGAGCAGGCTTCCCCTGACCTCCCGCGCCGACTGAGCCGGTCGTTGTCCCGTCCGATCGAAGCTGAGGCAGGCCGTAGGCCCTGCCTGCAGTGCCTCAACTTCGTGGGACGGCAAGAGAGTTGGGTCGGCTCCTTGGTCATGAGACATTGCGACGCCGATCGCCGGCTTCGTTTGTCGGGTCAGTGAGCGGCCGGATGCAGGGTTTCGTGTCCGGGGAGTGGATGTGTGTCGGTGGGGCGGAATCCGTCGATGAGCAGGGTGAGGTGACGGCGCCAGGCGTCGGGTGCGTGATCACGGGTCATCTCGACGGTGCGCGAGATTCCCCAGACCACGAAGGCCAGATCGTCGACGACGGCGTCGACGCGAAGCAGACCGCGGCCCTTGGCGTTGCCGAACAGGCGCGCCAACGCTGCCGCGGCCTGGTCCCGCAGTGGTTGTGCGGCAGCCGATTTCAGGCCGCGGGCGGCGACCTCGTTGAACCCGCGGTCGCCGGCCTGTAGTTCACACATTCCCGTGACGTAGGAGACGAACCCGTGCCAAGGATCGGGATCTGCGGCTGCCTGCTCGGCGAGCACGGTCAGCCTTTCGAGGCGGTCGATGAACACCGCCTCGATCAGGTCCTGCCGGGTGGGGAATCGGTTGTAGAGGGTGCCGTTGCTGACCCCGGCATGGCGGGCGATGTCTGCCATTGCCACGTCGACTCCGTGCTCGGCGAACATCGCCCGTGCCGCGGTCACCAGCCGGGCGCGATTGCGTTCGGCGTCGCTGCGCAACGGCCGGGACGTGGGCGTGGTGGATGGCATTGCCCGAGTCTATAACTTGACGGAACCGTCATGTTATACGGTAGTCTCTCGAATCAACTTGACGGAACCGTCAAGTTTCTGGGTTTCGAGGAGGAGTGTTCATGTCCAAGACGATCGCGGTGTTCGGTGCGGGGCCAGGGTTCGGACGTGCGGTGGCACGCCGGTTCGGACGAGACGGGTTCCGGGTCGCCCTGGTCGCGCGCACCAGGTCGAAGTTGGACGCGATCGTCGGCGAACTGGCCGCCGACGGTGTCGAGGCCGCTGGGTTCGTGGCGGACCTCGCCGACCGGCAACAGCTTGCGGGTGTGGTGGGGGCGATCACGGGCCGGTTCGGCCGCATCGACGTACTGGAGTACGCGCCGGCGGGGCCCGAATGGATGCAGCGGCAGGTCGATATCCGCGCCTGTGATCCCGAGTCGTTCGAGTTCGGCCTGAACATGCTGCTGCGGACGCCGACGGTGTTGATCGAGTCGTTGCTGCCGGACATGCTCGACCGCGGCGACGGGGCGGTGTTGTTCGGGTTGGCGGTCACGGCGAGCATGCCGGTCCCGCAGTTGGGCAACGTCGCGGTCGCGACGGCAGCCGCGCGGGCCTATCTGCACAATCTCCACGTTTCACTGACCGGCACCGGAGTGTATGCCGGTCTGGTCCAGGTGGCGGGCATGGTCGGTGGCAGTGAATCCGCCGAATACGCTGCCCGACAATGGGATCCGGCTCTTCTTCCCGAACCCCTCGACCCTGCCGATCTCGCCGAAGCCGCCTGGGAGTTGTATTCCACCCGGCACCGATTCGAGACGACCATCGGGCAATGACCGCACCGGCCCGCCGGAACGAGCGGCCATCGCTATCAAAATCTCATGCCGCATACCGCGCTGACTGAACCGGCCAACGCGTGGCATCGGAAGATCAACGGGCAGCGCGCCAGACAGCCGCCGGCAGTGCACGCTATTGCCGAATGCCGGATACGCACTACATCTGGTCAGGCTGTTCTAGCCGCACCTGCCGCTCCGGGTGCGGCTCGACTCGATCGACGGGGCCGGTGGGAAAACGGTCAGCGCGCGATCACCAGGCGGCATCGTGGCTGTCCGTCGGGCGCGCCGGTGGTCTCGATGCCGAGGTCGCCGGGTCGGGCGATGCCGAGGAAGTCACGCAGGACAGTGACGACGGACTCGGCCGTATCGACGTACTGGTCGTTGCCGGCGGCGAACGGGACGCTATAGGTCCGATCGAATTCCCGATACTGATACCAACCACGCTGAATCAACCATGTGCTTTGCTCGGAACTCAGGTGGTATTCCTGTGGCACGCTCTGGTTTCCGGCGATCGCACAATCGAGTTGGCTGTCCCGAACCTGGAAGCTCGCGAAACGGTGTCCGTGGGCAGTCAAGCCGACCCGCTCGCCCTTACCCAGCCGGGGCAGCACCTGAGCCAATCCGGCGACGAAGGCGGGCCACTCGTCCATCACGGTCACCGGTTCGTCGTCGCCGGACCGATCATCCACGTCGATGATGCCGCTGTAGCAAGCACAGGCGCACTCGTAGCAGCCGCAGCCGCAATCCTCAGTGCTGTAGTAATCACAGCCGCAGTTCTTCCAGCAGATACAGCAGTGGCATTCGCCGCACTTCTTGTACCCGCAGCCTTCCTCGTCACAATCGTGCTCGTCGTCTTCGTCTGCGTCGCAGTCGTCTTCGTCGTAGTCACCGCAGTCGGCATTGTCGTTGCAGTAGTCGAGCCCCGCGAGTTCGCAATGGCAGTGGCAGTCGCAGACCTCGTCCGATCCGGCGTCGTCCCGTCCGTCTCCGTCGATCTCTTCCGCTCGACGTCCACCCACCGGCCTCACGAGCCTGATCTGGCGCGACGTCAGCACCATCAGAAGATCGGCCTGAACCCAGGTAGCCGACCGCCGCCGCCCCGGCACCATACGCACCGCCGACCCGAAGTCGTACTCGAACTTCTCATGTGCCGCAGCGAACACATCCACACCGCGCTCGTCCCCCTCGGCAGTATCGAACGTGTACCGAAGCTCGGCGTCGCTGGTCCGCTCCCACCCCGCGTCAACAAGCCGCTGAACCTCATCCTCCCCCCACACCCACCGAAACCGGACACTCTGGCCCACCGCCTCGAACGCGTCCCCGAACGTCGTGTCCCGCAACCGATCCACCGCTACCAATTCCCATCCCGTTCCGCACAGCCGTCCTCCGCGCTGCCGAACACATGAAATCACCCAGCACCGACAGCTCCGATGACCCGTTCACCAATGCTCTACGCGATACCCACAACCAGCTCGCGACCGAGAAGTCGGTCGCGCAGAGCGACATTGCCCAACTCGATTCCGCCGACCGGGCCGGTTCAGGTCGGCAGCGCAATGCTCGGTCATGGATTGTGTGGATGCTGTAGGTGCCCCGGACGGGCTCGAACCGTCACTTGGCGGATTTTAGGTGGACCTTCTCGACGTTTGCGCGTGATGGGATTTGTTGCCCGGTGTACGGAAGCGCCCCCTGAGCGGGGGATTGGCCGCTGGCATCGTTGGTGGAATTGGATGGGTCCGGCGTTCCTGCGGACTGCCTGCGGACGCCGCCCGGGAGCATCCCACCGGGCACCTGGATCAAATCCTGGCCGGGATCCGATCCTGACAGCAAGTGTCTAACTAGATGATTGATTCCAAGGGGTGTGGTGCGCGGTGTAGCCGCGCGCCACACTCGCAGCGATGACCGGACCGGTGGACGCCTGCCGCTGTAAGGT
>NZ_JBSGCB010000151.1:0-3886 GCF_053601595.1 Nocardia sp. NPDC004711 | reverse complement strand
TCACCGCGCCATCCACTACGACGTCGGCAAAACCGTCAAACGACTCACAACCCTCTACCAACGCAACCGAGCCGGAGGTTAAAGACCAAGCTAAGGTGCCCTCCGCCAAACCCAATGCCGTTAACTTACGCGCCGGTGTAGCCGGATCTCGGCGGGGCTGGGATGGTTGATGTTCTTGTGTCGCAGGTCTTTTCGTGGGAACTTGTGGCGACCGGCGCGTTTGAGGACTCGGGGATAGCTGCGGTTGCGCCGTGGCGGGTTCGGGCGTTCGGCGATCTCTGCGACGGCGTCGGCTGTGGTCGTGGCGAGCCGGTCAGGGGGAAAAACCCGCCTGTCCGGTGACGTGTCGCCGGACAACGCGGAGGGTGCGGATGAACGACAGCCGTAACGGATCGCAACCTTCGAGATCGGCAGCGTGATACATGAGTTCGCGGACCGCGTAGTGGGTGGTCAGCAGGCCCCAGATCTCCTGGCGCACCATGGCGGGACTGTGCGAGCGCAGCACCCGATAACTGCCACGCTGACGGGTTTCGATCTCGGCGAGGCTGGTCTCGAACTCCCAGCGTTGATGGTAGGTGGTGGCCAGCTCGGCAGCGCTGGCCTGCTCTGGGGCGAGGATGGTGGTGACCAGCCGGATCGGGCCAGGGGTATCACTGTCACGGTTGGTGATTTCGTACTCGATTACCCGCACCGGCACGCCCACGGGCATGGTGTCCAGTCCGCGGGCGTGGTGGCGGCGGATGCGCTGACGTTCGATGTCGGTCATCAGCCGTGACAGATACGATCCGTCCGGAAGCTGTTGCACCACATGCAGTTTCAGACCGGATTGTACCCGCCACAACAGATCCGCTCCGGTCGCTGCGGCCTCGCGCCAGAACTCGTGACTGAAGAATCCACGGTCGGCGACGACCAGCATTCCCGGCTCGAACGCAGCCAACAGCGCCCGCGCCAGCGCACGCTCGTCGTCGGTGGCCGCGCCGATCTCGGCGTCGACGATCGCGCGGGTGCCGCATTCGGCCAGTCCGACCACCTTCACCTTCGGATACGGCGCGTCCAGGCCCTGATGGCTCGTTCCGCGCCCGAACGCCTCGTCGTTGTCCGCAGTGTCGGGGACATCCATCTGGACCCCGTCGACGGCCATCACCCGCCGCCCGGCCAGCCACGCACCTGACGTCCCCGCACCAGCCAGCGGCACAGCGACCCGCCGATACAACTCCCGCAGCGGCTCCTCACCGAGACGGGCGCGGGCCTTGCACAGCGCCGGTGAGGTCGGCACCTGCCAGTCCTCGTCCCACGAACGCAGAAACCGAAGCCCGTCAACGAGTTTGCGCATCACTTCCTCGTAGGCATCGTCGAAGAACAACGTCATCGCCAGCACGAAATACACCACCACCCGCGCCGGGAGCAGTCGACGGCGCTTCTCCACCCTGCCGGTCTCCACCAGCACTTCGTCGACCAGATCCTGGCGCACCACACGCGTGAGCACGCCCAACCCGATCCGATCGGTCAACCGTCCCGCCACCACCTCCGCCACGAGCCGGCACCATACCCGGAAACCACTTGCCGCACAGCAACTCTCATGACACGGCCAGACACCACCGCGTCAAGCCCTCCGGTCAAGCCCTCCGACCTGCACAAACACCGTAAGTTAACGGCATTGCCGCCAAACCAGGGTTCCGTCAAGGTCACTTTCGTCTCATCGTACTGGCCCCGATCGACACCCTCGAAACCACACCCGCGCGTCGACGCACCGGCCTGTCGGCGATCAACCGCGTCCACCGCGACAGCGGCGGCCGCCACCCGGCCGTGCACGATCCTCGACGCTCTCAACCAGATTCGCCGCCAGCGCACCGCCCGGCTTCCCATCAGCACGCTTGTCGGCCTGCGCCGCCGCGACATCCCGGGTCACCGACAACGACGTGCGCGTCGCCGACGTCACCGCCATCGCCCGCCTCACCACGACCGCTGGGCCGCCATCCTCGCGATCCGGGCCGCCCCAGCGACGAAATCCCTTCTGGCGCATCACCTCAAGGCCGATGACATCGCCTACCGGCCCACCGTCCCGGGCCCGGTGCGGACGCACCGTTGTGCACCGCGATCGATTCGCACGGCTACCAGGCCCTGCACCCCGTGCCGCTGACCCCGCGCGCGATCACTCGCCTCGTCACCGCCCACCGGCTCGGCGTCGCCCCCGGCCACCACCTCATCCACCGGTCAGACCCGCGCCCGGAGGAATTGTCAAAACCTGTGTTGTGTCCTGAATGCGAAAGTGAGGTGTAGGCAACCGATCTGGAGCGGTGCTGTGCGGGAGATGAAGGTTGGCCCTTCGGAGTCGCCCTGTAGGGGGAGGCTTCAAACCGCCTCATGCTGCGTTGGCTGAAGACCTTGTGAACATGAACGGAGGTCAAGTTCGGTGAGCTTGGCTCTTCGGTGCTGTACGAGTAGATGGAGGAATTTCTGGACCTCCGGAGTCGCCTTGCGGGAGGAGGCTTCAAACCACCTACCGGGGCCTTGGCTGAAGACCGTGGTCTTGAGCGGTGTAGGAAAAGGCGCGGCTGTGACTGTGTCAGGTGT
This sequence comes from Nocardia sp. NPDC004711, assembly GCF_053601595.1. Taxonomy (NCBI): domain Bacteria; kingdom Bacillati; phylum Actinomycetota; class Actinomycetes; order Mycobacteriales; family Nocardiaceae; genus Nocardia; species Nocardia sp. NPDC004711. The sequence continues at coordinate 1,312 of NZ_JBSGCB010000151.1, read as the reverse complement.
GGGCCGGAAAGATGAGCGATGGGCGAATTGCCCTGTGCCGACTGAAGCGTCGAAAGCTAATCAGACGACACCGAAACCAGGGCTTGGTCTTTGCTCTGGGATGAGCCTGGAGGTTACCCGTTTCCTGTCCAGGTGGTGTCCGGCGTACAGGCAGCATGAGTCCGGTCCGGGCTCTCGTATGGAACATGTGAAGGCGCGTACTGATACTGCCATCGGGGAATCGGTGGCGAGAGGGAGAACTCCAAGCGGCAGAATCCGCAAGGAGTTGAGTACCGTTGCGGGACGCGCTGGCGGACTCACCCGTAGTAGCTGTGAAGTCCCTACGTATCGCAGTGGGGGCGGAGCCAAGGGGTGGGGTCGTCCGGGCTGATGAACGTGATCAACCGGAAAGAAGGAGTCGCATGAATGAGCCGAAGTTGCTGGGCAAGTCGCACGACATACCGAAAATGCTGGTGTGGAATGCGTGGTTGAAGGTCAAGGAGAACGGAGGAGCGGCCGGGGTCGATGGCGTGACGATCGAACAGTTCGAAGAAGGGGTGCAAGACAACCTTTATCGGCTGTGGAATCGTATGTCGTCGGGATCGTATTTTCCTGGTCCGGTCCGCGCGGTGGAAATACCGAAGAAAGGAGGAACGAGAGTCCTCGGCATCCCGAATGTGGTCGACCGGGTGGCGCAGACAGTGGCGGTATTGGCATTGGAGCCGGAGGTGGAGAAGGTGTTCCACGACGACTCGTACGGATACCGTCCGGGACGGTCACCTCTGGACGCGGTCGCGGTATGCCGGAATCGGTGCCGGGAGAAGGACTGGGTCCTAGTAGGACTTTGTTAGGTCGAAGAATGTGTGGCGGCAAAGCGGGCAGGTACCGATCCAGATGGCAAGTGCGCGTTGGAGTTTGCGGAGTGTGCCGTAGAGGGTCAGTCCTGCCCGTTTGCTTTTGGGGTGGTGAGTCGGAGGGTGGTGAGGAACGGGTGGGCGGCGGTGGTGAGGGTGGCGTGGTGGTGCCAGCCGAGCCAGGATCGGTCTTCGAAGTGGTCGAGGCCGAGGGCGTCTTTGAGTTGGCGGTAGTCGTGTTCGATGCGCCAGCGGATTTTGGCGAGTCGGACGAGGTCGGTGATTGGGGTGTCGGGTGGCAGGGTGGACAGCCAGTAGTCGGTGGGTTCGCTTGTTTCGGTGGGCCATTCGGCCAGTAGCCAGAGCTCGGGGAGGGTGCCGTCGGGGGCGGGGTCTGTGGGCGGGCGTCACCGCGGTGCACGCCGGTGGAGCCCTTGACGGCCACCACGTAGGGCAGGTCGCGGTCGGTGAGACCGGAG
>NZ_JBSGCB010000150.1:0-4183 GCF_053601595.1 Nocardia sp. NPDC004711 | reverse complement strand
ACCACTACGCGATGACCTGCTCATTTCAGGACATCAACACGCCTCATACCGGACCTGTCCGATTCCGAAATCCCACCACTCCAAGGGACTTACCCCTGGGCCTACTCCATGGCTGGATTCGCGCCAGACGAAGTCTGTTGTCGGAAAGCAACTTACGAACGTTACCGACCTCCGAAACGCCTTCAACTCGGCATGAGCGCGCACTGCCGGCGGTCGTATAGCGCTCTGCTCGTTGATCTTCCGATGCCCCGCGCTGGCCGGGTCGGTCAGCGCGGTATGCGGCAGTAGCGGACGTTCTGGTGCCGTGCAGCGGGAAGCGATCGGCATGATCGCCTGGTCGCTTTTGTTTGAGAATGGAAGAGGCTGCTGGGCATGTCTGAATACACCGCCACCGTAACCGTGAGTGACGAGGAGTAGAGCCGAATAGTATCGAAAATACCTGCGTCGCAGTGACGTTGGAGTGAGAAGCTGCCGGCCTCATTCGACTTTGCTCTGTCGGGGACCGGCCCGTGAGGGTCAGTGATGTGATCATTCGCGCGAGATCCGGGGTGGCGCTGGTAGCTCCGCTCCTCGAACGGACGTGCCGCAGCCACGCGCGGCAGCGCATCGCCGAAGAAGGGTGGCCCACAGCGTGTTACGGGGCTGTGTGCGTAGCCGAAGATTGGGTGTCGTGTTCTGGTTTTCGTTTCGGCCCGCGCTTCCCCTCCGGCGGTGGTATCCGGTTCGTCTCGAGCCATGAGAGCATTGCGGGCGTGACCGAACGCCTGCGAGCCATCGCCGCCGACAACGAGCGGATCATCGCAGCCGGCGGTTACCGGACGCCCAGCGGACACTATGTGTCGTTGACATCGGGGGTACAAGCCGCCGTCCAGGGCACCCGGATGTACGGTCCCGACCCGGTCCCGGTAATCACCCGCAGCGAGGGCGCCACCGTCATCATGGTGACCGGGGAGAGCAGCCTCGTCGCGGCGCGCCGGATGCTCGACACCGATCCGGAGCCGGTCGCCGTTCTGAATTTCGCGTCCGCCCGCAATCCCGGCGGCCACTACCTCGCCGGCGCCCGCACCCAAGAAGAAGCCCTGTGCCGAGCGTCAGCGCTGTACACCACCCTGCTGGCCGTGCCGCAATACTACGAGCACCACCGCCGCACACCGGACCCTTTCTACAGCGACCGCGTGATCCTGTCTCCCGCCGTGCCTGTCTTCCGCGACGACACGGGCATCCTGCTCGACAGCCCCTATATGGTCGGCTTCCTCACTTGCCCGGCGCCCCGGACCAACGTGATCGTGCAGGAGCTGGCGAGCGAGGCGTATCGAATACCCGCGGTGCTGGCCACCCGCGCCGAGCGCATTCTCGAAACAGCCGTCGGCTACCGGCGTTTGGTGCTGGGCGCCTGGGGCTGCGGCGCCTACGGCAACGACCCAGGCATGGTGGCCGGTGTCTTCCATGCACTGCTAGCCGACGGTGGGCGGTTCAACGGTCACTTCGACGAGATCACCTTCGCAATACTGGACCGGACCCCCGGCGAGGCCACCCTCACTGCCTTCCGGGCGGCCCTCAGCTCGGCCTGACGGCGCGTTCGGCCATCCGTGGACACGCACGGCCAGTTGATCTTCCGCCGCGCCGCGCTCGCCGGTTCGGTCCGCGCGACCAGCGGCATGTCCGTGCGTTCGATCAGGTTCTGCCTCGGTCGACCAACTTTGTCCATGGCTGGGATCCGGAGAACGATACATGAACTGCTACGAGCAGCTGCCCGCCGGACTCCCCGCTGGGCGGCTGGAGCAGGCCAACGAGGCTGCGGACCCGACCTTTTGGCTCTGCGAGGAGCCAATGTCGGGAACCTGTGGTCACAGTGGCGCCGCCGTCACCCCGAGACCGGCTTGTGGCCGCTACTGGTTCATGACTACGACGACGACTTGTTCTCCCCGAACCCGGCGATAACCACGCTGGATGAACACGATCCAGCAGTCCAGCTCATCGAGTGGGCAGGTGGGTACCCGCTCGTCCTGCTACCGGCCGGCCAGTCGCAACACTCACCAGACGAGGTCGCCGACAGGGTTGCTGCCGATACCGAGGCCACCCTGATCCTGGTGCCGGCTGCCGACGGCGCCGAAGCCTTGGCATCGGCAGGATGGGACGGTCCCGTGAACCATGACAACGACACCGCGAAATTAGCTGCGGTCGTGAGGGATTGGCGGCGTCGGTTCGGTGTCACCGTCTTCGCCGTCGAACAGGGCACGCTGCATCTTGCTGTGGCATCTCCACCTGCAACCGCCGAGTACGCCCGATTGGTGGCAAACGAACACTTCGCCTTCTGCGCCGAGCTGGTCGGTAATCACCTCGACGAATATGCCGACCGGCTTATCAATGCCGAGCAGTGGACCTTCTGGTGGGACTGATCGTGTAAAACGCACTCAATTCGGCATGAGCGCGCACTCTTGCTCGCTACATCCAGCTTTGAAGCGGCCCGCGCTGGAAACCTCTGCGGCGAGTGAGCCGTGCCCACATCGGGTTGAGTCGTCGGCGGGGCGGTCTAGCTAGCGGTAGCAGTAGGAATCGGAGGAGGCGTCACCGCCCTGGAGGCGCACCTGGTGCACCCGCAGACCTCGAAAGTCCTCGTCGTGTGGGAAGAACGACTCGTCGATGGTCATTCCGCCGTCGGGATCGGTGTGCAGCACGGCCATCCAGGCGCCGACCCCATCCGGGTAGAACTGGTCGTCCCACGTGCTGTAGAGCGAGTTGGTGAGGTAGACCCGCTGACCGCTACGGCTGATCTCGACCATCTGGGGGCCACCCGCAAGCGGCTGGTTCGGCGCGGCCGGGTGGGCGGCGCGGCCCACGATCCCGCCGAGCCGGACGGACGCGGTCTGTTTCGGGTTGGCGGGATCGCGCACGTCGAACTGCTTGAGCTCCCCGGTGCCCCAGCACGATACGTAGAGGTATGCGTCATCAACCGACAGGTCGATGTCGGTGACCAGCGGCGGCACCGCGCCGAACGGTTTCAGTGCCGGTGGCAGCAGGTCGGGATCAGCCGGCTCGGCCGGGATGGTGATCACCTTGTCGACCGCCCAGACACCACCGTCGTGGTGCCAACGCCACACGGAGGCCGACAAATCCTCGGTCGAGATCACCACGCCGACGAAACCCCAGGTGGCGTCCGGATCGTGCGAAGGGCGCAGCTCGAGTGCCATCTGGTTCTGTTCCCCGAGATCGACCCGCTGCTGGTGCCGACCGGCGGTGAGGTCCCAGAAGTGGATCGCGTGGCCGTACTTGTTGGCCAGCAGCAACTCCGGCTGCAACCCGTCCTCGATCATGGACGGAGTGCCCCACTCGCTGCTGATCAGGGTGTTCTGGTTGAGATGCCACCAGGCGTCGTACGCGAGGTATTGCGGCCCGCGGTCGGTCTCCCATTGCCGCAACACATCGAACGTGCCGTGATCGAGCAGCGCGATCCCGCCCGGCCCGTCCGATCCGTCTGCCCCACCGAGGCAGGTCATGAAAACACCGTCCGGCCCGCAGTGCAGCGTGTGCGGGCGGGAGTAGCCGGCCTTGGCCGCGAGGTCGGAGCTGTCCACGATCTTGGAAAGGGTAGGCCGACATGGGTCGGGCTGGGTGTCGAACACGTACAGGTGCGACGAGCGCAGACCCGGCACGATCAGGTAGCGCCGAGCCAGCCCGTCGATGCGGTGGCCCTCGTGCTTCAGCGCGCTGCTGCAGACGTTCCAGCCGAAATGGTGCAGCTCGTTGCCCAGGTGGGGCACCTCGGTCCAGCCCACCACCCTGCCGTAGGTGGCCGAGCCCGGATCCACATCGACTACCGACAGCGCATCCGGCTGCTGTGCCGCCCGGTCGAACGCAACAACGTAGGCGAGCCGCTCCGGTGGCGCGGCAGCCGCCTCCGCTGCGCTCCGATAGAAGGTCGGGTCCAAGTCTGAGTGATCCATTTCCAGCCTCCTTCGTGTCGATAGGCGGAGACTCACGCACGTCGCCCGATCTGGCGGATCCGAGGTGGGGCGACCCGTGTGGTCGCAATGGCGCGGACAGGCAGTAACCAGTCTCGGCCTTTCGACGTAGATCCACCAGCTAGGTTGTGTCTCGAAGTGAGTGATGGGGTGGCACCGCGCAGCGGTGGGACCCCCAAATCGAGTTTTTTTTTAATTTTTTGTTTCGTTTTTTTATTTTT
>NZ_JBSGCB010000149.1:0-4464 GCF_053601595.1 Nocardia sp. NPDC004711 | reverse complement strand
TCACACCGGCAGCCCCGCCATGGGCGAGGCGGTCGCCCGCGCCATCGCCCGTTTCGCACAGTCCGATACCAATCGGATCAGCTAGACGGCGGCAACCGGAGGCAACGGCGCGCACCCCCCGTGGTAGGTGTGGCTCAACCATTCCGGCATCAGTGCATAGCTGGTCAGCGATTGTTGCCTGCCGGAGATGCACGCCTGGTCACCGCGTTCGCCTGCCTACCGGTTCGCCTGAGTGTGCAGTTCGAGTGCAGAACCGGGATGACCGATCCGGAGCGTGGCAGCGTGCGAGCGCTGCTGGACCAATTGTGCTGCCGGGCGGCGGATTCCGGCGTATCCGGCTAGCGCGGACTGAACTGGAAGGTCGGGCAGCGTGAGTAGTTCGCAAAGCAGAGCGGCATCCTGTAGGCCCACTCCCGCGCCCTGGCCCAGTCGGGGACTCATGGCGTGCGCGGCATCGCCTGCGAGCGCGATCCGGCCGACCGCCCAGTCATCGGTCACGACTTGGTTGATGTTGGCGTAGAAACCGACCGGCTCGGTGCGCATGGCCTTGATCAGGCCGGCCAGCGGACCACACAGGTCGGCGTAGTCCTGCGCCAGTTCGGTGAGCGTGCAGTCGCGGCGGTTGTCCGGTTCACCGGGCAGGAATACGACGCCGTGCAGTACCGTGCCGCGGTTCAGGACGAAAAGGCTCAGGCGGCCATCGCTGGTCATACCGGCGAGGTCCAGGCCTGCAGCGTTGGGGACCTGGAAGCGCACCACAGCACTGCCCGCGTAGGCCGGATCCGGACCACCGAAGACGCTGCGCCGAGTCCAAGAGTTGATACCGTCGGCGCCGACGACCACGTCGAACTCGCCTGTGGTGCCGTCGCTGAACCCGACCTCGACGCACGCGCCATTGTCGGTGATCGAGACCGGTGCGATCCCGGTGCGCACCAGATCGCCGACGGGTTCCCAAAGCCACAGTTGCAGCTCGGAACGGGTCGTCACAACCCCGTCCATGGCGGCGATCCCGACCGGAACGGAGGTGTTCGGGTCGTACATGATCGTTCGAGCGAGCCGATCCGCGGTCAGATCCTGCGGCGCCAACCCCAGTTGCCGCAGAGCTTCGAGATGTCTGTCGGTCAGGCTGATCGCCCAGCCGGCCTCGGCGATGACCGGCGCCTGCTCGACGACCGTGACCTCGACGCCATCGGCGCAGCGGAGTCCGTTGGCCAACGCCAGACCGGTGAGTCCAGCTCCGATGATCAGTACGCGGCGGGTCATGCGATCGCCATCCCTCCGTCGATCGCAATGACCTGGCCCGTGACCCACGCTGCCGCAGGATCAGCCAGCGCGACGATCCAGCGGGCAACTTCATCAGCGGTGCCGCGGCGCTTGAGTGGGAGCGATGCCGCCTCCGCCGCAGTAACCTGCGCAACCATGTCGGCGGGTAGCACCGTCGAAAGGATCGGGGTCTCGGTGGGTCCGGGAGCAACCGCGTTGACGCGGATGCCCTGACCGGCTAGTTCCGCGGCCCATGACCGAGTCAGGTAGTCCAGCGCGGCCTTGGACGCACCGTAGAACGCCGACCTGGCCTGGGGACGCTGCGCCGCCGCACTGCTTACGTTCACGACGCTGCCGCCGACGGCCGACAGGTGCTCGACCGCGGCGCCGACCAGATAGGACGGCCCGAAGACGTTGATCGAGAACAGGTGGTTCAACGCGTCGTAGGTGGGGTTGGTGGTCGATACAGGGTTGAGTGCGCCTGCATTGTTGATCAGGGCGTCGAGTCGGCCGTGTGCGCCGACGGCCGAGTCGATGAACTGGCGGGCTCGGGCTTCATCGGCGACGTCCACGACCTCATAGCCGATCGTCGGACGCTCGGCGGCGAGATCGGCGAGCGGCGCTTCCCGTCGCCCGGCAACGATCACGTTCCAGCCCGTGTCTGCGAGTTGGATGGCAGTCGCGCGGCCGATGCCGGTGCCGCCACCGGTGATTACAGCTACCCGGCCAGTGTTGTCCACAGTCATGTTCGGGCTCCTCGAGCAACAAAGCGAATGGACTTTCGTTTTTAAATGTGGCCTACGACCTGCGCACGTGTCAAGGCGAAAGATCGTTCATTATTGATGGATGCCCCCTGTCACGCCCGAGTACCTCGCCCAACGACGCGCGACGATCCTTGCCGCCGCAGCGCACTGCTTCGCCACCAAAGGCCTCCACGCCACGTCGGTGCCGGATATCTGCACCCAAGCCGGGATGTCCGCAGGCGGGGTCTATCGCTACTTCGCCAGCAAGGAGGAACTCATCGAGGAGCTTGCGGACACGGTGATGGCTCCAGTTCTCCGGGTCTTGCGTAGGGCTGTCGACGCGGACCCGGTGCCGCGACCGGCGGAAGTCATCGATTTGATCCACGACACGCTACTGGTCGACAGCCCGCCTACCACCAGCTCAGCGCTCATGCTCCAGCTGTGGTCCGAGGTTGCCGGCAACGCTCGTGTTCGCGAGTCCCAGCGCCGTTATATGACCGAACTCCTCGATGTTCTGAGCGGCTTCACCCGCCGGTGGGCCCAACTCGACGACGAGTCAGCGCTGGCGACAGCGAGCGCGCTGGTGGCGATGAGCATGGGCACCTTCTTGGTACAGAACGTCCTGGAGTCGGATAGGGAGGCGACTCCTACCCGGAAGCTCCTCGAAGCACTCGACCCCATCGTCCGCTCGGGTTAAGGCAGCGGCGAAATCACCCGGGTATGAGGTAGCCGGGTTCTTCAGCATGTGACAGGCGGCAATGGACGCGCTGTAATGCCGCATACCGCGCTGACCGAACCGGCCAGCGCGGGTCATCGGAAGATCGACTGGCCGTGCCGATCCGAGGTCGGCGGAACATCCGCAACTGCCGATGAGTGTTCCTTCTGTCCCGAAGGCAGACTTTCGGTGCATCTGAGTGATCGTGATCGTCCGGCGGCCTGCCGATTCAGTACGGCGCGCTCCAACTTTGGCGAGGTCGTTCGCCGAACTTATGACACCGCGGTGCGGCGGCAGACCAGATCCGGCCGAGTATCGCCGAAGCGACCGCAGGGGAGCCGGACAGCCGAACCCACCCATCCACGCCGTCGCCGGATTCGTCGTAAGGATCGGGCGCGATCGGCCGCACGAACCGCAGACTCGATCAGCCGATCGCGAAATGCGCCTCGAGATAGGGGATGGCCATGCAGTCGGCCCGGTTGGCAGGTATTTCAGGATGAACGTTGACCTCGAATACGGTGCCGCCGTTTTCAGGGACCAGATCGACCCCCGCGAACGGCAGTCCGACGGACTTGGTCGCGGATACGGCGAGTTCGGCCAGCCCCGGGGGAAGGTGATCGATCGGCAGGTCTGTCGACACCGCGCCGCGCGATTGGTTGCACGGCGCGTTGGGGTCAGGTTGAACATGCTCGGCGGCGCGCAGCACTCGGTCCTCGAGGACGACGACACGATATTGGTGCCGGCGTCCGGCGGCGTCGAAGTTTCCGGCATCGCGGGAGATCAGCCATCCCTGCTCGGCCGCGGCGAAATGCCGCACCGCCGCGATCATCTGCCCGGATGAGACGATGTGTGAAACGTCGACGCCACCCATGCCGACGACAGGCCGAGCCCACACGTCACCACCGAGGTGCTCGAATGCCGCGACCGCCTGCTCGGTGGTCGGATGGGTTAGACGCATCGTCTCCGGGTGCGGGATGCCGTCCCGCAGAAAAGCTTTCGCGGTCAGATCCTTCTCCGTCGCCGCTCGCCACGCCTGCACGTCGGCGCCCAGTGTACGCACGCCGGACGTGCGCAGCGCGTGCTGAAACCTCTCGAACCGCCTGCGATCCTGGGGCCGGATCTCGTAGACGATCACCATCGATGCAACGACCGAGACGCCCTCGGCTGCCGTCTCGAGGCCGACTTCACCGTCACCGATCCGGACTCTGCCACCACCGCCGTCCAGGAAATGCCGCGCGTCCACTGTCAGCGCGGGGCGGCCGGTGAGCTGTTCTATCGTGGCCGCCAGCACTGCCCGGCTGCCTTCGTGCGAACTGTGATCAGTTATCAATACTGTTGGGCCACTGTGCATTCACACATCAGATCGCAACCCTGAAGCCGGCTGCAAGCTGAACGTTGTTGGGTCGCAGGCTCATCGGACGCCACCGGCGCGCCGCCCGCCGGAATGATCAAAACCCTCCAACGGACACAACCCGAACCTGGCCACCCGGCGGCGCACTGCGGCGCACCATCTACGCCGCCCGCTACCTGTCGGATCTGGACTACCGGCGGAGCATCGCGCGCCAGCTGAACAAGGGCGAATCGCTGCACGCGCTGCGTCGCGACCTGCTCTATGCCCACGAGGGCACCATCCGGGCCCGCCAGCTCGAGGTCAAGTCCCGGGGCGTGGTGTAACTGGGGTGGTCACCGCATGATCCGGAATGGGGTCAGGCGGTGAGTTCTGCTGGTGCTGGGTCCTCCTGT
>NZ_JBSGCB010000148.1:0-4537 GCF_053601595.1 Nocardia sp. NPDC004711 | reverse complement strand
GTCAGCGAGCCCGCGTCGGTCTTCAGCACCACCGAAGCGCCGTCGATCTTGGTGTCCCAGTGGATCCCGGGATCGGCGGCGGCCGCGGGATCGGCGTAGGCGGTCCCGGCGGAGATGCCGAGGGCCGCGATGGCCAGGGCAGAGGTGGCGGCGAACTTGTGGAAACGCATTATTACTTTCTCGTCGCTTTCTTGATCGGGCGCTTCCCTCTTGGAAGCGAGCTCCTCATCGAGGTTTCAATGAGTGACGAAGGCAACCGTCCGGCACAAAGAGACCCGCCCCGCCCCTCATCAGAGGCGTCCAGGGGTGCGCTGCTTCGCGAACAGACGGCTTACTGGTTCGCCGGATCGTGATGCGCTGGACGAACCCGATGCCGCCGAGGGTGTGGCTCAGCGGGAGGTCGGTGACGATATTGCCCTGGTTGTCGCGGACTTGGAGCTGGTTGTCCGCAGCAGTGAGCGAGCCGGCGTCGGTCTCGACCACGACGGAGTCGCCGTCGAGCTTCGCGTCAGTGGATGACGGAAGGACCTGGCCGAGAGCCTGATTGATGCCGTCGAGCCGGAGGGGATGACCGGGACCGGGGCAGGGACAGGATCGGCGTGTACGGTGCCGGCGGTGATGCCGAGGGCCGAGGTGACGGCGAGTTTGCTGAACTGCATGGCTTTTGGCCTTATTGCAGGCATCCTTCCCATGCCCCGGGCAGGGACGCGCTTGTGAAGCGTCCTAGTCGAGTGTCCAGCAATTGGGGGCTGGGTGGTAGCCAAAAGGCTTTTTGATAGCCGAGATCACTGACTCCCAAGGCCGTGATCCGGATCACTTCTCAGTGAGTGGAAGCGCCCGCGCAACTGTAGCTCGTTCCCCCAACCACAGGCCGCTGGACACCCGCTCGTCGTCCGCCGCCGCAGCACTGATCAATGTCCGGTCGCTACGGAATCGGAACTTCGCCGCCGTCAATGTGATGCATGGGCACCGTGTCCGGGCCAAGAGCGCTGCTGCCCGGAACGGCCCGAACGAATGAGAGCATCCAGACAGTGGCTCATGCGTTCACTCGAACCTACTGGTAGATGGTCAGTCGGACTTCGCTTTGTGCTCGGCCAGTCGCGTCGTGAGCTGGGCGAGCACATGGTCGGGAACCAGCCCGGAGACGTCGCCGCCGAGCCCCGCGACCTCTTTGATCAGCGACGAGGACAGGTGGCTGTACTCCGGATCGGAGGCCACGAAGAGTGTCTCCACTCTGGACAGCCGATGGTTCATCTGCGACATCGTGAGCTCGTACTCGTAGTCGCTCACTGCGCGTAGGCCCTTCACCATGGCGTGCGCGCCGTGCTGCACGCAGAAGTCGACGAGCAGCCCGTCGATGGCCTCGACGCGGACATTCGGATATTCGCCGATGACGTTGCGGATCATGGCGATCCGCTCCTCGGCGGTGAACAGCGCGCGCTTGCCGACGTTCTTGCCGACGCCGACGATCACCTCGTCGAACAGCGTCGCGACGCGGCCGATGATGTCGAGGTGGCCGTTGGTCACCGGGTCGAAGGAGCCCGGGCAGACCACGCGCCGAATGGTTTCGCCGGTCAAGTCCGCGGAAGGATGATCGCGCGCCCCACACCATCGGGTCGGCCTGTGGCGCCCTGTTCGGCAGCGAAACGCTTCAGCCAGGTGAGGAGGTCGGCGGGCATGCCGGCGTGATCGTGATGGCCGGGTGGACAGCAATCCAGGTGATGAGCGCTCGCGCGTGGACTGACGGCTGATCGGTGATCACCTGTTGTTCGGTGATACTCATGACGCATATCCCCTCCGAGCCGGTTGATGACGATCGTGCGATGTGCGGGTCGGCACCCGCCCCCTCCGCTCCGCCCCGATCCGGATGAGCCGAAGAAGCGGGGCGGGTTGCCGCCCTGGGCCCACAACGATCATCAGCGACGTGCGCGCAGCCGGTCAATCCTCGGTTTGCCTTGGTAATCCCCAAGATTCAGCTTTGATACGGACACATTACGGTGGGCTTGGTGCGGATGACGTTCGATGACCTCCGGGTATTCGTGGCGGTCTGTCAGGCCGGAAACCTCAGTGCCGTCGCTCGCGACCTCGCGTGTACCCAGCCCGCGGTGAGTCAGCACGTCAAACGGCTCGAAAAGGCCACCGGCGCACGGCTGCTCGAACGTGGACCTGACGGCGTGACCCCCACCGCGGAAGGGCTCGTGCTGTATACGGCGGCGCGTGACGGCATCGTCAGCGTGGACCTGGCGCTACGCCAACTTCGCGAAATGGCCCGTGGCCAAACTGGTTCCGTTCGCATCACCACAGGAGCGACAACAATCCGCCACTTCATGTCCGAAGCCGTCGCCGACTTCCGCCGACGCCATCCCCACGCCAGACTCGAGTTCCGAACGATCATTTCCAGTCGCCGATGCTTCGAATCCCTCGCCGAGGGCCTCGTCGATCTGGCGTGGGTGACCATCGCCGACGCGATCCCCGGCATCGAACAACGCCCCGTCATGGACTTGCCTTGGGTGCTGGCGACCCGAGACGACGACCCTCTCGCTGACCGGCCTTCGATCACACCGGCCGACCTCACCGCGATCCGACACATCCAACTACCCGCCAACGCGGTATCGCGTGTCCACCTCGACACCGTCCTCAATCGACTCGGAATCCAGCTGACACCCGAAACCGGTGCCGCAGACTGGAACACCGCAGTCCTGCTCGCCGAACTCGGTGTTGGGGTACACCCTCATCTGACACACCAGATCCCCCTCACGGGCGTCGGAATAGAATCCATATCGACTCTTCCGACACTTGTCGGTGTGGGTTCTCAGACTCCAGCCCGCCACATTTCCCGAGCCGAGGTCAGGTCGTGACGATTGGTGCCTGCAGCTCGGACACCGACTCGTCCGGATTCTCCGAGGAGTTGAGCATGACCTCCCGCGCATGCCCGTCGAACCGGTAGCCGTGCGCATCGACCCAGCGGACGAGCAGCTGGCTGGTGCTCAGAAAGCTGTACGGCATGCCGCGGTGCACGATCGTGGCGGCGCGTTCCACCGGGGGCAGCGAGACGATCTGTAGGTGCGCGTCCTCGGTGACTCCCTCGGGGACAGGGAGGCCGACGTGCACGACGATCCCGTAATCGCCTTCGGCAGGGGTCTCGAAGTAGACGGTGCGGGGGCCGATCGGAGCGACTCCGGCGGAGTTGAGCCGTCGGCGCAACTCGTCGAATAGCCGGCCGATGAGCGGGCCGGTCTCGTCAGGGCTGAAGCTCGTGGCCGTCGCGTTCAGCTCAGCCAGGCGGACCGCGGGCAGTTGCCTGATTACGACGTCTTCTTGGGGCATGGAACCCTCATTCTCGATCGACCGGAGCCTCGCCTCGACCTGGGCCAGGCCCGACGCCGCCTCCGCTAGCGCCGCTTCCAGCTCGGCGCGTCGCAGTCGCAGCATCCCACGCAACTCATCGGTGCTGATGTCCTCGTCGAGGATCGTCTGCACCTGCTGCAGTGTGAAGCCGAGGCCCTTCAGTGCGAAGATCCGGTTGAGCCGGGACAGCTGCGCGGCCGCGTAGAAGCGGTAGCTACTGGACTGGTCCACGCGCGCAGGGCGCAGCAGACCGATGGCGTCGTAGTGCCTGAGCATGCGGATGGAAACACGTCCATGCCTGGCGAAGTCTCCGATGGTGAACATGACGCCTTCGAGTGTTGACCCTCACACGGTGGCAGGGTCAAGGAACATCAGCGAAGACAGCCAGATCCCAACCGAATAGACCCAGGTCGAATGCTCCGCCTCCACCGACATTTCGGGCCGGGTTTCGTCCGCTGAAACTCGCACCGTGGTCCGCCGCCTTACTGTCGGTGCTGTTGCCGCCTCGGGCGTCGGTGTGTGCTCGATGGTTGCGCGATAGGCTTTGGAGGTGCCGGTCAGGGTGGATGGCACCGAAGCTGTGTCGTTTATTCAGGTGTGGTTGTCGATCGTCGCGTGCGGCCACACCTCGGGGATTCACGTCTCGGGGTATCGAAGTGGTGCATGAGCCCCTCGAGGATCTGATCATCGATCCAGCCGAACGGAGCCGTACGGCGCTCGCCGGGGCGGTGGCCCGGTTTTCGCAGGCGTGGGCGGCGTCGGGGTGTCCTCCCGATCTGTCGGCGTACCTGCCCGACGTCGATGCCGAGCGGCGTGCGGTGCTGGTGGAACTGATCAAGGTCGACCTCGAGAATCGCTGGGTTCGGCATCACTTTCCCAAGCGTCTCGCCGAGTATTGCGAGCAGTACGCCGAACTGCGGAGCGGCCCACTGCCTGCGGACCTGGTCTACGAGGAATACCACGCCCTGCATCGCGGCTCCCCGCCGGTTACCGGGGAGGAGCCGACGGAGCCCGGGGCTGCTGAGCCCGCGGCCATGGCGATCGATCGTCCTCCTGTCCAGCTGGATACCACCGGATATCGCAGCACGATGGTTGCTCGTCCGAGCGCGCAGGTCGCGCTCGGGGCGATCAATCCGGGTGACAGGGTGGGGGATTTCGATTTGCTGACGATGATCGGGGAGGGTGCGTT
>NZ_JBSGCB010000147.1:0-4682 GCF_053601595.1 Nocardia sp. NPDC004711 | reverse complement strand
GTGGTCGGGGCCGGGTGGAACGGGGTCGTGCGTGGGCGCCCGATAGTCCGGACGGTGCCCGGACTTTGTTTCGTCCGTGCCGAATGAGTGGTTGGAGAAATGTCATGCTGCCGGAGGTTGTGCGCGGTGAGGATGTCGCTAGCGCGTCGGCGAAGTACTCGTGATGCCTGCATCGCTGAACGGCGATGTTGTGTAACAGTTTTGCCTCGACGGAAGACGTAGCCTCTCGGGGGATGGGGCGGTCCGCGGGCCGGAAATCACCTCGACGACGCAGTCGACGGCGACTCATGGATTGGAACTGACTGTCCGATGAAGCTCTCTGCACTGTTTAGCGCGGCTGTTTTCAGGACCGCCGCTGTGACGCTCACCGCCGCATTGTCGGTAGCGGTGGCCGGCAGCGCGGCGGTGGCAGCCCCGGAGAAACCCGCCACCATCACGTCCATCACCAAGGAAGGACGCACCTGGCATCTGAAGGTGTACTCCGCCGCGATGGACAAGGAGATCACGGTCGATGTCCAGCGTCCGTCCGACGAATCCCAGCCCGCACCTAACCTCTACATGCTCAATGGCCTGGACGCTGGTGAGGGAACCGCGAACTGGAAGGCCCAAACGAAGGCGTTGGATTGGCTGGCTGACAAACCGGTCAACGTCATCCAGCCCATCGGCGGTCGCGGCAGTTACTACACCGACTGGCAGCAGTCCGATCCGGTTCTCGGCGTGAACAAATGGAGGACCTTTCTCACCGAGGAACTGCCCCCGCTGCTGGACCGAGAACTGCTGTCGACGGGCCGCAACGCGTTAACCGGCCTCTCGATGTCCGGCACGTCGGTATTGCAGCTGGCGGAGGCCAAACCAGGTCTATGGAACACCGTCGCCGCCTACAGCGGATGCGCACAGATCGCCGACCCGGTAGGCCAGCAGCTCGTCAAGCTCGTCGTCGATACCTGGTCCGGTGGCGACGTCCAGAACATGTACGGTCCCCCCGACAGCCCGCTGTGGTCACAGAACGATCCGGTCATCAACGCCGAGAAACTCCGCGGCACCCAGCTTTACATCTCCACCGGGAGTGGCATCCCGGTAGCTGCCGACGTCCAGTACTACTTGAACAGCGCGCCGGCCCCCATGGGAGGGGTCAACCTCGGCCTCGGCATGCTGATCGAAGCGGGCGTCAACGGCTGCACACACAACCTCAAGAACAAGCTCGACTCGCTGAACATCCCCGCGACCTACCAGTTCGATCCAGTTGGCACCCATTACTGGCCGTACTGGGAACAGGCACTGCACGATTCCTGGCCGTTGCTTGCCCAGGGAATGGGGCTGACGAACTGACACCCATTTGCGCGGAACCAGGTGAAGTCGCTCTATTCGGCATTACCGTGCACTGGCAACGTCCGATCGGCGGACTCAGATGACCCCTGTCCGTTGATCTTCCACACACCCGCGCTGGCCGGTTCGGTCAGCGCGGTATGCGGCATGAGCGGATATGCGTGCCAGGTGATTTCGCCACCGAGATCGATTGAACGCTAACCAGCCCAGAAACCGATGAGATCCTTTTCAGCAGCTCTGGATTGACGGAACCACTCAGCGATGCAGTCGGCGTAGCCGCCGTGGTCGTCGGGTCCCGCGGCGATGGCCTCCCACTTGGCCAGCAACTCCGCGCAACTTTCCTTGCCGAGATGCCCCCACCCGTTCGAGTCGGTGGATGGGAACGGATCACCGTCCATGTCGCTGGCCAGATCCAGAATCACATCGGGAAGACCCTTGTAACCGAACCAGAAGTTCACACCGCCGATGCCCCGGCCAAGGTTTTCACAGATCAATTCCAACGCTGAGACGTAGGCGTGGGCGTAGTCCTCGTCGAAGGGCCCGCCTGCAAAGATCGTCCGAAGCGCCTGCGGATGCTGCGCCTCCTCACAGCGGTAGCACTCCTCACAATCGGCGCCCCCGCAGTCGGGAAACTCGCACGGTTCGCAGCAGCCGTCGTCCGGATCATGGTCGGGGAGTTTGGCCAGTAGTCGGTTGAGAAACTCCTCGTCGTTGGACCCGATGACCGCCTCGAGCTCCGTCAAATCGACGAGGTACACCTGCAAGCAATGTGACACGCGGCGAATCGTAACCAGTCACAACGACACTCGGGCTGATGAAGGCAGGCTGCGACAGGTTTGAGGCACTCAACTCCGCAGTAGCGGACGTTCTGTGCCGCAACAGGTTCCGACCGCTGGCGCGCCGCGCTGGCAGGTTCGGTCAGCGCGGTATGCGGCATGAGCGGATGTCTCGAGCCGCGTCGCGTGTTGCCCTGATCGGGTCACGCTCAGCTGCGATCACGGAATGCCCTGTGCCTGAGAGGGTTTTATTCGCTGCCAGGAGGTCGTAGTTGCTCGTCGGGTGCGAGCAGTTCGCCGCCGGGAGGGTCGATCGGGTTCGGGCGGTTGCCGAACAGGTAGTCGCGGAAGGCTCGCAGGTACTCGTCGAGCTCGCGCTGGTCGGTGAACCTGGTTTCGGTCGGATCGAACCATTCGTCCGGTGTCGGCCGCCAGCCGATCATGAAGTCGAGGGCTTCGCGCACCAGGGTCCCGTAGGTCGGATCCGTGGCGCAGGCGTGGCGCAGCGCCGAGGCGTAATCCCGCATTCCACGGCCGCGCTCTGTGCGGTGCATGTCCCTCAGCGGCCACAGCAGGCCATCGATATGCGGGATTTCGTCCCACCATGTGGTTTTCGTGCGCGGATTCGCGTTAGCCCGCAGTCGGCGGTGTGATGCGGTGACTGGCGTCGGGTAGTCGCAGGGTGCTCCCCGTCGGTCGATGTCGTGGGTCGGCCCGATTCCGAGGTTCACGGGTGGGTACCAGACCCCGCGCCACACTGAAACGCCGAGATAGCGGGGATTCACCGGTAGTGGCTCGGCCAGTGAGACGTCGACGGTAATTCGGTGCACGGGTGGCAACAGTCCATCTGGGAACAGATCGGCGACCATCGACAAGCAATCCCGCACGTCGAAGCCGGTCACACCGACACCCCGCCAGAACCGGGCGTCGCTGCACTCTCGCGGGTCGAATTCGATCCAGAATCGCCGCACGGCGGTCATCCGCGATTTCCTCCCACCGGCACTGATGTCGAACGTCGACCCGATGATCCCAGAGCTGATCATCGTCCACCACACAATAATCGGCACTAGCGGACGTTCCGCCGGCGTCGGATCCGCACGGCCAGTTGACCTTCTGATACCCGGCGCTGGCGGGTTCGGTCAGCGCGGTATGCGGCATAGAAAGACGTTCTGTGCGTCGGGTGTCTGGACGTGGGGAACGTCCTCCTGATGCGCTTGTAGGGCTTGGTGTCCCGTCGCAGCAGGAGGACGTTCCATGAGCAACGGTAATGGCTTGTCCCGGGGTGATCGCAACCGTAACGCGCGCCTGAATCGGCTGCGAGCCTTGGTTCCGACTGGCAATGCGATCGTGGGGATCGACCTGGCCGACCGCAAACAGATGGTCGTGATCACCGATCATGATTCGAAAGTGCTGGCCCGCAGAACATTTCGATGCCGAGCGTGGGACCTGGGCGCCGCGTTGGACTGGGCGGGCGACCAGGCTGCCGCGGCCGGGTTCGAGGCAGTGACGGTGGCGTGTGAGCCGACCGGGCATTGGTGGCGGGTTCTGGGGCAGCTGGCTGCCGAGCGTGGCATGGCGTTCGTGTGCGTGCAACCGGCGTTGACCGCCTGGTCGCGACGCGCCGAAGACCTTACCCACGACAAAACCGACGAGAAGGACGCGGTCCTGATCGCCCGTTCGACCGCCCAGTTGCGCTGCTATGTTCCCGAGCCGGTCGATGAAACATGGGGCAGGCTCAGGCATCTGGGAGCCCGTCGTGAGCAGCTGCTGGTCGAGTGGGTCTCTCAGGTCCAGCAGATCCGGGCGTTGCTCGAGTGCGTGTGGCCGGCCGCGCTGGACTGTGCTCGCCAGCCGTTCCGATCCCGGTCATGGGTCGCGGCGCTGCGGGTGGTTTGCGGGCGCGATCGAGGTGATTTGTCTCGTACTCGGCGCTTGGGCCGTGACCGGTTCGAACATGCTGTCCGTCGCGAGATCATCCGTGCCGGCGGGCAACGACCGTCGTTGCGGATCATCCGGAATCTGTTTGCGGTGTTGCAGGATCGGGCCGGAGTGATCACGCATCGGCGCGGGGCGCTGGAACGGGTGGAACTGCTGTTGGCTGATTGGGCCGAGGATCAGCGGCGCCTGAGCGACACCGAAACTCGGATGGTCTCGGTGCTCGACGAGCCCGACCTCACCGCGCTCGTCACCTCGATCGTCGGGCTCTCCGCGGTCGGTGCCGCCGCCGTTCTCGCCGAAACTGGTGACCTGACGCGGTTTCGGACCGCTCGTGCTGTGGTCAAACACGCCGGGCTGGCGCCGCGAGAGAAGCAGTCCGGTACGTTCACCGGCCGCACCAAACTCACCGGCCAAGGGCGCCCGAGTCTGCGGTTGGCCGCATGGCGGGCGGTGTGGGGAACCCAACGCGCCAACCCGGTCTATGAAGCCCGCTACCGGCACCTGACCTGCCGGGAAACCAACCCGCTCACCCCGACACAAGCCCAAGCTGAGGTTCCCCCCAAATGGTGGGCAGGGGGCTTATGCGCTGTCAGGCAGCCGCGTGGAGTGACTTCTCGAAATTGTCGGGGCTTTGCATCCCGA
>NZ_JBSGCB010000146.1:0-4709 GCF_053601595.1 Nocardia sp. NPDC004711 | reverse complement strand
GACCATTGGCTGGCCAGATGTAGAGAGCACGACAGCCGCCTACAAGATCAGCGCGGTGAACGCGGTTGAAGGCAGCAAGTATCCGCTATTGCCGCATACCGCGCTGACCGAACCGGCCAGCGCGAGGCGCCGGTGGCCGGAACCTGTTGCGGTGCAGAACGTCCGCTATTGCCGAGTGTCGCGTCTTTCCGGCGGCTAGCTAGTAGTACTGCAACGGCACTCGCCGGTCATGTGACTTGATCTCCTTGTCGATGAAGCTGCGCAGCGCGTCGCGGAACATCAGGTCTTCGCCGGACCACTGGTACATGACGGGATCCCCGAGGGCTCGCGGAACGGCTACCCCAAATATGGAACACGTTCTAATTTCCTGAACGAGTCGCCAGCCGCCTTCGTCGAACTGTGGGTTGCCGATCGGTTGATCTGGACTCCATCGAAGGTTGGTCCGGCAGGGACCGATCGAATCTACCGGCGGTCGGTCCGAGCTCGCAGAATCGCAATAATGCAGATCGATCCAACTACCGTGGCCGACTCGGTGCCGCGGGCCGACCGAAGCGCGTGGATCGGGCTCGGTGTCCTCGCAGCTGGGCTCTCGTTGATCGTCGTGGACGGCACCATCGTCGGCGTCGCGTTACCAGTGATCGTCACCGATCTCGGACTCAATCTGACCGATGCCCAGTGGGTCAACAGCGCCTATTCGGTCGTCTTCGCCGCACTGTTGCTGACTGCGGGCCGTCTCGGCGACCGGCTGGGCCGACGCCGGATGTTCGTGCTCGGCGTACTCGTGTTCCTGGCGGGCAGCCTGATGGCCGCCGTTGCGTCGAGCGTTGCGGCGCTGATCCTTTCGCGTGTGGTGCAGGGTGTCGGCGGAGCGTTCGTATTGCCCGCCACCTTGTCGAGCGTGAACGCCACCTTCCGCGGTAAGGATCGGGTCATCGCGTTCGCGGTGTGGGGCGCGGTCATCTCCGGCATGGCCGCCGTGGGACCGCTCCTCGGCGGCAGCCTGACCACCTACTTCAGCTGGCGATGGATTTTCATCGTCAATATCCCGATCGGGGCGGCGGTATTGATCGGCACCTGGCTCGCGGTGCGCGAAACCAAGGCCGCGATCAGCGAACCCGGGCTCGACGTCGACGGACTTCTGCTCAGCGCGATCGGGTTCGGCGGGGTCGTCTTCGCACTCATCGAAGGTCAGAGCCTGGGCTGGTGGCGCCCGCACTCCGCGTTCAGCGTCCTCGGAATCGAGTGGCCGCGAAGCGCTCCGGTCTCGGTGGTTCCGGTCATCGGGCTGATCGGCGTGGTCGCGTTGGTGTTGTTCGTAGTCTGGGAACGACACCGGGCACGGGTGGGCCGGTCCGCGATCCTGGACGTGAGCCTGTTCTCCATCCCGACCTTCAGCTGGGGCAATCTGACTGCGCTGACCGTGGCGATCGGAGAGTTCGGCCTGCTGCTCGTGCTGCCGCTGTTCCTGGTGAACGCGCTCGGCTTGTCGACGCTGGGCGCCGGCCTGGTACTGGCCGCAATGGCCTTGGGCGCCTTCGGATCCGGCGCCGCCGCCCGGCACATCGCCACCCTGCTCGGCACCTCGAGAACGGTGATGTTGGGCCTGGCCCTCGAGGCGGTGGGCGTCGCCGTGGTTGCGCTGCTCCTCTCCTCGACGGTCTCGCCCTGGCTGCTCGCCGTGCTGTTGGCCGGGTACGGCGCCGGACTCGGTCTCGCCTCGGCGCAGCTGACCGGCACCGTGCTGGCCGACATCCCGCCGGAGCGGTCGGGCCAGGGTTCGGCGACGCAGAGTACGGTCCGGCAACTCGGCGCGGCACTCGGCTCGGCCATTCTCGGCGCGGTGCTGTCGATCGGATTGGCCCACAACCTAACCGACCGATTGGAATCGGTTCCCCAGTTGCCACCGCCAACGGCACAGCACCTGGTCACCGCAACCAGAGATTCGGCCGGAGGAGCGATCTCCGCACTGCGCGCGCAAGGCGACGCCGGACAACTCGGACCCGCAGGACCACAGGTGACCACCGCGCTGTCCGAAGGATTCGGCGACGCAACCAGGACCGCATTGGGCGTGGCCGCCGCCTTCCTCGCGCTCGGCTTGGTGAGCGCGACCGTCCTGAATTCCCGCACCCGCCGAACTTCCACCATGGAGAGCCGATGAGAAAGTCGTTCTACGCCGCCGCCTGCTACACACTCCTGGGGCTAGTCCTAGGGTTCTTCTACCGCGAATTCACCAAGGCCCACGACTTTTCCGGAAGCTCACAACTCACCGCCACCCACACCCACGTCCTTGCACTCGGAACGCTGTTCTTCCTCATCGTCATCGTGTTGGACAAGCAATTCGCGCTGACCTCCGGCCGCTGGTTCAACGCCTTCTTCTGGACCTACAACACCGGACTGGTCGTGACTGTGGCCATGATGGTCGCGCACGGCATCCTCACGGTCCTGAACCACGATGTCAGTCCCGCCATCTCGGGCATAGCCGGACTCGGCCACATCCTGCTGTCCATCGGTTTCGCCATGTTCTTCCTGTGCCTGCGCGGCCCGATCACGACCGCGGCCCGTGAGTCCGGCGCTGCGAAGCAAAACGCGGAGAACCCGGTCGCGAGCTGAGTGGTTGTCGAGCCGCGGCATCATCTGCCGGTCCTATTGGAACGCCTCAGATTCCGCACACCATCAGAAGCACTCGAACAGGTGTTCTCCAGGGTCTCGCTGATGGTGTCCTCGATGTAGTCGACGTAACCGGTTGCGCCTGTTCAGCTTCGGGTTCGAGGGTGTTACCCCAGGTCTGTCCACGACGCGGTGATCGGAAGGGCGGCATTCGCGGACCAACGCGCAGTAGTGCCGAATTCAGGATGGCGACCAGGTGAGTGGTCGCGGCTCGCGAGTAGTACTCGGACCTGACTCTTTGTCATTTCTACCGCTGTTGGACTGCTTGCACCGTGATCAGCTTCCGAGCGCTGTACTGGAACGATGCGATGGCCGCGCCTGCTGTCATGCGACCCGATGACACCTCGGAGCCAGCAGCGTGGCCGAGCACCATGATGGCGGTCAACAACCATTCGGGTGCGCAGTGGGGATCGAATTCGCCGGTGGCCTGACCACGGCGGATCAGCTGGTCCAGTGGCCCCAGTATCGGTGCGTGGGCATCATGATCGTCGGCCGGATCAGCGGCGGGCAGGTGCAGCAGCATCGGATAGCGCTGCATGATGTGCCAGCAGAGGTCGAGGAATCGCTGGAGGGCTTCCCCCGCCGGGCCTTCTCCAAGGCGAGCTGCGTCGATGGCCGCGACGACCTCTGTCGTGATGCGGGCAACCGCGGCCTGGATCAGCACGTCGCGCGTCGGAAAGTGAGCGTAGACCGTTTGCCGACTGACCCCTGCGACTGCGGCCACGTGCTCGAGGCTTGCGTCGGGTCGCTCGCCGAGTGTCCGTATGGCGGCCTCGAGCACCAATTCCGCGCTACGGAGGCCGTCACTTCGTCGGCGGCGCGGTGAACCAGTTTTCTCGGACATCCTTGTCAACCTTAGCGGACGAGCCTAGCCTTGACAGTGTTGTACGAGTTATCTGAAAGGATGAACGGATATGGCAACTTCCATCGCTCTCCCCGGACACGACCTCGCGGCATACCTCACCGCATATGTGGCAGAAATGGCCCTCGGAGCCGAAGAGCCCGAAGTCATCGTGGATCGATACCACACCCCCGATATTCTCTGGCTCAGCGACGGGCACCCGATGGACCGCAGTCGGTTGGTGGCTCACGCGAAACCGAGCCGCAAGAACGTGACCCAGTGCCAGGTCGACATCATGGACACCATCGCCTCGGGCGACCGTGTCGCAGCCCGCTACACCGTCACCGCCACGATGCGCACGGGCCGGACGATCGCCACCGAGATATACATGTTCGGCGATCTCGCCCCGGACGGCCGCCTGTTCCGCGTCGACGCCATCACGCGCGACCTACCCGAATCGAAAGATGCAGCACCAGAAGATATTTCCGCCCACTGAAGGCCACACAGCCGCCCGTTGCCTTGGAAAGGTTCCACCGAGAACCTCCCATAGGGCGGTTCCTGGACACGTCCGCTATTGCCGCATACCGCGCTAACCGAACCGGCCAGCGCGGGGCATCGGAAGATCAACGGGCAGAGCGTCGTATGGCCGGCGGCAGTCACTCGTTCATGCTGATGTGAGATGGCTGACCGACCGGGACTCACTGGACAAGTTGTTCGACATAGCGCGTACCGGTAACCCGCGCGATGTGATGGATCCGGTCATCCCGATCCGCGGCGCCTGCGTGGTATCGCGGTGTTGGGTGTGTTGAACGATCGATCGGTGGCGGTCGCGGAGCTGCTGGCCTGGTATCGGGAACGCGCCGTGTTTCACCGCAGTGATTCCCTGGACGAGATCACGGGGTTCGAGACCGTGCTGGCACAACGGTATCCGTCGTACGCCGCCGCTCGTGTCGGTGGCTGACAGTGCTGTCGCGGGTCTGCAAGCCGGCTGCGTTCGGTTTCCTGGATTGTCTTGCGATGGTCCTGATAGATCGTCAAGCTCGAGCTAGCCGGACGATCTGTTCGATCGCCACTTGGTAACTGCTCGGGCGAACCGTCTAATTCCAACGCACGCTCATGGCTCCCCTTTATGTCAAGACCGGGATGTGGGTGTGGGGTTAGCCTGGTTGGTGGGTCCGGGATGTGGCTTGTCCGAAGGATC
>NZ_JBSGCB010000145.1:3521-4784 GCF_053601595.1 Nocardia sp. NPDC004711 | reverse complement strand
AGAGTCTTCAACGGAGAGTTTGATCCTGGCTCAGGACGAACGCTAGCGGCGTGCTTAACACATGCAAGTCGAGCGGTAAGGCCCTTCGGGGTACACGAGCGGCGAACGGGTGAGTAACACGTGGGTGATCTGCCTTGCACTCTGGGATAAGCCTGGGAAACTGGGTCTAATACCGGATATGAGCCTGGACTGCATGGTCCGGGTTGGAAAGGTTTACTGGTGCGAGATGGGCCCGCGGCCTATCAGCTTGTTGGTGAGGTAACGGCTCACCAAGGCGACGACGGGTAGCCGACCTGAGAGGGTGACCGGCCACACTGGGACTGAGACACGGCCCAGACTCCTACGGGAGGCAGCAGTGGGGAATATTGCACAATGGGCGCAAGCCTGATGCAGCGACGCCGCGTGAGGGATGACGGCCTTCGGGTTGTAAACCTCTTTTGACAGGGACGAAGCGCAAGTGACGGTACCTGTAGAAGAAGCACCGGCCAACTACGTGCCAGCAGCCGCGGTAATACGTAGGGTGCGAGCGTTGTCCGGAATTACTGGGCGTAAAGAGCTTGTAGGCGGTCTGTCGCGTCGATTGTGAAAACTTGCAGCTCAACTGCAAGCTTGCAGTCGATACGGGCAGACTAGAGTACTGCAGGGGAGACTGGAATTCCTGGTGTAGCGGTGAAATGCGCAGATATCAGGAGGAACACCGGTGGCGAAGGCGGGTCTCTGGGCAGTAACTGACGCTGAGAAGCGAAAGCGTGGGTAGCGAACAGGATTAGATACCCTGGTAGTCCACGCCGTAAACGGTGGGTACTAGGTGTGGGTTTCCTTCCACGGGATCCGTGCCGTAGCTAACGCATTAAGTACCCCGCCTGGGGAGTACGGCCGCAAGGCTAAAACTCAAAGGAATTGACGGGGGCCCGCACAAGCGGCGGAGCATGTGGATTAATTCGATGCAACGCGAAGAACCTTACCTGGGTTTGACATACACCGGAAAGCCATAGAGATATGGCCCCCCTTGTGGTCGGTGTACAGGTGGTGCATGGCTGTCGTCAGCTCGTGTCGTGAGATGTTGGGTTAAGTCCCGCAACGAGCGCAACCCTTATCTTATGTTGCCAGCGCGTAATGGCGGGGACTCGTGAGAGACTGCCGGGGTCAACTCGGAGGAAGGTGGGGACGACGTCAAGTCATCATGCCCCTTATGTCCAGGGCTTCACACATGCTACAATGGCCGGTACAGAGGGCTGCGATACCGCGAGGTGGAGCGAATCC
>NZ_JBSGCB010000145.1:0-3424 GCF_053601595.1 Nocardia sp. NPDC004711 | reverse complement strand
AGTTCTTCCTGGCTGGTGCCGCAGTAGCGAGAAGGTTTTGTGTGTTGTTTGAGAACTGCACAGTGGACGCGAGCATCTTTGTTAGTAAGTGTGTAAGAGCGTACGGTGGATGCCTTGGCACCAGGAGCCGATGAAGGACGTAGTAGGCTGCGATAAGCCTCGGGGAGCTGTCAAACGAGCTGAGATCCGAGGATTTCCGAATGGGGAAACCCGGCACGAGTGATGTCGTGTCACCCGCATCTGAATATATAGGGTGTGTGGAGGGAACGTGGGGAAGTGAAACATCTCAGTACCCACAGGAAGAGAAAACAACATGTGATTCCGTGAGTAGTGGCGAGCGAAAGCGGAAGAGGCTAAACCGGTTATGTGTGATAGACGGCAGTCGTTGCATAGCCGGGGTCGTGGGATCATTCTTCCTAGTTCTGCCGAACTAGGCACAAGTCAGAAACCGAGTTGTTAGTCGAATTGGTCTGGGACGGCCAACCGTAGACGGTGAGAGTCCGGTAGACGAAAACATCTCGGCTTGTGTGGATGACTCCCGAGTAGCAGCGGGCCCGTGAAATCTGCTGTGAATCTGTCGGGACCACCCGATAAGCCTGAATACTACCTGGTGACCGATAGCGGACTAGTACCGTGAGGGAAAGGTGAAAAGTACCCCGGGAGGGGAGTGAAATAGTACCTGAAACCGTGCGCTTACAATCCGTCAGAGCCTTTTGGGGTGATGGCGTGCCTTTTGAAGAATGAGCCTGCGAGTCATCGGTGTGTGGCGAGGTTAACCCGTGTGGGGGAGCCGTAGCGAAAGCGAGTCCGAATAGGGCGCCGCAGTCGCACACTATGGACCCGAAGCGGAGTGATCTACCCATGGCCAGGGTGAAGCGACGGTAAGACGTCGTGGAGGCCCGAACCCACTTAGGTTGAAAACTGAGGGGATGAGCTGTGGGTAGGGGTGAAAGGCCAATCAAACTCCGTGATAGCTGGTTCTCCCCGAAATGCATTTAGGTGCAGCGTCGCGTGTTTCTCGCCGGAGGTAGAGCTACTGGATGGCCTAGGGGGCCCACAAGCTTACCGAAGTCAGCCAAACTCCGAATGCCGGTGAGTGAGAGCGCGGCAGTGAGACTGTGGGGGATAAGCTTCATAGTCGAGAGGGAAACAGCCCAGATCGCCGGCTAAGGCCCCTAAGCGTGTACTAAGTGGAAAAGGATGTGGAGTCGCGAAGACAACCAGGAGGTTGGCTTAGAAGCAGCCACCCTTGAAAGAGTGCGTAATAGCTCACTGGTCAAGTGATTCTGCGCCGACAATGTAGCGGGGCTCAAGTACACCGCCGAAGCCGCGGCATTCAGACATTATCCCGCTTTCGAGCCAGGAGTCTGGATGGGTAGGGGAGCGTCGTGTAGCCAGGGAAGCGGCGGAGTGATCCAGTCGTGGAGGCTGCGCGAGTGAGAATGCAGGCATGAGTAGCGAAAGACGAGTGAGAAACTCGTCCGCCGAATGACCAAGGGTTCCTGGGCCAGGTTAATCCGCCCAGGGTGAGTCGGGACCTAAGGCGAGGCCGACAGGCGTAGTCGATGGACAACGGGTTGATATTCCCGTACCCGTGTATCCGCGCCCAATGGCGAATCAGTTGTGCTAACCGTCCAAATGTTCTCTTATCAAGCCTTCGGGCGAGAGGGAGAATTGCTGCACGGGACCCTGGCTGTAGTAGTCAAGCGATGGGGTGACGCAGGAAGGTAGCTGGGCCAGGTGATGGAATACCTGGTGTAAGCCTGTAGGGTGTCTGGTAGGCAAATCCGCCAGACATATAGCCTGAGAGGTGATGCGTAGCCGATTGAGGCGAATTCAGTGATCCTATGCTGCCGAGAAAAGCCTCTAGTGAGTTGGTACACGGCCCGTACCCCAAACCGACACAGGTGGTCAGGTAGAGAATACTAAGGCGATCGAGATAACTGTGGTTAAGGAACTCGGCAAAATGCCCCCGTAACTTCGGGAGAAGGGGGACCCGGTGTGGTGAACACCTTTGCGGTGGGAGCTGTACTGGGTCGCAGAGACCAGTGAGAAGCGACTGTTTACTAAAAACACAGGTCCGTGCGAAGTCGTAAGACGATGTATACGGACTGACGCCTGCCCGGTGCCGGAAGGTTAAGAGGACCGGTTAGCTCTTCGGAGCGAAGCTGAGAATTTAAGCCCCGGTAAACGGCGGTGGTAACTATAACCATCCTAAGGTAGCGAAATTCCTTGTCGGGTAAGTTCCGACCTGCACGAATGGCGTAACGACTTCTCAGCTGTCTCAACCACAGACTCGGCGAAATTGCAGTACGAGTAAAGATGCTCGTTACGCGCGGCAGGACGAAAAGACCCCGGGACCTTCACTATAGCTTGGTATTGGTGTTCGGTACGGTTTGTGTAGGATAGGTGGGAGACTGTGAAGCGGGTACGCCAGTATTCGTGGAGTCGTCGTTGAAATACCACTCTGATCGTATTGGACCTCTAACCTCGGACCCTGATCGGGTTCAGGGACAGTGCCTGGTGGGTAGTTTAACTGGGGCGGTTGCCTCCCAAAATGTAACGGAGGCGCCCAAAGGTTCCCTCAGCCTGGTTGGCAATCAGGTGTCGAGTGCAAGTGCACAAGGGAGCTTGACTGTGAGACCGACAGGTCGAGCAGGGACGAAAGTCGGGACTAGTGATCCGGCACCGGCAAGTGGAAGCGGTGTCGCTCAACGGATAAAAGGTACCCCGGGGATAACAGGCTGATCTTCCCCAAGAGTCCATATCGACGGGATGGTTTGGCACCTCGATGTCGGCTCGTCGCATCCTGGGGCTGGAGTAGGTCCCAAGGGTTGGGCTGTTCGCCCATTAAAGCGGCACGCGAGCTGGGTTTAGAACGTCGTGAGACAGTTCGGTCTCTATCCGCCGCGCGCGTTAGAAACTTGAGGAAGGCTGTCCCTAGTACGAGAGGACCGGGACGGACGAACCTCTGGTGTGCCAGTTGTTCCGCCAGGAGCACGGCTGGTTGGCCACGTTCGGAAGGGATAACCGCTGAAAGCATCTAAGCGGGAAGCCTGTTCCAAGATGAGGTTTCTCACCCCCTCGAGGGGGTAAGGCCCCCAACAGACCATTGGGTTGATAGGCCAGAACTGGAAGTCTGGTAACAGATGTAGGTGACTGGTACTAATAGGCCGAGGACTTACCAACAAAGAAGCTACGCGTCCACTGTGCAGTATCTGAAACAACACACAGATCACTGAGAAGACTCGGCCCGCGCGGGTGGAGGCTCTCTGTGTGACAGTTTCATAGAGTTACGGCGGCTATAGCGGTGGGGAAACGCCCGGTCCCATTCCGAACCCGGAAGCTAAGGCCACCTGCGCCGATGGTACTGCACTCGACAGGGTGTGGGAGAGTAGGACACCGCCGGAACATCCTTCGCGAA
>NZ_JBSGCB010000144.1:0-4912 GCF_053601595.1 Nocardia sp. NPDC004711 | reverse complement strand
GCCCGCACCGCGTGGGACTCGTACCGCCTCGGCCGCGAGTCCCGCCCCACCACCCAGCGCCGGCCCCGGTCCACCGGCGGCCCCCACGACAACCCATGTACACCCCGCCCACCCACCCGCCCCCCCCCCCCCCCCACCACTTCGTCTTCTCCGGCCATGCCCCACAGCAGGCGGATCCATCCCGGGTATCGGGCGCTCTCCACGTCGTAGAGCTGCAGATCGAGCGGGACCCCGGTGGCCACTTCCTGTTCCGAGCCGATCAGCGCGCGGCCTCGACCTCTAGGCCCCAGCGCACCGCGGTGGTGGCGGCGACGGTTCGGTTGGGCGCGTTCAGTTTCCGCAGGATGCGTTCGATATGGGTGGCGATGGTGGAGGGTTCGACGCCGAGGTCGGCGGCGATCCGGGCATTGGATCCGCCCGCCGGGAGCAGCGCGAGGACCTCGAGTTCGCGCAGGGTGAGCGCGTGCGGCGGGTCGATCCGGCGGTAGGCGACCCGGGTGCCGCCGGAGCGGGCCGGGCGCATCCGTGTGCGGTAGACCTCCCCGACGGCGATCAGGAGATAGTCACGCGGACAACCGGATTCGGCCACCGACCGCGCGAGCTGGAATCCGGCGGTACCGGCCGCGAACAACCTCGCTGTGGCGAACTCCGTCACCGCGTGCACGTCATTCCCGGGGCCGACGAGCACCACCGATTCCCCGGGATCGACCGCGGTCTCGGGGCTGCGGCACGGATCGAGCGCCGCGCCGACCACGTCGGCGAGCAGGGCGAGCGCGGTCATCGACGACCGCGAGAACGGCACGCCCGCAGTGCCACTCATGTTCAGCATGCCCAGGTAGCGGCCGTCCACGCCGAACAACGGCTGGGTGAGGCCCTGCCGGTAACCGAGCGGCACGATGACCCGTTCGAACACCGGTCCGGAGCGGGCCGTGGCCGGAACCGTACCCAGTTCGAGGGGTACCCGCTCGTCGCGGAGCCGCGTGAACAGCGGGTGCGTGTGCAGGCAGGTATCGATGACTTCGAGCGCACCCGGCGGATAGCCGACACCGGCCGCCGTGCGATGCACTCCGGCGACCGGATCGAACCGTGACAGCGCCGCGTGCTCGAAGGCGACGACCCGCGACAGCTCGAACAGCACCCGGCCCAGACCCGGCCGGTCCGGTGTCGCCGCCGCGATCGACGTCCGGACCCGCAGGGCGACGGCCGGGTCCAGACTCTCATCAGATGCGGCAACCATCCGGCCAGTATGACGCCCGTCACGATTCCCGCGGCCACGGGACGGTGTGCGGACAGCGCCCGGACCGCCGAACCGCGTCCGTCGATCGACGGATGCCGCACCCGGCGCGGCGACCTACGTTCTGGCGCACCAGCACACAGCACCGGGAGGTTTCCGATGGATATCGCCGACTACGCGGCACACGACGCGACGGGTCTCGCCACCCTCATGCGGCAGGGACAGGCCGGGGCCGCCGAGGTCCAGGCTGCGGCGGCGGCCGCGATCGCCCAGGTCGATCCCCAGCTCGGGGCGGTCGTGGGCGAGGTGTTCGAGCGGCCGCTGGACTACGACCCGTCCGGTCCGTTCGCCGGCGTGCCGTTCGCGATCAAGGATCTGATCATCCACGCTGCGGGCGTGCCCCAGCGCAATGGCAGCCGGTTGTTCGGCGAGGGTGTGGCGCACCCGCACGACACCGCGCTGATGGCCCGCTTCCGGCGCGCGGGCCTGGCCACCATGGCGGTGACCACCTCCCCCGAGCTCGGTTTCAACGCCACCACCGAGGCCCGCGCCTATGGTGCGCCCACCCGGAATCCGTGGGATCCGGCGCGCAGCGCGGGCGGATCCAGCGGTGGCGCAGCCGCCTTGGTGGCTGCCGGGGCGCTGCCGGTCGCGCACGCCAATGACGGCGGCGGATCCATCCGTATCCCGGCGGCGGTGTGCGGACTGGTCGGGCTGAAGCCGAGTCGCGGACGGGTCTCCGCCGCACCCGATTACGCCGATCCGCTGCTCGGCATGGGTGTGGAGTTCGCGGTCACCCGGACGGTGCGGGACTGCGCGGGCCTGCTCGACGCCGTGCACGGCAGCGAACCCGGGGACAAGTACCTGTTCCCCGCCGAGCCGGCCGACTTCCGCACGCTCATCACCCGGCCCGCGCCCATACTGCGCATAGCCGTGACCGCCGACCTGTCGCACGCCGATCCGGACTGCGCCCGGGCGGTCGCGGACGTCGCCCGCGAACTGGCCGACATGGGGCATCAGGTCGAACTGGCCGATCCCGCTGTCGATTACGAGGCGTTCCACCGCGCCAACCTCGACGCCTGGTGCAGTTTCCTCGCCGACGCCGTCGCCACCGCCGCGGCCGCGCTGGGCGTCACGCCGGGCGCCGATCACCTCGAGGCCACCACCCGCGCCTGTGTCGCCCACGGCGCCACCCGCACCGCGGCCGATCTGTACGCGGTCGAGTCGACCTTCAATACGGCTCGCCGCGCGGTGGCCCGGCTGCTCACCGACTACGACCTCTACCTCACCCCCACCACCGCGCGCCCGGCGCTGCCGCTGGGCCACCTCGACGCCGACGATCCGGCGCTGACCGCGCCCGAGTGGTATCGCAAGATCTTCGAATTCGGCTCGTACACCGCACTGTTCAATGCCACGGGCAACCCGGCCATCTCGCTGCCGCTGGGCCGATCGGCCTCGAACCTTCCGGTCGGTGTGCAGTTCGTCGCCGGCTACGGCCGGGAGGCCACCCTGCTCGCGATCGCCGCCGACCTGGAGCGCCGACTCCCCTGGCACCGGCGGCGCCCCGGGCTCTACGCGCACTGATCCGGCGCCCGAAAACCCTGCGACGGCACGGCGGTGGGTTTGCGAGGATGGCGCGGTGACCGCGACCGCTCCCCCGATCTTCCACGGCGACTTCGAAGCCCACCTCACCGTGCGCGCGACCGATGCCGGACGCCTCGAACGGTACGCCGCCGCACAGGGATTGAAGTTCGTGCACATCGTGCTGGAGCGCGGCCGCGTCATCGACCAGCCGATGCTCACCGTCCACGCCGCGGGATCGCTTCCCGCGGTTGCGGATTCGGTAGCGGCGCTCACCGCGCGGCTCGGTGCCGCGGGATTCGAGGTGGTCCGCACCAAGATCGAGGCGACACCCTGGGCGGCAGGCGTGCCCGCCACCGATGACGCCGCCGTCGCATTGGGTGCCGGCTACTACTTCGAGCACCACATCAAACTGCTGCTCACACCCGGCACCGAAGTGCGCGCACTCGCCCGCCTCGCCACCGCCCACACCGCACACCTGTCCGCCAATGCCCGCCGCACCCGGCCCGACGGCCGCACCGAGCGGTTCGTCACTCAACGCTGCCGCCTGGTCGGCGACGCCACCGCCACCGCCCGCCACACCGCCCTGCTGACCGCGCTGCAAGCGAACAACTACGAAGTACTCTCCGCCGAACGTGAATTCGTCGTCCTCGACACCGACGAGTCGATCGACGCCGGCTGGATCACCGACGGAGGGAATCGGCCATGACGACCACACCGTGGACCGCCCTGGGGCCCGGCCCGTGGAAGCCCACCGCCGTGGTCCCGGCCCAGCCGCCGTCCCCAGCGGACAGGGAACTACGCGACCTGCCCCGCACGCTGCTGCCGGTCGCCGGCGACGGCGTCCTGCAGCGGCCGGTCTTCGATCCCGCCATGGCGGAGCATCGCATGGGAATGCGCTTGAGCGAACCGCACTTCGACGACGCGGACCTGGCCGCGGGCTGGTTCGCCGCTCGCCGTGACGCCCTCGATGCCGTGCTGGCGGCCATCGCCGATTCTCCCTGGACCGACCACCTGGTATTGCGCGGCAGCGTCGTGCTCGGCGCCTGGTTCGGCGACCTGGCCCGCGAGCCCGGCGACGTGGATTTCATCGTGCTGCCCACCGAATGGGAGTTCCACAGCGACCTCACCGACAGCATGCTCGCCGATATCGCTGCCCGGGTGGCCGCGGCCGCCGAGGCCTCCGAGTCGATCCGTCTCCACGCCGGCGAGGCCGTCGATGCCGACATCTGGACCTATGACCGCGTCCCCGGTCGCCGTCTGGTCGTGCCCTGGACCGCCCTCGATGCCCGGATCCCCTCCGGCACCGTGCAATTGGACTTCGTGTTCAACGAACCCCTGCCCGAACCGCCGCGCTGGACCGAGATCCCTCGCCTGGGCCGCCCCGGCCCGGCCACCGCCATGCTCGCGGCCGGCCCGGAACTGTCGCTGGCGTGGAAACTGCTGTGGCTCACCGACGACCGCTTCCCCGAGGGTAAGGACCTCTACGACGCCGTCCTGCTCGCCGAGCACTGCACGCCGACGCCGGAACTGCTTCGCGCGGTCACCCCGGACACCCGGTTCATCCAGCTGCGGCAGATCGCCATCGACGCCGACTGGGCCGAGTTCGCGAAGGACCGCCCGGACCTGGCGGACCAGCAGGACGCCTTCGCCCGGCGGCTGACCGAAGCCCTCGCGCCGGCCTTCCCCCCGGAGGAGGTCGGCGAGCAGCGCTGACAGGGATTGCCGCTCGTGCGCTGAATTTCTGTGACCGGTGGGCGGGGCGCGGCTGGAGAGGGCGGAATCGGCAAGACGGCGTTGGCCGACGCACGCTGCAAGGCATTTCCGCGGTGTCCGCGCAGGAGACCGTTGTCATTCCGGGACCCGGCGGCGTCTACTCGTCCTGCAGCTGAACGCCACCAGCAACCAGGACCAGGCCGGGGTGCTGCAGTCGGCCATCGACCAGCAGATCACCATCACGGTCTGAGGAGCGAGGCCCGGCAACGCAGCAGGGCCGGTGTCCGTCTCCTGGCCCCGGTCGAGACCGGATCCGGTCTCGACCGCCCCCCCCCCCCGGCGGGTGGGGGCGAACCCAAGCAGGCCCCACGCCACAGCACA
>NZ_JBSGCB010000143.1:0-4975 GCF_053601595.1 Nocardia sp. NPDC004711 | reverse complement strand
GTGACGCCGTTGATCGTGCTGACCGGCACCGCCATCGCGATGGCACTGCCGGGCGAGCGTGCGGGCATGGCCAACTCGGGTCCACATGGGCTCTCCTAGTGACTCGATCCTTGACTCGAGCCGCTGGTCAATGCGCCGAACAATCCGGAGAGCACGCTGCCACCCAGTGCGCTCGGCAGACCGTTGCTGGAGCCGGACGCGAAGCCGCTGGCCGACCCGGTCAGATATCCGCGACCTGGACCGGTGGTCGAGCCGGAAAAGCCGTCGGGCGCATCGTTGTTCAGTTCGTCGAGACCACAGGCGGCGAGTCCGCCGCCGGACCCGCTGGTCAGAGCACTGAGAATCCCGGCCGCCAACCCGGCGGCGGATCCGGCCTGCGGTCCACCGGAGGATCCCCCGAGGAACCCGGTCGCGGACCCGGTAACCGACCCGGTCGCAGCCGATTTGGCCCAGCCGCTGAGGAAACTCTGCAGACAGGCCTGGCCGGGCGGCAGCGCCACATCGGTCGTCGCATCGACCGGTGTCGCGCTGGGATCCTCCACCGTGAGCGGTTCGGCGGTGGCGGGTCCGGCCCCGACAGCGAGGGCGAGGGCGAGGAAAGCGGTGATCAGAATGGTGTATCGCATGGAAAAGCTGCTCTCGTGTGATTCACATCGAAACGCCTACTGCTCGACAACCGTGCAGGACAGTCGATTTCGAGTACAAGCGATGATCCGTCCAGCGATCTCCTGGACGTGTGACCAATTTAGCCCCACGATCACAACTTCGTAGGGCGAATGCGAAACGGAGATGCATACCTTCAGTGACTTCTGCGGCAAGCGCCGCTCGGCGCCGAGGGCATGGAGCGATTCATGCTCGGCGTACCGGACCTGACGGGAGGAGGTTCGACACGAGCAGTCGGACGAACGGCGCGCTGACGTACGTGCCGGCATCGAAGCGATTCTCGAGTCGTACCAGGAGATGGAACGGATCATGGACAGCGGCAATGTGGCCCGGTCGGATGAGGTAAGCCATCGAATGTGGTTGCATCACAACAAACTTGCCTTGATCGCACCCCCAGCTGGTTGATCCACTCCAGGAATTGGCCAGAGCACTGCATGCCGCGTACTGGGATGGGTGGTCGGCCGGACGGCAAGCTTGGGCTCATTTGCGGAGCCCACTCGCCCGCTTCAATGAGGCCGCCCGGAACGAGATGACCCCTGTCCGCTGACATTCCTCCCACGCCAACGACCGGACAGATCTCGTCTGCGTTCGGAAAACGATGGTCAGCCGACCTTTCTCGCGTATTCGGCGGCGGTGAGCAGGCGGTAGGTAGTGGCGCCCGCCGCCAGCTTGATCTTGTACAGCCATGTGCGATACGCGTCGGCGTTCACTTCCCCGGGAGTGTCGACGGCGTCGGCGTTCATCGCGATGACCTCACCGGTCACCGGGCTGCAGATCTCGTAGGAGACCTTGACCGATTCCAGGGCGCCGACGGCCTCACCGGCAGTGACCTGCTTGCCGACCGGGGGCAGCTGAAGGAACACGATGTCCCCGAGGGTGTTCTGGGCGGGGTCGGTGAGGCCGATCGTCAGCGTGCCGTCTGCTTCGGTGCGCACCCACTCGTGCTCGTCGGTGTACCTGAGGTCGGCAGGAACATTCGACACGGCAAAGCCCCCTCAGATGTGCAGTGGGATCAATCGGTAACACCATGTCATGGCGGAGCATCCGAGCGTCAGGGCCAGTGGATCCGCAGCCGCGCCGGCACGTCCTCGATCCGGATGTAGTTCACCGACGTGGGCACGCTCAGTGGTGTTGCCCGGTGGCGGCTTTCCCACCAGTAGGTCGCCGCGATCGTCGCGTAGGCGGCGGCCACCGCCACCACGGGCAACAGGATCGCGATTGTCACCAACAGGGTCATCGACATGAAATGCTCCCCCCGCGCGGAAGAGGTCCCCGCCACACTGCGGCCGATATCGCACACCCGTAAATAGTCTGTGCCTCAACACATCTCGAGCCACCAAACATGTGGTTCGTCCCACACGGTCAGAGGTCGGGGATGTGGCCTGGATGAGTGGGTGCGTCCAGGCCGCCTCAGCCCGTCGGATGCGTGCCTGCCCGGGTGCGCCCGGGGCGCGCCCGCGCGGGGTGCCGGTCACCGGTCGGGGGGGTACGCGTGTCGCCGCCGGTGACAAGGGGTGCAGCAGTTCCGCCCGGCAGACGAGCAAGGGCATGGGAGATCTCGGGGAAGGCCGCGTTGAGGGAGTTGCCGTTGCGGCTGGTCATGTGACACACGCCGTCGGAAATCCATGCCAGGCAGCGGATTCCGTCGTACTTCCATTCGTAGGCGTAGCAGGTGTCGCCGTCGGCGGGAGCGGGCCCGGGCGTGGCGAGCATCGGCGCCGGAGGGCGCACCAGACCCCGAACCTACCCGCGAAAGATACCGAGCGGTCGCATCATCGTGATGCTCCGGAATCCCGTATCCCCGGTGGAATTCGTCGTACTGTCCGTGCCGGGAACTACCGTCTGCCGATCGAGCCGGTTCTGGTCATGTGGGTGCGGGTGGCTCGGCGGCGGGGTGCATGACGGCGTCCCACCACGATTCGAGCCGACTCGGCTCCGGCCAGCGCACCACCGGCACATCGTCATCGGAACCGCGGGTGATGGCGGGTGTGGTCGTATGCGGCTTTCCCGGCCGGCGAGCGGGCTTGTCACCGCGTGGTTCGTGTGGGGTTGCTGTCATGGCGCACCTCCGAATCCCTGGCTCGACGCCCGGTCTCACCGGGGCGGGCTGGATTCGCAACTCGCGGCGGCGGTGTACGCCGAGGTCGACCGCGCGCGGGGAATGCCGCGAAGGCCCAGGGCAATGCCGAGGGGTCTGCGCCACCACCGGGGGGCCGACGTGCGCCAGCGTAGGCGTTCAAGGTCAACGGCAGGCTACATCCGAGCCGATTGCCGGGGCCTGCCACATCGGACGGACGAGGTCGGATGGACGAGGGTCTCGCCCCAGCGTCGCGGTAGTGAACGTGGGGCGAGACCGCACGATCGGGAAGCTGTGAACGAGTGATCCCTCCATGCGTTCACGGGTAGCGGCGCCCGCGCCGCGGCCGCTTGATTGCAGGTATTGACAACCCGCCTCGGGCAGCGCATCATTTAACCACTTGGTTAATTAACCGAATGGTGTAATAAACGTCATGTCCGAGGATCAACTCGACTCTGTCTTCGCCGCTCTGTCCGATGCGACTCGGCGGGCGATACTCGCCCGGCTCGCGGAGGGGGAGGCGACAGTCGGCGAGCTGGCCGAACCGTTCGCGATGAGCTTGCCCGCTGTCTCCAAACACCTGAAGGTGCTCGAGCGCGCCGGGCTGATCACCCGAAGCCGCGACGCGCAGTGGCGTCCTTGTCGACTCGAGCCCGCCCCGCTAGCAGCGGCGACCGACTGGCTGGAGCGCTACCGAAACTTCTGGGGCGATCGCCTCGATCGCCTCGACGAACATCTGCAACGCATTCAACATAAGGAGCTACCGTGACCGAACACCTGGACCTGCCACAGGGGGACCTGCGGCTGCTGGATACCACTATCGCGCGCGAACTGCTGGTGGCGAATCTGCCTGCCCGGCTGGCCTTCACCGCCGCCGACGGCACCCCACGCGTTGTCCCGATCAACTTCTGGTGGAACGGCGAGGAGGTGGTGATGACCGGATTCGCGCCCTCGCACAAGAACCGTGCGTTGCGCGCTCGGCCAGATGTCGCCCTCACCATCGACACCAACGACGCTCCGCCGCAGGTGCTGCTGCTGCGTGGCCGTGCCGAGATCACCGAATCCGACGGCCTTCCACCTGAATACGCGGCGGCCATGCGCAAGGGCGGCGACCCCGCGGTGGAGGAGTATCTGCAGTTTGTGGCCGGGATGGCGCCCCGTATGGAGCGCATTGCCGTGCGACCCACCTGGGCTGCGGTGATGGACTTTCGTACCCGCTTCCCCAGCGGCGCACCCGACTGGATGACCGGTCAGCAGCAGCCCGCCTGAACCCCTCGCGAGAATCCGAGAGAACCAACGCCTCATGAGCAACCGCGAATTCACCCTTGTCCGTGTCTTCGACGCGCCCCGGGACCTGGTCTTCCGGGCCTGGATCGAACCCGACCAGATCGCCGAATGGGCCGGCCCCCACGGCTTCACCACCCGCCGCGACAGCATCGTCGCCGAACCAGTCCCCGGCGGCCGCTACGAATCGATCATGGTCTCCGACACCGACGGCACCGAATACCGCAGCGTCGGAACATTCCGCGAGATCGTCGAACCCGAACGGTTGGTGTTCACCTGGGGTGACCCCACGGGCGATGGCGGCCCCGAGCGAGATTCCGTCATCACGGTCACCTTCGCCGATGCCGGAGACGGCAAGACCGCTATGAACTTCCACCTGCGGGCTCCCGGCCCGTTGTCCCCGGACGACAGCGCGGCCTACGGCTGGGGCCAAAGCTTGGATCGCCTCGCACATACCCTTTGACAGCGGCTGTGGTCCGGGGGGACGGGACCCGATATCGCAATCGGCAGAACGAAATCTGGTCGAACCTGCGAACCGCACTCACCGACATCTATCTGGCCAATGTGACTCCACAGTTGCGTAACCGACTGTTCATCCTTCATGCCTGCCGACCTCGAGCCCGGACAATGCCACCAGTGGCTACGTGAACGCGCCAGCGTCATCGCGCAGCCGCGCGCAGTGGTCAGG
The DNA here is from genome assembly GCF_053601595.1 of Nocardia sp. NPDC004711. NCBI lineage: Bacteria > Bacillati > Actinomycetota > Actinomycetes > Mycobacteriales > Nocardiaceae > Nocardia > Nocardia sp. NPDC004711. The sequence continues at coordinate 263 of NZ_JBSGCB010000143.1, read as the reverse complement.
CAGTTCGAGTCTGCACCATGGCGAACACTCGATCCTGCCTGCTAGACCTCTCTTTCGGACACGATCCAGAGCGACGGGCAACCTGGACCCGGCTGGGTCCCCTCACGCACCACCGACCGCACCTGATGGGTCATCCGCGTGGTGCGACGCTGATAGCGATCCAGGACGCCGGGAACCTGTTCTCGAAATGTCTTGCAGCAGTTCGATGTCAGGCACACCAGGCGGCGGACACGGACCTGCAACACCACCGCCCGACTGTCGAG
>NZ_JBSGCB010000142.1:0-5317 GCF_053601595.1 Nocardia sp. NPDC004711 | reverse complement strand
ACCACTACGCGATGACCTGCTCATTTCAGGACATCAACACGCCTCATACCGGACCTGTCCGATTCCGAAATCCCACCACTCCAAGGGACTTACCCTTTCGAAATGGCAGGGGCCGAGAGGCTGGGACGGGCGGCGGCCTGGGTGTGAAGGTGCAGGCAGTCCGAGAAATCCGTGATCGCAAGCCTGGCGACAGCTGGCTGATGACTCCAAGCTTCCGTTCAGGATCTCGAAAGCTACACGGATAGCGTTGCAGGAGTCGAAAGACATTACGACTCAGAGACTTCAGCGCTCCTCTGGGGGGAGCTCTCGAGAGGGAATATCATGACGAAAACCATCGTCACTCGTGTCGGACTCGCGTTCGCGGCTTTGTTCGCGACGCTGTCGGTAGCCGCTCCGGAAGCCGCGGCCGACCCGGCTGGTCGAGGTGCGTGCTTGACCATTGCGAACGACAGCTACAACGACATTCACGTCGTGGTGATAACCACGCCAATCGGAAACGCGCCCGGTCTGGGCTACGACATCCACGCACGCACTGTTATGACCCTCCTGGACTATGCGGGGAACTACCTGCTGTCACCCGACGGCACCTGGAGCATCAACGGCGCAGTCGGTAGTTGGGCGTTCGACGGCAATTTCCGCGAAGGTGCTTGCGCTGGCATCTGGAACTTCACCGTGAACTGACCGCGCACATTTGTGAAAGATGTCTGTCTGCCGCGTCCCCTCAACAAAACTGACTGAAGTCCGAGCCGCGTGGCTTCACGCAACTCGGCAATAGCGGATGTTCTGCACCGCACCAGGTTCCGGCCGGCGGCGCCCTGCGCTGGCCGGTTCGGTCAGCGCGGCATGCGGTATATGCGGACATCCGGATCAGCGACGGCTGTCAACACACCTGTCAGCGTGTTACTCGCTACGAGATACCTTGCCCCGAAGCCGAGAGTCGTTCGTTCCGCCGTATTCCTCGTAGTGATAGGTCGCCGAAACCACCCGGTTACTGCCGGCCTCACACTTCGGATCGCGCAGACGAGTAAACGCGAACCCGTTGCCGGTACCAGACTGATGCAGCAGCAATTCGGTTGCCGGCGGACCCGACCGAAATGGCAGCTCGTCTCGGAACGAAATCGCGGTCGGCGGGGTGGTTTCGACGCTGCCCATGCCGTTACGCAGAGTGACCAGGACCCCGAACACGTTGTCCGGCGCAGCCTTCACCGGATACCACTGTGTCACGTCGCCCGTATAGACGGCCGCCTGTCCCTCGTCCGTCCAGTCCGACACTTTCCTGCCGCAGTGGGGGTCGGTGACGAACCCAGCCAGGACACCGGACGGGGTGCCACTGCCCGCGATCAGCGGCGGAATCGTGACCCAGGCACTGACGAGAATTGCAACTGCCAGCCCTGCTCCGCCTCGCATCGAGGCGACACGCGTCCGACCGGATCGGGTGCTGTACAGGTGCACGATCGCTGCCGTGAACGCTACGGCAACTGCGAAACACGCCGCGGCGACGCTCGTGTCGAGGCGTCCGGGTAGCTCCGGCTTGAGGTCGGACAAGTACAGCTCGGTTCCCACCCACTGAGCGAAAAAACTGGCAACCATTCCACCCGCGATGGTGCCGCCAGGCGCGAACCGGTATGGCAACAGCCCGAAAAGGCCAGTGACGACCAGCAGCGGGCTGATCACAAACAGGAACGGCCAATAGACCGTGGGGTTGGCGGCGAAGCGGTCACCCGCTTCGAGATCTGCTCCCGACCTCGAGAACAGTCCGAGCCCGATCGCCAGCCACGCTACAGCCAGCGCGCCGACGGCAATGACCTGCAATACGTACGCGAGACAGTTCAAGCGATTCCACGATGCACCACGAGCAGACACGCGGCCACTATATCGACCAGTTGTGCCCGATCCGGTGACCAAGTGTGGAGAAATCGTGCAGGTCCGGTAGGGACTCCGAAGTCGCGGAGCCCCAACCTGTTCGGAGGACATCGCGGGTACAAGCAGGATCGGCGGCAATTCAGATACGCGCAGCGTTGGCCACTAGCCTCGCCAATTGTGTTCGCCCCATGTCACGGGCGGCGCAGCGAAGGCAGGTCGTGCGGGTCGCAGCGCTCGCCGCCCACACTTACAGCCCTTTGGACATTCTCAACTCGGCATGAGCGCGCACTGCCGACGGCCGTGAGACGCTCTGCCCGTTGATCTTCCGGCACCCCGCGCTGGCCGGTTCGGTCAGCGCGGTATGCGGCAATACAGGATTTTCACGACCCCCAGTAGATCTCCCAAACTCCATCGTCCCTCTTGTAGATGCCTTCGAAGAAGGTGTGATGCACGTCGACGCCGCCGAACCACTGCGACTGCTGGCGAGTGCTCGTTTCCGTCTCGGCGATGGCGGCGGCAAGGTCACGCACCGTGAACCACTTACCGTTGGGCGCTCGGTGTTCAACGGGATCACCGAACCCACGCAAGTTCAGCATGGGCAATTTCAGGACAACGCGGTCGAACTCGTTGACGGTCAAGTCACGAGCCTCCCCATTTTCGAACACATTCAGCGTGAACGAGACTCCCCTGATCGCCGCGGTTGCTGTCGCGCGCTGATTAGACAGGTTCGCCGCGACATTCTCGGTCGGTTCCGTCAGCTCGATCGCCAGCGTCCCGGACAACCCATTGAAGAACTCCAGTGACATATACGGATGGTGGCACGGAGCACCGACACTTCGCGCACGCCGACTGACCATCGATTGCACACACATAGGCAGTAGCGTGCGTTCCCGCAGACGTCGAAGACCCAGGGTCCGTTGATCTTCCGAGGTGCCGCGCTGGCCGGTCCGGTCAGCCCGGTATGCGGCATTACAGGACGTTGCCGGTTCGCCACCCAGCAGCTATCGATGCTGGGTGGGCCCACTCGACGAGTTGGAAACTTCCTCCGGGCTTGTCGGTTCATGCGGGTGTGCGTTGTACCAGGTCCAGGATGAAGGCGGTTACGTCCGTTGGCTTTTCCTCGGCCATGAAGTGGCCGGCGTCGATCGGCTGGTAGGTGGCGGTCGGAGCCCATTGCCGCCAGAGAGCGGCTGCGTCGAATCCGAGACGTGCCCCCCAGTCCTGGGAGATCACTGCAACAGGCATGGCCAACTGGGCGCCTGCCTTGCGGTCGGCTCGGTCCATCGCCAAGTCGATTCCGGCGGTGGCCCGGTAGTCGGCGACGATGGATGGCACAGCACGCGTGGAGCTGTCGATGTAGTGTCGGCGGACCTCGGGTGGGAAGGTGGTTCCGCTGGGGTCCCAGGCGTCGAGGAACGAGCTGAAGAAGTCTTCGGCGACGGCTTCGATCATCCGCTCGGGCAAGCCCTTTGGTTGTGCCATCAGATATAGGTGCCAAGCGACGGCGGCATCGACACCCTGCAGCACGTCCCAGGTATCCATGGTCGGCAGCACATCCAGAATCCCCAAATGGGTGATCGTGTCCGGGTGGTCGAGCGCTGCTCGGACCCCGACCAGTGCTCCGCGGTCATGGCCGATGAGGCTGAACTGTTCGTAGCCGAGTTCGCGCACGACACTGACGATGTCGAGCGCCATGGTCCGCTTCGAATAGGTGTCCGGCGTCGCCTCTTCGGGTTTGTCGCTCGCACCGTAGCCACGCAGATCAGGCACGATCACCCGGTGGCGGTCTGCCAGTTCACGGGCAACATGCCGCCACATGAGGTGAGTCTGCGGAAAGCCGTGCAACAGGACGATGGGGTGGCCGTCACCGCCGACGGCGACATTCAGATGGACGCTGTCCGCCCCCAGGACATGGCGGTATTCGAAGTCGTTGATTGTCGTGCCCGACATGGGCGCGCACCTTTCGTCGATCGGTTGGACGTGTCGTCAGGAGAAAATGGCGGGTAGCGGAGGTTCTGCACTCGCGCTTGCTCGCAGAGCCGGGACAAGAATCGTGTCGACCAGATGTGCCAGATACTCGGCTCCGGCGGGAAGCCCGTTCAGCCTGCGTAGAAGCAGCACTGACCCGGTGATTTCCTCGAAAGGGAATGGTTGGGCACCGGCTGGTAGCTCGCCCCGGGTGATGGCAGCCGATATCACCGAGGCTGGCAACTTGGCGCCGGTCGGCCCGCTCGCTTCCTCGATGTGGCGACACAGGTCGGGATCCTCCAGACCCGCATGCAGCAGCATCAAGCTCATCGTCGGGTCGGCAGCATCCATCGTGGTGGCGAGCCGTTCGCACAAGGCAATCAGGTCTCCGCGCAGGGAACCGGTATCGACCGGGTCCGCGGAAGTGTCGGCTGCGGGACCGGCCTTGACCGCGGCAACCACCATGTCCCGCTTGGTCTCCCAGCGCCGGTACAGCGTCGCCTTCGACGCCCGAGCACGACGCGCGACCGCCTCGAACGTCAACGCGTCATAACCGACCTCACCCACCAGCTCCAGCACACACGCGAGGATCTCGACCTCACGCGCCGCATCACGGGGCCTTCCTGCACGCACTTCAGGTACCGGATCCGTGGTGTGACTATTACGAAACGACACGTTCTGTACCGTATGTGGAATCCGGCTGGTTGTCCACCGATCGGTCCGGTCATCCCGAAAGCCGAATGGCGCTGAACAACTGCCCGGCATTTCGACATCCGCACATCGGCATGAGCGGATGTCTGTGGGCCGCCGTCGATCTCGCCGTCGGCCGCGCCTGCTCTGGCCGGTTCGAACCGCGCGTGATGCGGCAGAAGAGTGCGTTCACCCGACGCGACCTGGCTGGCGGATGCGGTGCGCAAGTCCGTGCGCTGGTCGTTCAGGTTTCGGGGGACCTTCAGCCGGAACAGTGCCCCGAAAAATAGGGGCACATGATTTGAAATGCGAATGCTTCACAGTCGGTAGCCTCGGGGACCTCTACGCCTACCCAGTTGGGGGAATTACGTTGTCCAAGTTCGACACTCGAACGATGATTCGCGGATCAGTCGCCGCCGCTGTGCTTTTCACCGGACTGGCCGCAGCCAAGGGCGCAGCGGTCGCCACATCGATCACCCTCGAGCCCGCTGCACCGATCGCGTCCACAACCCAGCCCGCGACCGGGTCGTCGGCTACCGGGTTGGGGTTGGGGGCCGGGTCAAGCAATCTCCTCGACCCGTGCCCCGCGGGGATGTGGCATTACGCCTTCCTCAGCCCCTGCACCGACATCGTCGCGCACGGATAGTTGAGGTTTCCGCTGGAATTCGGCTTCCGATCCTTTTCTCCGTCACCGCAACCTTCCGCAGCGAATTCTCCTGTGGGAGGCCCGCATTCCCGAGAATCAATTCCCGGAAACCGCATGCAGTTGCGCTCCGGAACGCAAGCATGCGGCACC
>NZ_JBSGCB010000141.1:0-5431 GCF_053601595.1 Nocardia sp. NPDC004711 | reverse complement strand
ACACCCCGGCAGTGGCGACGCGGTCCTTGCGCGACAGCGACGAAAACACCTCACCGACAAACGCGTCCAGCAACGCATCGACCCGAGCCAGCTCACCATGATCCACGCCCGGCATCGTCTCGAGAATCGCGGCGACACTCGAGCACAACACGCCGGACCTAACAAAGTCCTACTAGTGCTGCGTTCCTCAATGATCGTGTAACTTGTTGCTGGTCTTGGTGGTTCGGGCGTGGTCGAGGTGGGTTCTGCCGAAGGTATTGGTTGCGCGAGAGGCACGGAATGTGTTGGAAGAGCGCAAGATTCGAAAGCTGGCCGCAGCTCGGCATGCGCCTGGGGATTGGAGCCGGCGGGCGCGGATGATCACGGCGAGTTGGGATGGTAAGTCGACCGCGCAGATCGCGGGCGAGCTGGGCTGTCATCCACAGACGGTGCGAGAACGACTGCACCGGTTCAACACTCACGGACTGGAAGGGCTGGGAGACCGGGCAGGGTCAGGGCGCAAGCCGCGGCTGACCGAAGCCGAGCGCAGCCGCATCGTGGCCTTGGTCGCCACAACGCCGCCAGGGCGTCTGATGCGGCAAACCGACGGTGGGCTGCACGCCGAGAAAGACGCGGCAGCCTCGTGCTGGACACTGGATTCCCTGACCGATGTCCTGCGCGCCGAAGGCATCGTCGTAGGACCTAGTCAGGTTCGCAGAATCCTTGTCGCAGAGGGTGTTCGATGGCGTCGGCCACGGTCGTGGACGACGAGCAAGGATCCCTACTTCGTCCCAAAAGAACCCACATCGTCGGTCTCTACACGCAGCCACCCGAAGGTGCCACGGTAGTCTGCGCCGACGAGCTGGGCCCGGTGTCGCCTCGTACCTTCTGCCCCGCCCCGGGGTGGTCGGTCGACGGTCACCGGATCAAGGCACCCCTGGAATATTCGCGCGGCCCGGACAGGGTCTGGGTGTACGGCTCGATCCGCGTCCGCGACGGCCACGCCGTCACGCTCACCGCTTCCACCCGCAACAGCATCAACTCTCAGCGTTTCCTGGAACTGGTCGAACAAGCCAACCCCGTCGGCGATATCTACGTGATCACCGACAACCTCTCCAGCCACAACAGCAAATCCACCCGCGAATGGCTCGAAGACCATCCACGGATCAAACACGCGTTCATCCCCGTCGGGGCGTGCTGGCTCAACCTGCAAGAGCCGTGGTGGCGGATCTTCCGGCGAGAAGCCCTCGCCGGCCAGACTTTCGCCGACGCAACCGAGATCGACCACGCCACCCGCCAAGCCACCGCCGCACTCAACGCCCGCGCCCGACCATGGATCTGGGGACGTCCCGCACCGAAACCGAGAATCCTGCGCCGCCGTTTTATCTCTCACCTTTAAGGAACGCAGCATTAGGTTAACGCCCGACCTCCTCGACTCGATCCTCCACCGACACCTCAACGCGACAACCGACAGCAGTGACACATGACGAACGCAGCAGCCGATAACGTCACTGCAGCAGTCCTCCTGCTCGACCCTGCCCGACCGCCTAGTCACTGTTGGGTCGCCCCCGCTGGATCATGCAACATCCCGAAACAGCGCTGAATCCACGCCGCACACCCTTCGACATCGGGGGCTGTCGGATGACTGATGTCGTTTGTACGAAGAGCGTCGGGTCGGTAGGGATGGCGTCGTATTCGACTGACGTGTGATGGAGGTCGGCCGATACGAGTGTCAGGGTGCCTCGCTGTCTGCGAGGGTGGCGGCGATGCCATGGGCCAGTCGGGCCAGGTGGGCGCGGTCGGCCGGGGAGAGGTTCGGGCAACGACGTTCGATTTCGGCTGAGAACGTAGCTCTGATTTTGGCCCCGAGCTCGATTCCGTCCTCGGTGAGCACGGCCCTGGTGACCCGACGATCGGCCGGGTCTGGTTTCCGGATGAGCAGGCCGCGTTGCACGAGTCGGTCGACCATGCCGGTGACGTTGGTCTTGTCGCATCCCAGCCGATTCGCCAACTCCCCGAACGAGGGACTGTCGTGGTCGACCTGGCACAGCAGCTCGGCCTGCTGCACGGTCAGCCCGAAGCGGCGGGCGACCGCGGTGCGAAGCGCGGCGACTGCTCGGGCCATCGACGCGAGCGACTCGGCCAGTTCCATGCCGTGAAGTTTACCAACCCGACTGTTGACACCATCGACCATATTAGTCCACTATATCGACAGACTATATAGTCGACCATTGGAGATATGCATGCGCACGGTACTGGTTACGGGTGGTTCTCGGGGCATCGGCCGGGCCATCGCGATTCGGTTGGCTGCGCCGGACACGATGGTGGTGGTCAACTATCGCGCCGATGCAGCCGCTGCAGCGGACACGGTGGAACGGGTCGTCCAGCGGGGCGGGCGGGCGGTTGCCATCGCGGGAGACGTCGCCGATCCCGAACAGCTGCGAACCCTGTTGGATCACGCCGAACGCGCCGCCGGGACACTCGACGTGGTGATCGCCAATGCGGGAATCGCGCGGTTCGCGCCGATCGCGGCGACGACCGACGAGGACTTCGACTCGATGTTCGCCACCAACACTCGCGCCACGTTCCAACTGCTGCGCGCAGCAGCGACACGGGTCCGCGACGGCGGCCGGATCGTGGTGGTTTCCAGCGGCGTCACTGTCACCCATCGCCCCGGATCGGGAGTGTATGCGGCGAGCAAGGCGGCGAGTGAGGCTCTGGTGCGGGTGCTGGCTCGCGAGGTGGGGCATCGTTCGGTGACGGTGAACGCGGTACGGCCCGGTCCGACCAGCACCACGGCGCTCACCGCCACCGTGACCCCGGAAGCGTTGCGGCAGACCGCGCAGACGATTCCGTTGGGGCGGATCGGGGAACCGGACGACATCGCCGGCATCGTGGCCTTCCTGGCTTCCCAGGACGCGGGCTGGCTGACCGGCCAACTCATCGACGCAGGTGGTGGAGCTTTCTGAGAGCGGAGCCGGTCACCGATCCAGTTTGTCCATCGGGGACCGACGAGCAGGCCGCGCAGCTGTGCGAGCGCGCAGCGGCGGGTGAGTCGAAAGCGGCGCTTGCCAAGGAATTCGGCGTCTCCCGCGAAACCGTCTACTCCTACCTCCAGAAGCGGCGAGCCGATGCGACAGGGGAAGGGACGCTCACCGCGAAGGTCTCTTTGTCGAGCAGGGTGCGCAGCACCTCTTCCGGGGTCCAGCGCTGGGTTTTAGCGGTGGCGAGGACTTCGGGTGCGGTGCGGCGGATGGCAGCCAGTTTCAGCCGGCGCAGCCCGGCGTCGAGATCGGCCGCCAGTTCCGGGATTTGTTTGGGTGCAGCTGTTTTCGATCGAGTGGTTGTCATGCGCCGCTCCCGTCGCGGGTAATTTTGTAGGCGTCGAGCGACCGAGTCGGCGCGGTGGGCAGATCCAGCACCAGCGCGTCTCCGGCTGGGCGGGGCTGCGGAGTTCCGGTGCCGGCGGCCAGGATCGAGCGGACGTCGGCGGCGCGGAACCGTTTGAATGCCACTGCCCGTCGCAGGGCGGCGATCAAAGCCGGTTCGCCGTGAGCGGCGGCGAGGGCGAGCAGGATCTCCAGCTCGCCCGCCAGGCGGCTGTTGCCGTGGGCCGCCGCTCCGACCAGAAACGCTTCGGCGTCTTCGCCGAGAGCGCAGAACTGATGCTCGACAGTGGTTTTCGGACGCGGACCACGATTGGGCGCGGGCCGGGGGCCGTCGTAGTGGGTATCGAGAATCGATGCCTCGCCAGGCGCGATGAGTTCATGCTCGGCGACGATCACCCCGGTCGCGGACTCGAGCACTACCAGCGCGCCGTGATCGACCACGATCTGCACGACCTCGGCGATCAGGCGGGTCGGCACCGAATAGCGGGCCGACACATAGCGGATGCAGGAGAGCCGGTCGACCTTGCGGTTCATGGTCGCTGCACCGATCTCCATTCGCAGAGACGGCAACGGCGCCAACAACTCTCGCTCCGTTTCCAGTCGTTGATCGGGGACCGCGCAGCAGCCACTCTGGGCTGGATGCCCGGAAATGGCTGAGTCAGAATGGCTCCCGTGTTCACTGCATCTCGCTCGACGGAGGAGCCCGGCTCTGTCCCTGCGGCATACCACGACTCCCCGCAGCATTTCACCGTGGTCTCCCGGCCGGGCGTCGAAGCCGACCCAGGAGTTCCCCAACCGCGAACCTGGTTGGGCGTGCGCCGCGCTCGGCCCATATTCGCCAGGTTTCGAGCCGATCTACGTTTGAGAGACGTGAACGCCGGTTCTTCGCGTACTCCTTTCCTTCCTGCTCGCCGGACCGTCTGGCAATACTGGCAACGTCCCAGCTTCGTCGGGGCTGCGTGCCACCCGATCCGACATCACCCGGGAGCAGATCCGTCGCCACGGCAGCACTGCGACGACGGCTACGAATTAGAATTCCTCGGCCACAAGGCCGATATCGTGTACCTGGTTGACGCACGACGTGTTTGGGCGACGCTTCGGGTCTGTCCAGATAACGGCTCTGTCCCTCTTTCGGTGGTGGCGGATAACGAACTATGCCAACAGGATTCGGTGGCGGAGTAGCTGGAAGCCGGCCCTGCCATACATCTGCCGCTTGATCAGCTTGGTTTTTATCGTGTTCACGCCCTCGATCGGGCCGCTGCTGTAGGGGAGGGTGAGGCCGGCGACGGCGGCGTCATGGTCCTGATCGAGACCGGTCAAGAAGGGTTCGAGTTCGGGCAGTCCGGCCTCGCGGACCTGTTTCATCCAGCAGCCGAGCTCGCTGCCGCGGCGGTTGCTCATGATGTGGGCGAACTCGTGCACGAGCCCGGCGAGAGCGGTCATTTCGGGGCAGGTGGCGAGTAGCTCGTCGAGATGGGTGCGGCGCTCGGCGGGCAGCTCGGCCGGGCGGGTCATGATCGAGCTGGTGAGTCGTTTGGGCGAGGGCCCGATCCGGTCGCTGATGTGACGGCCCTGGTTGATGTATTTGTAGAGCAGGTTCAGGCTGCCGGTGTAGCCGAGTGCTTTCAGCTCCTCGAACAGGTGCACAACCGGTGCCCCGGGATCGGCGGCACGACGAGCACGCAGGTGATCACGGTAGGGGTCGACCAGGCAGGCTCGATACTGGGGTGGGCGACGCATCCGGTCCGGCTCGGGCACTCGGGCATATCGCTTGATGGTGTTGAGCGCCAAGCCCAGTCGGCGTGAGCAGTCCAGCAGGCCGACACCCTGGTCGAGCAGATCATGAATGGCATGCCAGCGCTCGATGGTGGACTGCTCGCGCGTGAGCTGGGGCCGCTTGGGACCGCGCCCGGCCCAGCAGACGCTGTGGGCGACGACAGCTTTCTCCACCACGCGCCCGAGCCCGTTCCAGAGGGCACTGGTAGGCCGCTGGCGAGGTTTCCGTTGGGACGGCTCCTTTTCCAGCGACCCCCAGCCCGAACCCGGTGTGCGGCTTTCACCGC
>NZ_JBSGCB010000140.1:0-5857 GCF_053601595.1 Nocardia sp. NPDC004711 | reverse complement strand
ACCCGATCCTTCGGACAAGCCACATCCCGGACCCACCAACCAGGCTAACCCCACACCCACATCCCGGTCTTGACATAAAGGGGAGCCATGAGCGGGCATTCGGCCGACCTCGGGTCGTCACAGCCAGTTGACCTTCTGCCGCACCGCGCTGACTGGGACTCACCACCAGAGGCGAGTCCAGAATCTCGACAACGCCCACCGAAACTCTGAACCTTCCCACAGCATTCGGATTCTGGACCGCTTGACAGGATCAGGCTCAGCAGGATGCCCCAGGCCCCACAGCAACTCGCCGGACGCACCCCAGAAGCCGATCAAATCCTTGTTCGCTTCCTTGGAAGCCTGCAACCACATCAATCGATGCTCGGTATATCCGTCATCGTCTTCGTCGTCTTCGTTCGCAGCTTCCAGCTCCGCCAGCCGCTCGGCGGAGTCCTCTTTGCCCCAGACTCCCCAACCTGCTGCTTCCGGTTCGGGCCATGGCCCGGAATCACACTCCTCGTGAGCCAGTTCGATAATGTCTTCGGGTGCATAACTGAACCGGAAACCAACATCATCCAGGTATGACCCCAGCTCTTCGCATATCAATTCCAACGCTTCGACGTAGAGCCCGGAGTTTTCGTGCAGAAAAGGGCCACCCTCGAAGATCTCCCGGACGAGGGCGGGTCCCAGACCGGCGGGGTCGGGGAACTTCGCCAGGACTCGGTTCAAGAGCCGTTCATCCCGGGAGCCGATCACGGCGGCAAGTTCGTCCAGGTCGGCCAAGTACACATGCAAGATATGCGACACGCGGTCAGCCTAGGCACTAGGCACCAACGGGCTACCGCCGCACTGAATTCGGCATGAGGGTGCGTTCGGTGATCCAGTCGGTGGATCCGAGATGACCTTGATCCGTGGATCTTTCGGGACGGTGTTCCTGGCTGGGGCGATCCGTGTGATCAGCGGCGGATGGCTGTGGTGTGCTTGGATCGAGCCATGTTCAATGCGCTTGGGGCAGAGGAATTTCGGCCGGACTCGGTTGCGGCTGCGTCCGTTGATGTGGTGGCCGGAGACGAAGATCCGACGGCATTGTTCGCCACGCTCGGGGTCGAATTGCTGCCGCTGACACGAGCGTCCAGGACGGTCGATGGTGGCGCGGTGTGGATGTGCGAGGTCGAGCCCGGGTATCAGGCCACCGATTTGTGGCAGCGGGCGCGTGGGGTATACGAGCGCACAGGACTATGGCCTGTGCTTCTGGGACTCATCGAGGAGAGTCTGAATACGCCAGGCGCCCAACAGGTCGTCGCGGGAGCTGTGCAGGATGGACGAGCATGGCTCGAACGCGCTCAGGTCGAGGGGCCGCGCGACGACGAGGGGCCGCGAGACGCCGAGGACCCGATACTTCAGAGTGCTTACGTGCTCACCGAGGAAGATCGCGACTACGACGGATTCGACTGGGCTGATGCGTGGATCGCCGTTGACGAATTCGAGGAGGCCGATCGATTGGTGCTCGTGCCCGCGCCGAATCCGTGGCTGGTGCCGCAGCTGTTGAATTGGAGCGGCGCACGCGATTTCGATCTCGACGGTGCGGACCACGCAACATTGTTGCGCAGGTGGGCTGGGCATTGGGGCGCGGAGTTGCTCGCGTTGAGCGAGTACGAGTTGGTGTTGCGGGTAGCCGACCCGCCGCAAGACGACAACGACGCGCTCACTGTTGCGCTGGAATCGTTTCTGTACGCCCCCAACCTCATCTACAAGGGGTGGGAAAGCCTCGATGAACTCAAAAAGCGTATGCCCGCACCGCTGTGGAGATTCCTGTGGTAGTCGATGCCACCCTGGCCAGAGGAGCTGGAGCTCCCCGCGCGCAAGCTGAGACTCGACACCCTGCTCGCGCTGCTCGTCCGACTTCCGCACATCGGCATTATGGTGCGTTCGGGTGGCTCAGATCGGCAGTCCCGGTTGGCCTTCCAGGCCCCGGGCTCGCCGGTTCGGACCGCGCGGCTCGCGGCATGAGAGCTCACTATTGCTAACTGTAGTCAGTTGTTTCGCTCTCGTTCTCATCGAGTACCTGTAGGAGCCTGCGGAAGTCCGGATTGCTCTTGGCCAGCTCAGGGAAGCTCTCGCGGATCTCTGCAGCAGTCATTTCGGGTGCATCGAGGCGGGTTATCCATACGACGGACGGGATGGTTTCGTTGTCGAGGTACGCGCGCAGTTTGTGGTGACCGTCGATGACGAAACCGCTCATGGGAAATCTGCTGATGGTTCGTAGCGCAATGACCGCTGGCCGCCGGCCAGCGTTGATCAGGCGTCGGTAGTGCGCGACGGCTAGATCATCGGACGGCGGCCAGCCCTCGGTCGGAACCAGATAAGTCGAGTCTTCTGGTGCTGGATAGAACCAGACGGGCTCATCCGGTTCTGCGTGTATGACGGCCTCTCGCGAGACCTTGGTCCGGTGTTTCTTCACCGCGTTCGGATAATCCGGCCACAGCGGCTCCGGTCCACGGAGTTCGTAGCGCCCCGGGGTCAGCAGTTGCAGCAACGGCCACAGCGACACGTACAGCGGAAGACTCGTCTTGGCACCAATGGTCAACTCTCGCAGAGCAGCCAGTGCCTGCGGTCGTGGTGGTCGTGAAGGAACGCGGGCGACGAGCCTACCGACGCTGCCGTCGTACGCGGAGGTGTCGAGATCGGTGACATCGCCGCCAATACGCAGCAGGCAGTGGCTACTCCAGCCGCCGGGCAGGTCCAGACGATGGCCAACACCTCGAACGTCAATTACTCCACTGCCGTCGCTGACGGCAACCTCCTCAACCTGATTACTCATGAGCCACTTCATAGCAGGGTGCAACCTGGTGGCCGGTCGTGCCACCACGTCCCCGCTGGCCGGCCAAAGCAGCGCGATCAGCGGCAATGCAGGACGTTTCGAACTGCTGTCACACAGCCTGCTGCTCTAGTGCAAAGCGTTACGGTCCGGCACCGTGTCGCCGTGCAATTCAAGCATCAGATCCGTTGGTGAAGGGCGGCAGCAAGTAGCCGCAGTCACGGGGGAATCGCGGGCAGAGCGACGCTGGCGATCGGCGGCGATGTACGCCGGACCGCCTGTACCGCTGACGATTACGCACGTGTCTCACGTCGACCAGTACGATCGTTGCCTTATGAGCGCCGAGTCGTCAGGCCGTGAGAACGGTAGCGATACACCGATCGAAAAGATGAGCCAGGACCGCCTCGCGCGGGCCCAGCTTGCGAACCGAATCGCGCAACGCATCGCCAGAACCGGCGCGGGGCCCAGTGTCGTGTTCGGATTGGCGGGGCCGTGGGGAAGCGGCAAGACCTCGATGCTGAGTATGATCGGCGAAGCTCTGACCAAGGACTCAGCAGACACCGAAAATCATTGGTCGGTTGCGCATTTCACGCCATGGGCCTCATCGGACATCGACTCTCTCATTACCGAGTTCTACACCGCGATCGCATCGGCCCTGCCAGAAAAGGCCACCGATGCAAGGAGTCTGCTGAAGGCGGCAGCACCTGTGGCAAACGCGGTCGGTAAAGCTCTAGCCGCCGCGGTCGTCGATAAGTTTGCGCCCGGCGGACTCGACGCTGCGTGGCAGGCAGGTACAGACGCGCTGGCCGATCAGCTCGGCACAGCAAAGACATCTGAGGACCCTTTCCAGGTCAGATTCGACAAGATCTCCACCGCCATCAAGAACGCCGATACGCGGGTACTAGTCGTCGTAGACGACCTTGATCGACTGCACACCGACGAGCTCTTGGCTGTGATGAAGGCGGTCCGGCTACTCGGGCGCTTCCCGAACGTGCACTATCTTCTGGCCTACGACAAGACCACGGTGCTGGACCTACTGACCTCTTCGGAATTGGCACGAGACAACCGGGACCGGGCCCATCGATACCTGGAGAAGATCGTCCAGTATCCGTTTGTTCTCCCCCCGATCCAACGAGTGCATATCGAAGCCGAACTGACAGAGGGGATTTCGACCGTTTCTGGGAATCTCGCGCTCGACCTCGATGCCCCGGCCACAAGGTATGCGATCGAGCAGTTGATCGATGTGCTGCCTGACCCGGACAGTTTGACTCTGTGGAGCGTCAAACAGCTTTGCCTTCAGACCGATGTGTTGTGTTCGACCGTTGGCCCGGGTGAAATCGATCTGTTCGACGCAGCGGTCCTCACCTACATCCGGTTGAACTACCCCGACCTCTATGAGCGGATCCAGACGTGGCGGCAGATGCTACTCAACCCTCAGCGCCGGCCTGCGAGCGAGGCCGAGGAGTGGCTCGGCCGAGTCGGCACTACCCTCGCCCCGGGCAGCAACGGTGAGTCCGTGGTTGCGGTCTATCGGATGTTGGTCGCAATGTTCCCAGGCCTGCCTCACGTCCAAGGTGCGGTGTGGACAGAACGAACCGCTGCTTGCCGGATTGGTGATCCGGATTACTTCGCCCGCTACTTCCAATTTGCGATACCCGAGGACGACCTGAGCGATGTGGACGTCCGCGAAACATTCCGAAATCTTGTCTGGCGCGGCGGACTTGAGGAGGACTCGATCATCAGCGAACACCTCACTGAGCGTGGCCCTCAATGGCGCAGACTGATGACGAAACTGTCCAAGAACCTCGATGTCGTCGAAGGATCCCCCTCGGCGGCCAGCGCGGAAGCCGCCCGCTGGGTCGCACGGCGCCTGACCAACCTGCATCCGATGGACTACTACTACGGCTGGGGTTCGGTCGTCTTCAGCATTCTCACTCACTCAGTGGCGACAGCAGCATCGGAGGAGGAAGCTCGCCACATCCTCACCGACTACTGCGACGAGTTCGGTCTGATTCAGACGGCACCGGTACTGACCCATATCCGCGTCGTGGAAGCGGCCTCCGACGATCGGCTGTCGGTCGCTGTCGGTGTTATCCGTGATCGTGTAGTGCACGCATGCATGCGAGACCTGAGCCTGCCGGACGTACCGTTCGAGGAGCAGGTTCTGTCGTTCATACGAGTCATGGACGATGCAATGTGGGCACAGCTTCGAGCAAATCTACTGGGCAGCGGGATCTCTCAGCAGAATATCGCGGCGCGGTTCGTCAGTACCTCACGAAGGATCGGGTCGGAAACAATTGTCATCGATTCTTTCCTTGAGGACTACTTCTCGAAGGTTGTTACGGTCGACGAGTTGAATCTGAGCGGGTTCGACAACCCGTCCACGGTCGATATGACCGACGTGTCGATCGACGGGCGACAAGCATTCGCCGCCTTCGAGCTGCGTCGCACCCGCGCCAACGACTCAAGGTAAGTACGAATTGGATGATCCCGACGGTAGGGCAGCGACAACGCCCACGTACGACTTAACCGCCCTCAATTCGGCATTACAGGATGCGACGGACCCGACCGTGCCGGCCGTGAGTGCCCTGATTGATGACTACGCATCAATCCCGCTGACCGGCATAAGCGGCCCTGACTTGAGGCGTACGGATCAACGGAGATTGATGCGTACGCCTCAACTCTCAGCTGGGGATTCCTCGGTCGTGCTCTACGTCGACCATCTCCCCGCGTAAGAGGTGATCCCTTCGTTGTGGTCCTTCCGTGTACGAACCCTGCACGTGCCGCCGCATGCGCTCGCAACCCTCCCGGTTGTGGTTCTCTCCCAACGCAACTCACATGCCAACGCAACATCCGCACGCGACGCGCCCCCTTGTGGTCCTCTCCTTTGTGGTCCTTCCTTCACCACCTGACCTCCCAAAACCCTTGTCCTCCAACACACCCCCGTACCTATCTTTTGACTCTGGTCTGGTCTGGCCGAGACTATGTCCTCCGAAGGCGGATATAGTCTCGGCCAGACCAGACCCCAGTACAGCGCCGCCGGCGCAGCTCAAGGGGGGT
>NZ_JBSGCB010000139.1:0-6198 GCF_053601595.1 Nocardia sp. NPDC004711 | reverse complement strand
CCGTCACCGCGCCATCCACTACGACGTCGGCAAAACCGTCAAACGACTCACAACCCTCTACCAACGCAACCGAGCCGGAGGTTAAAGACCAAGCTAAGCCCGCCCTTGGTCGGCCGTATTGACAGGTTGTGATGGCAATTCTCGACGCGCTCATTCTGGCTTGTGGTGAGAGTGCTCTGCGGACCAGGCTGCGATTTGTGCCCGTGAGGTGAATCCCAGTTTGGTGAGGATGTGCTCTACATGCCCTTGCGCAGTACGTTGCGAGATAGCCAGCCGGGCAGCGATTGCCTTGTTGGTCAACCCCTCAGCGACGAGGTCAGCGACTTCGCGCTCCCGCTTGGTCAAACCCGCCAATACACCTTCGGCTGCTGCCGCAGCGCGATGGCGCTCACCAAGCCCGAAGTCGACTGCCGCGTCGAAACTCATCGCGGCACCCTCCTGGTAGGCGGAATCGTATCCTCGCCTGCCGAGTATGTCGCGGATACTGCGCTCGCATTGCTGATGGTAGGCGAGCAACTGGGGATACACGATGCTGGAGGAGCCGACTGCGTGACCGAGTGCGTGGGCGGCGCCCAGCAACGCCGCCGCGCGCCGGGCGTCGCGCTTTTCGGCCACAATCCAGGCCAGTATCTCCAAACCGACCGCGGCGACAAGCGGATTGTCCACCCGTTGCGCCAACCGAAGAGCCTCCTCCACCAGCTGCGCCGCCCGCTCGCGCTTGCCCTGCCGCCAGACGGCGAGCGCCATGGGCCGCAGTGCCAGCGCGCGGAAGTAGGTCTCGCCGTGAGAATCCGAGACAGTCAGTGCCTTCTCGAGGCAGCCGATAGCACCCGGCATGTCCCCCCGCAGTACGTAAGTCCAGCCGAGCGCGACAAGTGTCCTCATCCCGATTACCACCTCACCACCGGTGGTGAGTGTTTCAATGGCATCGTTCAATCGGGCGCTCGCGCGAACGAGATCGCCAACACACAGAGCGGTGTACCCGTCGGTGGCGGCGAGCAGGGCAGCAATCGTAGGATCGGGTGTCTGCTCGGCCAAGGCGCGAAGCTCGGCCGCGCGCTCGATTGCGGCCGGAAGGTCACCCAAGGTCGCGGCGAGGTTGCTGCTTGTGGTGAGGACCTTGGCTCGGTCCGCCGCCGGCGCGTCGAATGTGCCGGCGAGCGTGCGGTCGCACCATCGTCGTCCCTCACTGAACCGCCCGGTCGAGATCCAAAAGAAATCTAGGGCAGCGGTGGTCCGTAGTCCGGCCTCGTCGGCCTCCGATCGGCTGAACTGCAGTGCCTTGCGCAGATTCGGTAGCTCACGGGTGATTCGGGCGGTCCATTCGAGCTGGCGCGGACTGACCCAGTCCGCCTTCCCCGCGAGCGCCAACCGCTCGTACCAGTCCCGATGGCGTCGGCACAGTTCCGCATCCTCGCCTGCCTCGGTGAGCTTCTGCATGCCGTATTCCTGCACGGTCTCCAGGAACCGGAATCGGACTGCGCCCCCGGCTTCCTCGCGGATCAGGATCGACTTGTCGACCAGCGCGGACAACCTATCGAGGAACTCAGGCTCGATTATGTCGCTGCCGCAGACATCCTCGGCGGCGTCGAGCTCAAAACTACCGGCGAAGACCGACAGCCGCCCCCACAACCGTTGTTCGGCTGGCGTGCACAGATCAAAGCTCCAGCCGATGCACCAGCCCAGTGTTTGCTGCCGTGTCGGCGCACCTCGACTGCTGCGGGTCAGCAGGCCATACCGGTCATCCAGCCGCGCCAGGATCTCCGGCACAGACATGGTACGCAGCCGTGCCGCTGCCAGTTCGATCGCCAACGGCAGCCCATCCAACCGGGCGCAGATCCGGGCCACGTCGACCTTGTTGTCCTCGTTCAGGGCGAAGCTGGGCACCGCCGTTGCTGCCCGTTCGGCGAACAATGTCAGCGCATCGTAGTGAGCCACCCCTCGCAGCGCGGGTTCGTCTGCGTGGTGTGGAACCCGCAGAGGTGGTACCGGAAATACCGATTCTCCGCCGATAGCCAGCGCCTCCCGACTGGTGGTCAGAATCCGTACCTCCGGGCAGGCCCGCAGCAGCGCCTGGGCCAGCTCCGCAGTCGCATCCACTATCTGCTCGCAGTTGTCCAGCACCAGCAATCTGCGCGCGGAAAGGAATTCCATGAGCACCTCGAGCATCGGTCTGCCGACCTGGTTGCGCAGGCCGAGGGCGGCGGCCACAACATCCACAAGCGACGCCGCATCGTGCAACTCACCCAGCTCGACCAGCCACACACCACCCGGGAAATCCCGCCGCACCTTGTCAGCGACACGTAGCGCGAGCCGGGTTTTGCCGACGCCGCCAATTCCCGTCAGGGTTACCAAACCCGACCCCGACAGCAGGGTCTTCACCTCCGACACCTCGCTGCGTCGATCCACAAAGCTGGTCAGCTCCCGCGGCAGATTCCCCGTGCCATCGCCCGCCGCAACGACGGCTCGACCGAGGATACTGCTCTTATCCATGGTTGCGAGCGTTGCCTGTTCGGCTCCTGGTTCGGCCCGCAGCGCCATCTGATCAACCCCGAATCCGTGCGCGCGCTGCACCCCCTGCAACTGCTCACCCAACACCGCGGCCGTGGGACGCTCCTGCGGGTCACGCGACATCGCCGCCTCGATCACCGCACTCACCTCCTGCGGAACTCCACGCTCACGCAGGTCCGGAACCGGCTGGGTCGTGATACGCAGAAACTGCGCCACCACCTGCTCACCGCTGCGGCGCTCAAACGCCGCATGACCGGTCAGCGCACAGAACAACGTGGCACCCAGCCCGTACACATCCGAAGCTCGACTCGGTGAATCCCCGCCGAGCACCTCCGGCGCGGTGAACGCCGGCGAACCGGTAACCGCACCGGTCGCCGTCCGAAACGCCCCAGTCATATGGGCAATACCGAAATCGGTCAACGCCGGCTCACCGTAATCGCTGAGCAGAATATTCCCCGGTTTGACGTCGCGGTGCAGAACCTCCGCCCGGTGCGCTGTTTCCAACGCACCGGCCATCTTCACCCCCAGGTGGAGCACTTGCTCCACCGACAACGGGCCATCGGCGCGGATTCGCGCGTCCAGAGAACCCTGCGGGTGGTACGGCATCACCAGATACGGCCGACCGGTCTTGGTTTCGCCGACCTCGAGCACCCCGATAATGTTCGGGTGGCCGGACAGCCGACCCATCGCCCGCTGCTCCCGGAAGAAACGCTCCCGATTCTCCGCCAGTTGGCAGGTAAGGACCTTCACCGCCACCATGCGGTCCAGAACAGGCTGGGTGCAGCGGTATACGACACCGAAACCACCCCGCCCGATCTCCTCGGCATTCTTCAACCCCACAGCACTCAACTCCGTGACCACATCAGCGCCAAGATCACGTTGCGTCTTGAATAGATCGGAGTCCACCATCAGCCACTCACATAACACTGCTCGGCTGAACAAGACGATACCCCACCCACAGTTCAATTGTGGTGACGTGACTGGCCATAGGGGTGGCGGGCGGTCGACGCATGCAGCGAGCTGCGGTAACTCCAGAGGTCACGCGGACCGAAGTCATAACCGCGCCATCTTCGGCGCTGTACCCAAAATCGGGCTAGACGGTTTCGGAATCAAGACCGCTGGCCTGATAACGGGCACACTCATTAGTTAGACAAGTGCCGCCGTGTCTCCGAGGAGGGGCTGTCCGGCAAAGTGGGCCGCTATGTTCGCGATTGCCCCTAGGAGCTGCTAATCGGGTTCGGTTGGTGAGTCGTCGCCAGCAGATCGGGGCTGCGGCGAGGTCGAGGAATCCGTGGTGGATGTCGGTGCGTCGTTCCCATCGGATGTCCAGTCGCCGGTACTGGTGGGGCAGGGCAAAGGATTGTTCGACGATCCAGCGGCCGGCGGTGACCTTGTCACGGGTGCCGCGGCGCGCGATGTAGCCGGTGATACGTCGTTGCCGCAGTTGGGGAATACACGCTGGGGTAGTCGTATCCCTTGTCCGCGATCACCGGTGGTGATCCGATGCCTGGGGCTGGCCCGCACGCCCGCGCAGGGGATGGTCGTTGATCTTGGCGCCAGACAGCGCCACTGCGCGCGGGAATCTGTTTCCGCAGGTCAGGATGCGGTGCTTGGAACCGGTCTCGGCGCGGTCCACCGGGGTTCGGACCTGTTGCGGCGCCCCCTAATGAGATGTAGCGGGTCGGTTAATCGGGCAGACTCGCTGCCGGTAGCGGCCGGCGGGTGAGTACTCTTTTGCCCCCAGGACACCGACTCCTGAAAAAAGATCGTGCCCCCGCTGGTCGACCGGGAGGATGGATCGCTGATGGGATGTCGTGCCCGCCGTGGCGGCGTGAGTACTTTTTCAACGGAGTGGGAGCAATTCCGCCACCGCGCCCCGGGCCTACTCAGCGGTAGTCGATGCTAGGCCAGCAGGATGCGATGGCGAAGTAGCTGGAAGCTGGCCCGGCCATACATTTGTCGGGACTGCTGCACAGATAGGTGACATCTGATTTGGCTTGCCTTCGGGCGGGCTGGAAGGATGCTGCTGTGCCCAAGCCCTACCCCTGCGAGTTCCGCGACGATGTCGTCCGGGTGGCTCGCAATCGTGATGCCGGGGTGACGTTGGAGCAGATCGCCGTCGACTTCGGAATCCACCCGATGACGCTGTCGAAATGGATGCGTCAGACCGATATCGACGAGGGAACCAAACCGGGCACCAGTACGAGCGAGTCGGCCGAGCTTCGGGAAGCGTAGCGGCGAATTCGGTTGCTGGAGCAGGAGAACGAGGTCCTCGAGCGGGCCGCCGCGTATTTCGCGCAGGCGAACTTGCCGGGAAAATGATCTACCCGCTCGTCCGCGAGCTGGCCGAGGACGGAATCCGCGTCACGGTGACGTGCCGGGTGTTGAATCTGGCCCGTCAGCCCTATTACCGGTGGATGGCCGAACCGGTCACCGACGCCGACCTCGAGCAGGCGTATCGGGCCAACGCCCTGTTCGACGCCCACCGCGATGATCCGGAATTCGGTTACCGATTCCTGGTCGACGAGGCCCGCGCCGCCGGTGAGCCAATGGCCGGCCGGACCGCCTGGCGGATCTGCTCGGCGCAGGGCTGGTGGAGCGTGTTCGGCAAGAAGCGCCGTGGCAAGGCCAGGCCCGGCCCGCCGGTCCACGACGATCTGGTCCAACGCAACTTCAGCGCCGAGGCCCCGAATCGGTTGTGGCTGGCCGATATTTCCGAACATCACACCGCTTGACGCCGGTCGAATACGAGACCATCACGACCCCACCGGCCAGTCAGGCGGCGTGACCGAAACTGTCACCTGATCTTGCAGCAGTCCCGTCGTTTGATCAGTGTGGTTTTGGTGTTGACGCCTTCGATTGGCGCGTTGCTGTAGGGCAGGGTGAGGCCGGCGACGGCAGCGGAGCGGTCTTTCTCCGGGCCGCGCAGGAAAGGCTCGAGTTGTCCGAGTCCTGCTTCACGGACCTGCCTGATCCATGCGTCGAGGTCGCTGCCGCGCCGTTCGGTCATGATCGCGGCGAATTCGCCGATCAGGCTGGCCAGGTCGGTCATTTCTGGGCAGGCGGCCAGGAGTTCGTCGAGGTGGGTGCGCCGCCCGGCGGGCAGATCGGTGGGCTTGCTCAGGGTCCAGGAGGTGAGCCTTCGTGGCGAGGGCATGAGTCGGTCGCCTTCGGCGCGGGGCTGGTTGAGGTATTTGTGCAGCAGATTGATGCCGCCGGTGTAGCCGAGGGCTTTGATCTCGTGGAACAGGTGCAGCACCGGGACACCGGGCTCGGCTTCGCGGCGTTGGCGCAGGTGGTCGCGGTAAGGGTCGACCAGGCAGGCGCGGTATTGCGGCGGGCGGCGCAACTGATCCGGTTCGGCGGTGCGGGCGTAGCGTTTGACGGTGTTGAGCGCCAAGCCGAGCCGGCGGGCGCAGTCCAGCCGTCCGACACCGTTGTCGAGCAGGTTGCGAACCGCATGCCAGCGTTGAAGAGTCGTTGTCCCGCGCGTCGTTGTCTCGCGGGTCGATGTCTGTCGTTTCGGCCCGGCCGCGGCCCAGCGTCGAGCGTGCGCGGCGACGGCGGTTTCGACCGCTCCGGCCAGTGGGTGCCAGAGGGCACTGGTAGGCCGCTGGCGAGGTTTCCGTTGGGACGGCTCCTTTTCCAGCGACCCCCAGCCCGAACCCGGTGTGCGGCTTTCACCGC
>NZ_JBSGCB010000138.1:0-6304 GCF_053601595.1 Nocardia sp. NPDC004711 | reverse complement strand
CTCCGAGTGCGCTGGTCAGCCATCGTCGAGCAGCCGTGGCATTGGTGAGGGTTTCGATGGTGGTGAATGTCTTGGACGACACGATGAACATCGTGGTGGCCGGGTCGAGATCCTTGAGCTCGGCAACCAGGTCCGTTGGATCGACGTTCGAGACGAACCGGATGCCGATGTCGGCGGTGGTGTAGTGGCGCAGTGCCCGACACACCATGCGCGGACCTAGATCGGACCCACCGATGCCGATGTTGACCACCGTGGTGATGCGCTTACCGGTGGCCCCGCGCCAATGCCCGCTCCTGATGTCGTCGGTGAAGTCGCCCATCCGGTCGAGTACGTGATGGACATCGGCAACCACGTTGCGCCCACCCGCGGTCAGCGTCGCCTCAAGGGGAAGCCGCAGCGCGGTGTGCAGGACCGCCCGGTTCTCGGTGGTGTTGACGTGATCTCCGCGCAGCATGCGGTCGCGGTGTTCTTCCAGACCCGCCGCACGGGCCAGGTCGGTCAGCAATCCGAGGGTGTTCCGGTCGATGCGGTTGAGGCTGTAGTCGATGTAGAGATCACCGGCAGTGACGGTCAGGTCGCGGCCACGCTCTGGGTCGGTGTCGAACCACTCCCTCAGGTGCAGTTCCGCCACGTTGGCGTAGTGGGCCTGTAGCTTGTCCCACTCGGGGGATCGGGTGAGGTTGGGCTGGGTCGAGATCGCCACGGCTCAGGCCCTCCCCGCGGGTTCGGCGCGTCGTACAGCGTGCCCACCGAATTGGTTACGAAGCGCCGAAACGGCTTTCATTGCCGGCGAATCATCCTGACGGGATGCGAACCGAGCGAACAGCGCGGCCGAGATCACCGGTGCCGGAACTGCATGTGCGATGGCTTCTTCGACGGTCCATCGACCTTCACCGGAATCCTCGGTGTAGCCGGACAGGGAGGCCAATTCGGGATCATCGGACAGAGCCTGCACCAGAAGGTCGAGCAACCAGGACCGAACCACCGTGCCCTTCGACCAGGCACGAAGTACTGCGGGCACATCGACGATGGACTCTTCCGCGGCAAGGAGCTCGTACCCCTCGGCATAGGCCTGCATCAATCCGTACTCGATGCCGTTGTGCACCATCTTCGCGTAGTGCCCGGCGCCGACCGGCCCCGCGTGGACAAAGGAGTTCTCACGGTCACCGTCTGGCCGCAGCGCATCGACGATCGGCATCAACCGGGCAATGTCGGCGGCGTCGCCGCCGACCATCAACGCGTACCCGTTTTCTCGTCCCCACACCCCGCCGGAGACGCCGCAGTCGACATAACCGATGCCGCGTTCGGCGAGGAGATCGGCATGGAGCTTGTCGTCGGTGAACCGGGAGTTGCCGCCGTCGACCACAAGGTCACCCGGGGAAAGCAAGCGCGTGAGCTGACCGATGACCTGGCGGGTCGGCGCACCGGCGGGCACCATCACCCACACCGTACGAGGTGTCGGCAGCGACTCGACCAACGATGCAAGACTGTCGACATCGCTGGCGGCGGCATTCGGGTCGAATCCAATCGCCTCATGCCCGCGCTCGCGCAGCCGCTCCCGCATGTTCGCTCCCATGCGGCCCAGACCGACCAATCCCAAATTTGTCGTCACCGTTTCACTTCCGATCTTGCACAATCTTGTCGAGTTCTATGTCTACGGGCGTTCGGTGCCGACCTCACCTGCCCGGATGGGGAGCCAGGACTGGCCGCTCGGCCAAGTGCATTCTCGCGGAGCGGATTCGACACTGGCACTCGACGCATTGTCCGAATGCGCAGGTGAAGCGAAAACGGAGTGCAGCAGAAGTGACTGTGTCTGAAGTGCAGGACAGGACCCCGCTGGTAGGTGGGCTGGCCAACCGGGGCCGCGAGGCGCTGATCGGAAGTGCCGGACGGATCACTGAGCCGGCCTCGATGGTCATCTTCGGAATCACCGGCGACCTCTCTCGCAAGAAATTGCTGCCGGCGATCTACGACCTGGCGCACAATGGTCAGCTGCCGCCGGACTTCGACCTCGTCGGCTTCGCCCGTGACATTGTGGGTGTCGAGGACCGCCTGCGCGAGTCGGTGAGAGCACACGCGCGCACGCCGTTCGACCCGGTGGTGTGGGAAGCGCTGGCCGAGCGGATCCACTGGGTACAAGGCTCGTTCGACGACACGGCCGCGTTCACCCGCTTGGCTGCCCGGCTGGCAGAGGTAGACGTCCGTCGCGGCAAGACAAGCAACTACGTCTTCTACCTATCCATCCCGCCCACGGCGTTCGCCACGGTCTGCGACCAACTCGCGATCACCGGCCTGAATCGCGGGGGCAGTGGATGGCGCCGGGTGGTGGTGGAAAAACCGTTCGGGCACGACCTCGCCAGCTCGCAGGTTCTCGGAGCTGCACTCGAACGAGTGTTTCCCCCATCGTCCGTCTACCGCATCGATCATTATCTCGGTAAGGAAATGGTGCAGAACATTCTCGCGTTGCGTTTCGCGAATGGGATGTTCGAGCCGCTGTGGAATAACCGGCATATCGACCATGTGCAGATCACCATGGCCGAGAGTGTGGGTGTGACAGGCCGCGCCGGATACTACGACGGTGTCGGGGCGGCTCGCGATGTCATTCAGAATCACTTGCTGCAAATTCTGGCATTGATCGCGATGGAAGAGCCTGTCGCATTCGACCCCGACAGCATCGCCGCTGAGAAGATCAAGGTTCTCTCCGCCACCAGGCTACTCGGCCCGCTAGAGGAAACCTCGGCTCGGGGACAATATGGTGCGGGCCTGGACAATGGCGTGTCAGTTTCGGGACTGGCTGACGAGGCCGGTTTCCCCGCAGACTCGGCAACCGAGACGTTCGCCGCCCTCACGGTCGGCGTGGAGACCCGGCGGTGGGCCGGAGTGCCTTTTTACATCCGCACCGGCAAGCGTCTGGCCCGGCGGACCACCGAGATCGCGGTGACCTTCACGCCGCCCGCCCACGGCGTCGCCACAGCCCGGGCGGCAGGGGTACCGAATGTGCTTGTCTTCCGGGTACAACCCGACGATGGGATCGAACTGCACATCGGTGCCAAGCGCCCCGGTGAGGGTATGCACATTCAGTCGGTCAGCCTCGGGATGGATTTCCGGTCGGTGTTCGACCCGGCACCGGAGGCGTACGAGCGGCTGATCTCCGACGTGCTGCATGGTGATGCCACCCTGTTTCCGCGCCGTGAGGAGGTCGAAGAGTCCTGGCGGGTCATCGACCCGCTGCTCGAACACTGGGCGCGCTGCGGCCACCCCGAGTCGTATCCGTCCGGCTCCACCGGGCCGATATCGGCGGATCGGATGCTGACGCGCACAGATCGGGCGTGGCGGCCTCTCTGAAACGGCCTGGCCGCCCGGACGAGCCGATCGGGCGGCCCCTTGCAGGAGCGGTCAACCGCTCCGATTGCAGACGACAGTGAAGCCCTGAACACACTAGTGTTCAGGGCTTCACTGGGAATGTGACTATTTGGTGAGGGCGTCCTTGAGGGCCTTCGCCGCCGCGGCGGGGTCCTCGGCGCTATAGATGGCGCCACCGGCCACGGCCACCTGGGCACCTGCGTCCCGGACCGCGGTGATGGTGTCGACCTTCACGCCACCGGCGATCGAGAACGGCACTCCGGCGGTCTTGCCGTCGTCGAGGAGCGTCTGGATCGAGTACCCGGGCTGGGCCTGCTCGTCGAGACCGGCGTGGATCTCGACGAATGCGACACCGAGCTTGGCGATCTCGCGGGCTCGCTCTACGCGGTTTTCGACACCGATCAGGTCGGCGACGACCTTCTTGCCGTGCTTGTCGCCCGCCTCGACCGCACCCTTGATGGTGGCATCCCCGGCGGCCCCGAGGACGGTGACCAGGTCCGCACCAGCGGCGAAGGCGAGATCGGCCTCGAGGAAGCCGGCGTCGGCGGTCTTGAGGTCTGCGAATACCTCCTTATCGGGGTGCGCGGCCTTCACCGCGCTGATCACGCCGAGGCCCGCACTCTTGATCAGCGGGGTGCCGAGCTCGATGATGTCGACATACGGGGCGACCTTGTTGGTCAAGGCCAGCGCGTCGGCGGTGGTGAGCAGATCCACTGCAACCTGCAGCTTCGTCATGTGTTTCTCCTGGTTGTTTTCTTCGGGGGTTTCAGGGATTCAGGTCAGCCGATGTTGGCGTGTCGTTCCCACAGCTTTTCGGCGGTCTGGTCCTCGTTGCTCCACAGCGCCTGGAACAATGCGTCGAAGGCCAGGAGCACGGACTGCTCGAACAGGCTGCCCGAGTACTGGCGGGTGATGGCCGCGCTGTGGTCTTGCTTGTCGGCGGCCGGCAGCACCAGTACCTCGTCGGCACGCTGGCCGAGCTGCGAGTCCGGTGCGGTGGTGACGGCCAGCACCGAGGCACCGACCGTCTTCGCGGTGCCGGCGGCGCCGACCACCGAGGCGGTGGTGCCCGATCCGGACACGGCGATCAACAGGTCACCGGCGCTAATGGCGGGGGCGGTCACCTCACCGGCGACATGGACGCGCAGCCCGAGGTGCATTAGCCGCATCGCGGCCATCTGAGTGGCCAGGCCGCTGCGCCCGTTGCCGATCACGAACACCGCGCGAGCGGAGGTGATCATCGTGCCTGCGCGATCCCACTGGTCGGCGGCAACGGAGTTGAGCAGTCGTTGATTCTCCTCGAGCACGATACGGCGTCCATCACCGAATTTCGTCCTCGTCTGCCCGACGGTCGCGGTCATGATTCTCCTCGGTTGTGGCCCGTGGCTTACCTGGTCAAGACTGCCGCCGGGTCCCGCCGTCGGCACCTCACCGAATGGCCGGTTGGGGCTAATCGGTTTGCCAGTGCAGTCATGTCCATCGCGGGCCGTACCGTGGAGGCGTGGTCGCAATCGATGATGTGATTTCCGCCCATGCCGATTGGATCGGTATGCGGCGGGTGATCGCAGGTCCGCTGCCGGAAATCGCTCAGCGCTTTTCCCAGTTCCTTGCCGGGTCATGCCCGCATACCGCACTGGTGATCTTCACCCGCGAGTGCACGGGCCGCCCACGCAAGGTTGGCGGTCTCGCCGAAATCACCGATCGGGTAACCATCGAGGAACTCGAAGTCCTGAAGCAATCGCTTGATCCCGAAACCGCTTTCGACGGGACAGCGGTCCTGGCCGGCAGCGAGCGACGGGTGTGGGCAGTGCGAGACAGCAGCGACACCTTGCTCGTGCTCGTTCCCCGGGCCACACAAAATCCGCCGCCTTGGTCGGAAATCAGGGCACAATTCGGGATTGTCGCGACCTCCATTCAACAGCAGGTGGTCCAAGCCAGTCCGTCCTACCTCGCCGAATCCCGCGCCGCCTCCAGCGAGCGCGCACGAACGATTGTCGAACTCACCGAGGTTCACGAGGCCACGCTGGCATCTATTCTCGGGACACTCCGCTCGAGTGATCTCGATGATCGCCGATCACGCATTACCGCCAGCGAGACCGCGTCCGCTGCATTGATCGCCCTGCGCTCGGCTGGTGACGTGGACCGGGAACTGTCCGAGGAAGCGGTAACGACCGCATTCGCCCGTCTCCAGGGCGAGCTGCGCCCGCTACTGCGCCATCGACAGGTGGAGGTCAGCTACGCCGATCCACCCGCCGACGGCCGGGCGCTTCCCGGTGAGATCGCTCACGCCGCAAGGGCAATGGTGCGGACAATTGTGTTGGCCTTCACCGCGCAGCCGGTGTTGGAGCGGCTGCGCGTGGCATGGGATTGTGACGGTACGAACCTGCTCATCGAGGTTCGCGACCAAGGGTTCGGTGCGATCGACCCCAACGCGCTCTCGCGCCAGCTGTCCGCCCGGCTGCAGACGCTACGAGGCGACCTCGACGTCGAGTCGATCGACGGGTGGGGCAGCAGGGTCACCTTGACAATTCCGCTCGATCCCCCCGCCACGCGGCCCGACGAGCACCTCCTCGCGGCACTCAACCCTCGTGAGCTCGAAGTGCTCGGGCACCTCTCATACGGTCGCCGCAACAAGGCGATCGCGGCGGCGCTCGGAATCAGTGAAAGCACCATCAAGTTCCACGTCGCCAGTGTGCTGAAGAAGCTTAACGTCGCTAATCGGGCCGAGGCCGGCGCGATCGGTGTGCGGGCCTGCATCGTAGCCCCGCTACCGCCCTCCGACCGCATGAGCTGATCGACCGACTGGCGCAGTCGACCGGTTCGCTCTCCCGTTCCATTCGCGCCTTTCACGGTCGCGGCCAGCTGCCGGGTCAGCCGCGCTCCCGCGCGGCCGCCCAGCGACAGCGCGACCGCGCACAACGCCCGCTGCAAGATCAGCGTC
>NZ_JBSGCB010000137.1:0-7423 GCF_053601595.1 Nocardia sp. NPDC004711 | reverse complement strand
GCCGAGGCGTGCGCCTCGGCGGGACGCGGGGACCCATCGTAGGAGGGGATTCTATCCATGGCCAATCAGGCCCGCGAAGAGGTGACCAGGTGATCATCCTCGGGCACATCATCCAGATCGGTTTCAGCGCTGTCCTGGTACGGATCGGCGCAAGCATCGCCGCCCATCACTGGCGCACTCGACACAGCGAAGGCGACTTGCAAGACGTAAGTCTCCTCCCTGACTCCCGCCCGCCGGCCTCGGCTCGTCGAGCGTCGACGGTTGGGCGGGTCGCGTGATCTGGCAGGAGAACGCGGCGTGCGTCGGGATGCCCACCGAGGCGTTCTTCCCTCCCGGCGGCAGCGACGACCCGCATCGACGGACGTTGGTGCGGAGCGTGATTCAAGTGTGCGAAGGATGCCCGGTGCGCCGCCGGTGCGCGCAGGCCGCGGTGGAAAACGGCGAGCGCTACGGCATTTTCGCGGGCGTTGATCTCGGCGACGGCTTCGTGAACCGAGGGTCTTTGCATCATCGGCGCAAAAAGTTGCGTCGCATCGCCAAGAGGGCGGCATGACCGCGGTCGAGCTCGGCGACGGCGAGCGGATCGCACGCCAGTGCCGCCGCTGTGGTGGCTAGCTCGTGTCCGCGGAATCGGCCGCGCGTGGGCTGGGTCCTGTGTGTGCACGTCATGAGCGTGAGGACGCCCGCCGGGCCGCGTCCGACATTCCCCTGTTCGACCTGGAGATGACTCGATGACTTCCCTTGATCTGCCTGCCGATCTCACGCCGGACGAGGCCCGCATCTACGTGGTGGCGACGCTCGACTCGATCCGCAAGGCCGAGCAGGCTGCAGCGCTCAACAAGGTGCGGTGCATGCGCCTGGGCCGCCGCTACGGGCTGTCGTACGCGGAGATTGCCGAATGCCTCGGCATGTCGGAATCCGGTGTGCGGCAGGCCATCCAACGGGCCGACGACTCCGTGCCGGAGGTGGACCAGGCATGAGAATCCGATCCATCAAGCCCGAGTTCTAGCGGTCCAATGATATCGACATCCTGGACTGGCATCACCGGCTGGTGTTCATCGGTCTGTGGTCGTACGTGGACGACAACGGCGTCGGCCTCGACAAGCACTGGCAGGAGTGACATGACCACCGACGCCCACACCCCCTATGACCCGACCGCCGAGCGCACCCTGATCGGTACCGCGTTGCTGGCTCCGGACCGCCGCCGCAACGAGTTCCTCTCGGTGCAGCTCGAGGACTGGTTCAACCCCGAGGCCCGCCACATCGCCATCGTCATCGCCGAGATGATGACCGCCGGCCACCCGGTCGACCAGAACACCGTGCTGGTCGAGGCGCAAAACCGCGGCCTGGTCCCGGCGCGGATCAAGCCGCGGACCCTGCTCGACTGCGGCGACGCCGCAGGCCTGCCCGAATCGGCCGGGGTGCACGCCGAACGGATCCGCGCCCTGTCGGCGGCCCGCAAGCTGTCCCAGGTCGGGATGCGGCTCGCGCAGCGCATGGAGACCGCCTGGACCTCCGGCACCGACCCCGCCGACATCGCCGCCGCGATCAGCGAAACCCGCCGCGCCTGCGGCGACGCCGAACGCATCGCCACCGCCGTCACCGAACCGCCCACGCGCATGGGCGATTTCCTGTCCATCCCCGACACGCACGAGTGGCTGGTGCCCAACCTGCTCGAACGCATGGACCGCATCGTGCTCACCGGCGCCGAGGGCGGCGGCAAGGCGCTCGCGCTCGACACCCCCGTGCCCACCCCCACGGGCTGGACCACGATGGGCGAACTCTCCATCGGCGACGAAGTGTTCCACGCAGACGGCTCTCCCGTCCGGATCATCGCCGCAACCGATGTCATGCACGACCGGCCGTGCCACCGGATCACGTTCTCCGACGGCGCGCAGATCGTCGCCGACGAACAGCACCTGTGGCTGACAGACACACTGCAGTCGCGAGAGGCCGACGCGAAAGCTCGCCGCCGCGGGCCGCTCAAGCCGCGCGGCACCGACCAGAGCCACAAGCGCAACCACTTCGCTGCAGTGCGCACCACCCGCGAAATCGCCGAAACCCTCATGGCGCGCAACGGATACGCGGTCAACCACTCGGTCAAAGTCGCACAGCCGCTGCAGTACGCCGCACAGGAACTCCCAATCCACCCGTACGCACTCGGAGTCTGGCTCGGCGATGGCAGCAGCTACCATGCCGGCTTCACGTGCGCAGACCCGGAGCTCGTTGACGAGATCCGTTCCTGCGGAGAACCGATCAAACACCATGGCGGATACGCGTACGCCTTCACCAGTGGAGATCGGTCCCGCGACAAGACGACAACATTCCAGGGTCGACTGCGCGCGTTGGGGTTGCTGCAGAACAAGCACATCCCCGCCGCATATCTGCAGGGTCCGATCGACCAGCGGATGGCGCTGCTGCAGGGCTCGATGGACACCGATGGCTCGATCTTCGGCAAGTCCGGCACCGGCCGAGGCGCGGGAACGAAGTGCGAATTCTCGGTCACCTCAAAGGCTCTGGCCGAGGGGTTCCTCGAACTGGTCCTCGGACTCGGTATCAAGGCCGTGATGCGGGAAGGCGCAGCACGGATTCAAGGCCGGGAGGTCAGACACCACTACCGAATCCAGTTCCGCACGGATCTACCGGCGTTCCGGCTGCCTCCGAAGTTGGAGCGCATCGAGCCGATCCGCACCGAGCGGTCCCGAATGCGCTCCATCACCAGCGTCGAAAAGATCGATTCGGTGCCGGTCCGATGCATCCAGGTCGACCGCGAAGACGGACTGTTCATTGCTGGCCGCGAATGCATCGTCACCCACAACAGCGTGCTGTGCACCCAGCTCGCCTGCACCCTCGCCGCTGGACTCCACCCCTTCACCGGAAACCCCCTCGGCCGCAACGCCCAACGCTCCCGCGTCCTCGTCATCGACTGCGACAACAGCCCCACCCAATCCCGGCGCCGCTACAAATGGGTCACCCGCATGGTCAAGACCGGCGAGCCAACCACGGGCTCACCACAGTCGACTGGAACGACACCATGAGCATCGAAGTCCGGCCCGCCGGAATCGACCTCCGTGCCGGAGACGACGTCGCATGGCTCGAACGCGCCATCGCCGACACCAACCCCGACATGCTCGTCCTCGGGCCGCTCTACAAGCTCCACCGAATGAACCCCAACGACGAACAACCCGCCCGCGACGTCGTCTGGGTGCTCGACGGATTGCGCGAGCGCTACGGGTTCGCGCTCCTCACCGAAGCCCATGCAGGAAAAGCAACCACAGGAGACGGCCGCCGCAACATGTCGCCCATCGGCACGAGCCTGTGGCTGCGATGGAGCGAATTCGGATTCGGACTCGCCCGTGCCGCAGACGACCCCGGCAAAGGCCGCGCCGAACTCGTCGACGTCGTGTCCTGGCGCGGGTCACGCGAAGAACGCGCCTGGCCCGCGAAACTCCAGCACGCCCACGTCCTGCCCTGGATGCCCGGCGACCCCGACTACTACGAGCAGCTGCACGCCGCCGGCCACGCCGCGTGACCGCCACAACGACGAACGGAGCCGACATGTCCGAACCGATCCGCCCCGAGCTCGACGCGTCCGCGCAGCTCGCAACGGCCGAACCCGACTGGGCCACAGTCGAACTCGACAAGGCTTGGCCGGAACTGTGGAAACTGCGTTGGAAAGCCGCCCGAGTCAGCGGCGAAACCGGCCTCGACCTGACCGTCCTGGACGAAATACACGTCAGCCACGACGGCAAAACGGACGACAGCGTCTACGGCATCCAATACGCGGACGCCAACGGAAACCCCGCGTGGTCTTTGCCGCACAGCTCCACATCCGCATGGACCTTCCTCAACGGCATCCGGTTCGGCGTCCAGGAGAGCCGCCG
This sequence comes from Nocardia sp. NPDC004711, assembly GCF_053601595.1. Lineage (NCBI taxonomy): Bacteria > Bacillati > Actinomycetota > Actinomycetes > Mycobacteriales > Nocardiaceae > Nocardia > Nocardia sp. NPDC004711. The sequence continues at coordinate 3,539 of NZ_JBSGCB010000137.1, read as the reverse complement.
CGCCGAGCGAATCGACAAGGAGGCGTGACCATGCCTGACCACCTCCACGCCGTGACCATTACTGGCGATCGAGAGTTTCCACGCATCGAATTCCGTTGCAGCGGAGATGAATCTGCGGCCTGCCACACCTATTCGCGCTGCACATGCATCTTCTACGATCCCGACCACCGGCCACCCGCCACGCAGCACGCGGATTGCTGGATGGCCTCGTGGTTCGACAGCGACGGGACAGAGCCATCGAGCTGGTCCGCCACCGCAACCAGCCTCGAGCCCGGCATGAGTGGACCGATCCAGGCCCACCTCGCCCCCGGCCTGTTCGGCTCGATCCTCGAATGGCAATTCGTCACCGCCGAGGAGACCGCCGATGCCTGACCAGATCCATCCCGACGCCCCGACCGTCGTGCTGTACAGCAAGCCAGGCAGCGGCCAATGCATCGCCACCGCGAAAGCCCTTGAGAATCGCGGCATCCCGTTCGTGAAGATCGACATCACCACCGACCAGAACGCCGCCGACCGCGTCCGCGGCCTCAGCTACCAGTCCCTGCCCGTCATCGCCGCGGGCGACATGCACTGGTCCGGGTTCCAGCTCGACAAGATCGATCAGCTCAAAGTCGCATTGCTGAACTGGACTCCGAGCGCACCTGTAGAGGCGGCCGACCGTGCCTGAGCACCTGCACACCGTCACCATCAAGGCCGGGGAGCCTTGGCCCTCCATCGAATTCACCTGCCACGGCGACCGCGACTCGGAATGCCACAGCTACCCCGACTGCGAATGCGAGTCCTGGACCCCTGGCGACCATGAGCATCCGTTTGTGCCGCATGACGAGTGCTGGATGCAGGCGTGGTTCGCCAACGCTGCCGACGGCGCCGTCGATCCGATGCCGGAATCCCTGGCCGACTGCGACATCACGGTCGGCATGTCCGGACCCATCGAGACCTCGTTCCGCGGGGAGTACGTCGAATGGGAGTTCATCGAGGGCCCGGAGGGAGTGACCGTGGTTGATCGCGACCTCAACGCCACGCCGGAGGCCATGCAGTTCGTCCGGGACATGACCGAGGCGAACCGAATGTCGTTCGCGGAGCTGGTTCTCCGTCACTTCCATGCCCAGCACACGCTGCGCAAGGTGTGGGCATCGCGGCGGCGACTTCAAGACCGCACCGCGGAGCCGATCGCCGACCGCCCGTACCAGCTGCAGCGTGCTGAGCTGAAGGCACAGCAACTCGAGATGGCGCTCGGTGACCGAGGCAGAGAGCTGGACGCGGCTCAGCGGCGCATCACCGAACTGGAGCAGCAGGCCGGCCACCGCGTCATTGAGACCGCACAGATCGCGATCGAGCCGACCGGCACTGTTCTCCGGTCCGCGCAGGGCGACGTCGCCTCTGTGGACCACGGAGGGGCAGGCGAATGGTTCGGCGGTGATACCCGCGTTCATTTCCTGGATTTCCAGTTGGGCGAGTCGGAGTTCGTCGAGTTTTTGCCGGACGGCCAGTGGACCGTGCTGTGGCAGCCGGAGGCGGACCGTGTCTGACCGCGACCTCATCACCGAGGCGCAGATACAACACTCGCTCCAGAACCCTCGGTGTCACGGCGTGATGGAGTCGCCCGCGCCAGTGCGCTCGTTCGCGGCATGCGCGGTGTACGGATTCGAGGACTACACCAAGTGGCCAGTGGCGCAGGACCATACCGCGGAGCTGGAACATGCCCGCGACCCCGCCGCCCACCATGCCTTGGCCACCCTCTTCGCTGCGTTCGGCGTGACGTTCCCGAAAGAGGTGGTCGGCGTGCTGGAGGAGGTGGACCAAGCCATCGCTGTGGCCCTCGCCGCTATGCGTGCGGACCCGGCCGCGATGGAGGGCGCACGGAAACGCCTGCGGGCGTTGGGAGTGAGCGAGTGACCCGCGCGAACATCCTCAAGCGCCGCCAGTGCTGCGAGTTTGACTGCCCGACCACCATCAGGTTGCAGCCGTATGGGGATGTGCGCCGATGCGAACACGGCCAGATCTGGATGTATTTGCCCGGATGGTCCGGATTCCATTGGGTCCGGTTGTCGCCCATGTTGAATCCGTTGAAGTACCGGCGTGCGGTGCGTGCGCTGGCCAAGGAGGTGACCGATGTCTGACCGAGACCTCGCCGAAATCGGCGCTGCCACACCGACGAACTGACCGAGGAGAGACAGTGATGGACACCTTCATCGAGCCCCACCGGCTACCGCTGCTGCAGCGACTGCTGCATGGAATCCCAGCCCTCGCTGCCGATCTCCACCACACCCGCACCAAGCAGGCCCGCCTCGGCTCGATAGGCGGGTCACAGTCCCAGAAGGTCTTCGGCCAGCCACTGCCGTACCACGTGGACGCTGCCACGATCGCCGACCAGCTCCACGCCGAGCTGGTCGGATGGGTACGACTGGTGTGCGAACAGCGGGCCATCAGCTACCAGGGGCCCACGGGCACAGGCGGTCTCGCGCTGTGGCTGGACCAGCACATCTACTCGCTGGCGTGCACCGAGGGCGCGGAAGACTGCTACCCGAACCTGCACCCCATCACCAAGAAGGCCGACGCGATCGTATGCCCGCCGGCCTTCGAGGTCGCGATCGACGCCGAGCGCGTCGACCGGGCCCGGCGATGGCAGCTGAACGCCGCCGGAATCGCCACCGTGGCACGAGAACTCGGCGAGGAATACCAGCACCTCACCCGGCGCCGCGTGTTCGTGCTCAACGACGCGGGAGAGATCGCACCGCTGCCCGGGCCCTGGCAGCCTGGCTACCCCCTGCTGTTCCTGCTCGGCGATATGCTCGACGCGCACCTGCGGGTGCCGATTCGGGCGCGGCACGCCAAGGCGAGCTGACACGAGAGAGGATCACGGAGCACCGATCGAATTGAGGCCGGCATCGAAGTCTGGGGAGGATCAAACCCCTGAGCGGAAACCTGAGCGACCTGATCATGATCGGAGGCGACGCATCCAACCCAAGAGCTGGCTAGAAGTCCGACGAACCTGATCCCCGAACCAACGGGCGCCCTTCTGAAGTCGCGGCCAGCGGTTCGGTTGTGGGCGCAGCCTGGAGGTAGCCTCCGAATAGAGTCGGTCCCTAGCCTTTCCCAGCTCCGAAATCTGCGGTGAAAACGACTGGTACTCCCGCGTGAGTTTGCTCAAGGACTCTGGTGACATGTCTAATTTGAGCGCGCCGATATGAAGGGTGACGTACATCCGGACGATCGAACGCGCCTCGTGCGCATTCACCAGTCCTGCTTCGACCTGCGATGAGACGACAGTGAGCATGGCGATGAGGTGGGCACGCTCTGCCGAGGCGTAGGCGGTCTCAAGATTCTCGGCCGTGTCGACCAGATCCTTGAGAAGGAGCGTGCGCAACTCGTCTGGCTCGCTCGGATTTACTGCGATGTGATGGAAATCCACCAACTTGGCGGTGCACGAGGCCGCTACCCCATTGAGCCCTTTTCATCTGTGATGGATGCTGTTGTGGCAGTGGATATTTGGTGTGGCGTGTCGCGCGACGGGATGGCGAAGCCCCTGGTAGAGCGGG
>NZ_JBSGCB010000136.1:0-7456 GCF_053601595.1 Nocardia sp. NPDC004711 | reverse complement strand
TCACACCGGCAGCCCCGCCATGGGCGAGGCGGTCGCCCGCGCCATCGCCCGTTTCGCACAGTCCGATACCAATCGGATCAGCTAGACGGCGGCAAGCGGAGGCGACGACGGGCACCCGCCGTGGTAGGCGTCCTCAATCATCGAGCTATGGGGAACATCCGCTCATGTTTGCGGGCTCAGGCGGTCAGCGCGTGGTGTCGGAAGATCAACTGGCCGTGCTGATCCGAGGCTGGCGGAACCTCCGCAGCCACCGATGACAGCGCCCGGTCCGGATGCTCCAGTCGGTCTACCAGCGGACCATGGGTAGGGGCCGGATGGGGTGTGCCAGTGCGTAGGTGGCGGCTCGGCGGGCGAGGAACATGTGAAATCCGAGGTAGGGTAGCTGTGCGACAACGGATTTGACGTCGGCGCGTGTCAGTGGGTGATAGACGAGTCCGCGGCTGGCGTCGATGCGGTCGGCGACACGGAATGTTTCGGACAGTCGATCGTTGGTGCCGCGCAGTCGATGATGATCGAGCACCATCCGCCGGGTTCTCTCGACATCGTCGATTCCGAACTCTGCGGCGTGTTGTGTAACCAACTGCGCCGAGGGTTCGAGGTAGTCCCAGGTTCCAGCCGTCCATATGCCCAGGTCATGTACGGCCCATGCCAATGCCGCGGTGTCGGGCACTGGTTCGCCCAGTAGTAACTGCTGGTAGTTGAGGCTGCGCAGTACGTGATTTCGATATTTTGGTAACTCGTCACCCAGCTCACGGTGATACCGGTCCAGTACTGCGTCCACTACTGGATGGGAAGTGTGAATCTGCATATCTCGCCCCCGCGTATGCCGAATCGAATGTGATTCAGACACTACACAGATGTTGGGAGTTCGGTCATCACCGAGTGCCGAACACGGCCCGATCCCGCGATCACGCCACTCGCACCGAACCCGCCTGGTCCACTTCACGATCCGGCCGAAACTGTAGTCCGCAGTGCCGACATCCGACCCAGCCGGCTCACAGCCATGCCCGGCCGTGGTCAAGGCGAGTGGGCTCTATGCCGCAATCCACGCGGCCCGGCCGAGCAGCATATTGCCGATGAGCGTGCGAGGGTTCATCGGCCCGATCTGCCATTGCCGACCGGGTATTCCGCATGGATGTCGCCGCCGACTCCTGCCGCATCCGCGCTGACCGATGCGGCCAGCGCGGGGCGGTGGAAGCTCAACCGGCCGCGGCCATCCGAGGACCGCCGAACGCACCGCGATGCCGATGACCGAGCAGTATCGACTGACAACGTCGGTGGATGTCAGCGACCACGAACTGTGCGCAGTCGGGATACTGCCGGCCCAGACAGAATCGAAAGCGGCTGTTCTTGCCGCCCTGCCCGCGTCAAGGGTCAAATGATCAGGCTGCCGCGTAATCCGGTCTAGGTGGTCGTGGTGCCGGACCAGCCGAAGTCGAAGCTGTGTCCCTTCGAATTGCACAGGATCCCGCCGCGCCCGCCACCACTGCACGTGGCGCCCGCGTAGGTGATGGTCGAGCCGTATCCGTTGCCCTGCGGGAGGGTGTTGGCATCGGAACGACCATATGGACCGAACACGCCGAAGGTCGGGTGCGCGGGCAGGAACGGCACATCGATGGCGAGATCGGTCACCGGAATCATGTTCAGCCACCTGGCGATGCCGGACGCGATGTCACAACCCGTCGTGCCATCCGACTTGATCGAACACTGTGCGGGACCCACATTGAAGTAGACGGTGTCACCGATCATGTAGTCGTTCGGATTCACCGCATCCGCATTGGCGGTACCCGCACAGGCCATCGAAATCGCTGCTGCGGCCACGGCCACACCAGCGAAGGCACGCATTATCATTCGTTCTCCCCTCTGAGTTCGGTCCGACCAGATCTCGGACACTGCACGTTCCCTTGAAGTAGCGAGTTTTCTTGAGCCAGTTAACGATACGATCAGATGGCACGAAATCGAAGCAATCGGTGAAACCACCATCGGACTGCCCTCGAGAGATCGATCCTGACGATCGGTTCGCGCCGGAACCGGTCCCCGCGGCCTGCTCCTGGCTAGCCGAACGACCCGGTTCGGAACGCATTGTATGCACCTTCTCCGCCGCGGAGTGCGCGGTTCGAAACGGCCATGGGCTCAGTGTCATGGGCCCTGGTCGCAGACCATTGACTGCCGCACAGCACTTCACGACCGTCAACCCCTTTACTCTCGCCGAGCTGTGGAGTGGACGTGGCGAATGTGCCCGAGGAAACCGACGTGGCCGGGATCATCGATACATGCGGTTCTTCCGTGGCCGGCCCTGTGCACCACAGTGATTCCTGGGCGCCGGACGGCGGGGAGTTGCTCGGGCTACGGGGTGATGGGGTGGATGACGACCGAGCAGGGGTACATGCTGCCGGTCTCCACCGGTTGGGTGGCGGTCATGTCGGGTGGGGTGACGTTGAGGGTGTGGGATACCGGGCAGGGGCGGCCGTTGTCGGTGGTGGTGCTTTCGACGATGGCGTGGGCGGGCTGCCCCGGCTTGATCGTCACCTGCTGTGGGGTCAAGAAGCTGTGGTCGGGGTTCTGACCCCAGACGGCGCTGTACAGGGAGCGCCGGGCGTGCACCCAGTTGTTGCCCGGGGCCCACATGTCGACGCCGGGGTAGCCGACCATCCAGCACGAGGTGTCGCCGGTGGTTTCGAAGATCAGCGCGGTGCCGGCGTAGTTCTGATTCAGGGCTGCCAGGTTTTCGGCGCGGACGTGGATCTGACCGTTCGTGCATTCCGTGATGGGCGCGACCGTCGGCGTCGGCGCCGGGGTCCCGGTCGAACCATCGCCCGGGACCCCGGCGCCGGATGGCTGCCCGCCGCTGGAATCCGGCGAGCCCCCCGGCCCCGGCGAAGCAGGCGCACCGCTGGGTGCCGGCGTCCCACCCGAACCCGTCGGACCGCCGGTCGGGACCGAGTTCGACACGGTGGCCGGACCCGGCGAAACCGTCAGTGACCCATTTCCGTTCGCGGTGCACCCAGCGGTCACCGCCACCAACACGCCGGCCAACACTGCCACACCCGCGGCATTTCGCATCATGATCCGATCACTCCCTCGTTCGCGCCGTATCCCGTTGCGCTGCAAACCGATCGGCGACACTGCTGCAACGATTGATATATCCGCGCAACCGCCCCGAGTGTTAGCGAACAAGAATGTTCCCAATCTCCGATGCGGCGTATACCCCCCGGGTCGGAGGGGGGCGCTCCGCTGCCGGCGGTTACGGCGAGCCCGCCTCGACTATCTACCGGCCGTGTGCGGTCATGCCGCATACCGCGCTGACCGAACAGGCCAGTGCGGGGCACGGAAGATCAACGGGCAGAGCGCCGTACGACCGCCTGCCGTGCGCGCTCATGCCGAGTTTGGTGCATCACGCAAACTCGGCGCACCCGACATTTGATGACTACACTGCGTAGTAGACAGGTTGGCGAGGGGGTTGGGTGGAAGACGATGTGATCGCTCGATTCTGTGCGGCAACCACGACGGGCGACGTCGATGCTGTGATCGGCACGTTGGCGGCGGACGCAGAACTGGTGTCGCCGCTGGCCGGTCACGCGGTCTTTCGTGGCCATGATGATCTGCGTGTGGTGTTCTCGATTCTGCTGCCTGCCTTGACTGGATTTACCTGGTATCACGTGGTCAGGGGTGACAGCACTGCCGTCGCAGTGGCCGAAGCGCGCGTCCTGGGTGTGCGGATCGGGGACGCGATGATGATCGAACAGGACACCGATGGCCGCATACGACGCCTGACGCCACACGTTCGTCCCTGGTTGGGACTGACGCTGTTGGCGGTCGTCCTCGGCCCCAAGCTCGTTCGACATCCTGCGGTGGTCCGGCGAGCCTTCGCGCACGCTTGAACCCAGCCGGATGGAACCTGCCTCGTTTCAACGGTGCCGCGCCCAGGTTCGTCCTGCGTCGAACGCACTATCCTGCCGCATACCGCGCTGAGCGAACCGGCCGGGTGTGGTCGCACCGGAGCACGCGGCTGGACATGCAGGACGGGGGAAACGCGTGACAATGGCAGCAGCGTCACCGCGAAGTTAATCGGAATCGGCACCGGGTTGCGCCAGCTGACGGATACCGCTGGTCAGAGCCTCAACTTCACTGCGGGGGAAAGGATAGCCCCATCGGTCCAGGTATCCCTGAAAACCGTAACGTCGCAGGACGTCACGAAAACAGATGCACACTGAGGCGGCGAGTGTCCAGACGGTCTGGCAGCTGTGCCACAGCTGAGTTCCTGACGAGTCGGGCAGATCGTAGTTGGCAACCTCGAGCAGCCGGATGTCGATCTCATTTCCCCGGCGACGAAACAGCCATCGATAGACGGTCGGCTCGGCCTCGAACTCGGCGCGGGCCTCGGGAAGGCCGCGCACGATGTCGGTGACCGCTCGCAGGAGATATTGCGGTGCACCGGTGACGTAGGAGGCGACCGCCGTTGCGTCGGTGTTCTCATCGGACACACGAACATTCGCCCAACCGAAGTCTTCCAGCTCCCAGTCGATGGACATGCTCATCGTCGGTGCCTCCTGGCTTGAAGATCGGAGACACGGCTCCACGAATGGATGGTAATGCCGCTGACAGCGCTGACCGAACCGGCCAGCGCAGCGCGCCGGCGGTCGGAACCTGGTGCGGTGCAGAACCTCCGCTACTGCCGAGTTGAGGGCGTTCAATCCGGCAACCGACATGTTCGACCCGCCGCCGAGTCCGGCCGAGGCGAAGCGGGTATTGCTGATGAGATCTGATGTCCTCCAGTGGTTCCGGGATGTGTTCCCGTTCAACGAACTGAGCACGTAGTCAGCGGTAGCGCACTATTTTGCCGCAATACCGCCGAAGATCGAGGGCAGCCAGGGCGGCCCGGTCCGCGTAGGGCCGGTTGGGGTCCAGCGGCAAGTGCTGCGATGGCAACAGCATTGCGAACCTCAGGCGGGTCGGGCGGTCTCCCAGGCCGCTTCGATCATCCGGAAGATTTCGTCCACCGCGGCCTGTGGATCGGCTGCCTCACGGGCCAGTGAGTAAGCGTCGATCACGAACCGCGCGATCGCCTGGCTTGCCGTGCTGGTGGGCGGCTGGCCGAGATCCGCGGCGATGGCCGCCGCCAGCGACTTCGCGTGGCGCAGCCGCATCGACTCCTCGTACTTGCGCAGGGCGGGTGTCCGGTCGATCAGATGCCAGATCGGCGCGGCGCCCTCGGCCGCGCAGTGCCGCACCATCGCGTGGATCTCGTGCCGCAGCGCGGGGATCAGTGGCTCGTCCGCCGACCTGCCGGTGACCGCCCGGGTGAGGCGCTGCTCGAAGTTCTCGTCCTGCTCGAAGACGAGGGCCTCTTTCGAGGCGAAGTGGGAGAAGACGGTGGTGACGGCCACGTCGGCCTCGGCGGCGACGTCGCGGATGCCCACCGCGTCGTATCCGCGTTCCAGAAACAGTGCGAGCGCGGTGTCGGCGATCTTCTGGCGGGTCGCGGCCTTCTTGCGCTCACGACGCCCGGTCGGCACGGTCATCGCTTGATGCTATCAGCTGCAAAAATGCATCGGTGTCGAATTCCTAACGGTTAGGCAAGCGACTATAGCGCCAACCGATACGAAATCACAACCGTTGCAAAAGGCTAACCGTTAGTCATAACGTGGAGGCATGAAGGCAATGCGCTTCGCCGAGTACGGCGGCCCGGAAGTCCTGAAACCGGTAGAGGTGGCCGAGCCCCACGCCGGCCCCGGCCAGATACGCATCGCCGTGCGGGCGGCGGGAGTGAACCCGCATGATTGGCGGGTCCGCGAGGGACAGTTCCGGCGGATCCACCCGATCCCGCTGCCCGCCGGCGTCGGACAGGACGCATCGGGCGTGGTGGACGAGATCGGCGACGGCGTAGTCGGTATCGAGGTCGGCGAGCCCGTGTTCGGCCGGGGTTCGAACACCTACGCCGAATTCGCCGTCCTGTCCTCCTGGGCGCGCATACCCGAGGGATTGGGCTTCGCCGAAGCGGCGGGGTACCCGTCGGTGGTCGAGACCGCGATACGGATCATCCGTCTGGTCGGCGTCCAGCCGGGACAGACGCTGCTGGTCAGCGGCGCAGCGGGCGGAGTCGGGTCGGCGGTGTCGCAGATCGCCCGCGAGCGGGGAATCAAGGTGATCGGCACGGCCGGTGCCGCGAACCAGGATTACGTGCGAAGCCTGGGCGCCGTCGCCATTACCTACGACGCAGGTTGGGAGGAGCGAGCACGCCGGCTCGGCACCATCGACGCCGCCCTCGACCTCAACGGCGCGGGCGTCATCCGCGGACTCCTCGACCTGACCGGAGACCCGGACAAAGTGATCACCATCGCCGACCTCGAGGCGCCGATGCTCGGTATCCGATTCGCCGGTGTCGGCGGCAGCATGCCCGAAGCTCTCGCCGCGGCCGCCGACCTCATCGCGCGCGGGAAGCTCCACATCCCGGTCGACCGGTCATATCCCCTCACCGAGGCCGCGTCCGCGCACGCCGACAGCCAGGCCGGGCACACCCGCGGACGCCGGGTCCTGCTCGTCTGAACCGATCGTCCCCGGGCCGTGGACCCATTTCGGCACCTACACTCCCTCCGGTCGGAGCGGCGCGCGCGTCGTGCCCCATCGCGATCGACCAGACGGCCAGTCGGCCATCGGTTGATCGCGACCCTGCAGCGCGGCGAGGAGAACCTCGGGAACTGCCGCATACCGCGCTGACCGAACTGGCCAGCGCGGGGCATCGGAAGATCAACTGGCCGTGCCGATCCGAGGCCGGCGGAACGTCCGCTACTGCCGAGTTGAGGGCATTGCGAGTGTCATTTCCAGGTCCCCGGTTCCCTCCATCGGGGGAGGGCGGATTACACCTCGCGGCCGACGTGGGTAGGAGCGACCGTCCGTAGCGTCTGAGATCTCCAGGACGGGATCGATCGTATGTCCTGCAATCACATTCGCCAGGAGGATCTGTGCTTTCCGCCATTGCGCCGGCCGTGCGGACCCCAGACTTACGACGGAAGATCCTCTTCACGCTCGGTCTGATCGCGTTGTATCGCCTCGGCGCGGTGCTGCCGTCACCAGGTGTCGACTACAAGTCCGTCCACACCTGTATCGGGATCGTCTCCGGTGGCGAATCAGCCGGAATCTACCAGCTGATCGACCTCGTCTCCGGCGGTGCGATGCTGCAACTTTCGGTATTCGCGATCGGCATCATGCCCTTCATCACCGCCAGCATCATCACTCAACTGCTAACCATCGTGATCCCACGATTCGAAGAGCTCCGCAGCGAAGGGCAATCCGGACAAGCCAAAATCACGCAGTACACCCGGTATGTCGCAATGGCGCTAGCGGTCTTGCAGGCAACGACCCTGGTCGCGCTCGCCTCCCGCGGTCAGCTGCTGCGTGGCTGCCAGAAGGACATCCTCGACGACACCTCGATCTTCGGCATGATCATCATCGTGCT
>NZ_JBSGCB010000135.1:0-7714 GCF_053601595.1 Nocardia sp. NPDC004711 | reverse complement strand
GCGTCGAGCACCCGCGCACCCCGCACGTCACCGGCCAGGGACAAGATCGCCGGTCGCTCGTAGAGCGCATTGAACGCGTTCGACTCATTGTCACGTGCATAGGCCCGGGCGAACCGTTCGTAGTCGTTGTGCTTGCTCTCCAGTGTGTCCACGACCCCCGAGGCTACCGCTGCGACAACACACCCAGCCGCTCACAACCACCCCAGCCCAGCCCAGCCTGCCCGGCTCCCCGCCGGTCAGCTGCCCAGTCAGATGGGTCCACAAGCGCTGACCGGCCAGCTGCTTGCCGTCGAGAACCAGCCGCTCCAGCGTCGTGATACCGGGTAGCAGCGCGTTCTTCTCCCCCAGCCACCGCACCGCACCGGCCTGCAGCGCTTTCGGGCCGTCGCCGCTCATCCACGCCTGGTCGACAATCCAGGCCTGCAGCTCTCCACGTCGGCGTAGGGCACCAGCCCGTACACGCGCTGGATCTCCCACGCCCGCTCGGCCAGGTACTCGATCAGCTCGGCCGGCACATCCAGCGGATCCGCCAGGAACATGCTCAAGTACCGGACCGTCACCAACTGCAGGCTGAACCCGAGCCGGTGGTAATCACGGCACCGGGGCAGCGATCAGCTTGCGGTCCTCGTCGTCTCCAGCTCCGCCTGCGACAACACACCGAACCGCCCGTACCCGGCCATTCCCTCATCACGCACAGCCCGCCATGCAACCACCACGAGCCGACCCGCCAGCCGCATCCACCGAATCAAGCCAGGCCAGAACAGAATTCAGCCAGGACAGCCCGACCAGACATGGCTGTAAGCGCCGGATTTCTCAGGTCTGGACCCCACGGGCCTCAACCCACACAGCGAGGAGGCCATGGCACGAAAGCTACACACCCGGCCACCGATCAAAGACAACCGTGTCGGGCGATGGGCCCTCCACGGACCGTCCCGCAGGCGGCCCGACGACCATCCCGGCAAAACCATCACCAGCACCCGATTCCGCACCGCCACCGCAGTCCGGGATCCGACTACCCCCGCCGAAAGCCAGCTGACATTTCACTGTCGCCGACCACTGACACTTTCGTATCGCCTCACACCTCACCACCGCTGATACAGGAGAACCAGGGCACGACCAGCACATCCGAGACACCGGGGCCAAGCTCGCCTTCGGCTAGCTTGCTGGCGCCATATCGCACGAGGGGAGATCGGATGACCAACACTGAGGGATCACCTGCCGCACGGCGTCGTCGGCAGGCGCTCGCCGGCCGAGGTCGGTCACCGCGGACCCCCGCACATCCCGCCCCGCCTGCCGCACGGCCGGGTTGGCTTCTGCACTGGTCCGGCTGGACGAAACTCGGCGCCCTCCTGGCCACGCTCTCCACGGTCGCGGTGGCCGGTGGGACGGTCGGTGCGCTCTACTTCACCAACCAGACCCTGCGCGCGACCAACAACCAATTTGGCCTGTCGCAGCAGACTGCGGTCACCGACCGATTCCGCCTCGCTGCCGAACAGCTAGCCTCGGACAAGATCAGCATCCGTATTTCTGGTATCTATCTGTTCGAACGCCTGGCCAAAGACTCCCCTTCGGACCACGCGACCGTGTTCGCGGTGCTCGGTACGTTTGTGCGTACCCAGATCTCGGTCACACCGTGCGAAACGACGGCCCGGGAATCAGCCCCGGGTCCGGTGTCGATCTCGGCCCAAGCCGACATCTACACCGCGCTGACTGTTATCGGACGCCGCAATACCGATGCCCCACAGTTCTCGTCCCCAACAGACCTGCGACGGATCTGCCTGGCCGGTGCCGACCTGCAAGCGATCGATCTCCACGATGTCGACCTCGAGGACGCGAAGCTCATAGGTGCGAACCTCGCCGGATCGAATCTCACCAGATCGGATCTCACAGGGGCGACACTCGACGACATCTCCTACACCGTCTCCACCCGGTGGCCTGTGGGACCCCGCCGCCACGACGATGACGGCGCGGCCCACCGCGACACGGCGGTTCACCAGCTGGTCGGCACTGACACGCTCCGCCGCATCCCACTGACATGTTGTCGGTAGGTCACGATGTTGCGCGCCAGCCTCCCCTGACGACTGTGCGAAGCCTTTTCGGGGAGGGCATACCCGGTTGCTCCAGCGAACCATTCGAGCCACCGATCGATGAAGCCGTGTAGGTCACCGGCGGCGACCAGCTCCCGCAATTCCTGCTCTGCGAGCTGCCCTTTCGCGTTCCGGCCAACGACGCCCGCTCTGAATCAAGCGAGGGAGGTTGTGGTCAGGCGGCGTGACCGGGCCGATGTGACAGCCGCGCCAGGGCTTCGTCGACGGCGCTGGTTGCGATCTGTCGGACCTGGTCCAGTGGCACCATTTCCGGCTCGTCGCTGTAGGCGTTCTTCAGGTCCTTCTCGGCCAACCAACGGTAGTAGGCGCTCTTGGACATGCCGAGTTCACCGGCGCGGATCTCGACACGCAGATCAAGGCCCTGCGGCAACTTGATCGACCGCGCCACCATGCCGGCGCCGGCGGTGGCCTCGGCCTCGGTCGCCGGTACCGAGGCCTCGCTGCCGCGCTGCAGACGCGCGAGGATCTGCGCCATCTCCTCCGGAGAGACGTCGTTGGTGTGGGTGGTGTTGTCAATCATTGCGGGCCTCCCACTGGGTGAATTCGGCTGTTTCGGCGGCGGTCAACGGGCGGACATCGACGATGTAGAAGTCCGGCGGGGCGATCCGACCGGTGACCTGGACGATCTGTCCTTCGTCGGTGCGGATCCACAGCAGATACATCTGCCAGCCGGTCGCGGGGTCGTGGGCGGGCTGGCCCCATGCCCGACGCTGCCCGGCCAACCACCGTCGCATCAGTTGTGTGACTTGCTCCGGCGTGAGGTCGACGCCAGCAGTCGCCATCAACTGCGCGAGGGCGTAATAGAGTTTTACGGGCACCCGGTCAAGACTACCCCTGGACAGTTCGAGACTACCACCGGGACCGAGTATCCGACACGCCGAATATAGGCAGAATCGCCGTGCGCGGTCCCCCGGCTCTTGGCCGCTCTCACGCTGGGGCACGTTGTCACCGACCAGCTCCATGCTGGAGGCAATCGCCGGGCACTCTATCCAGGCCGTCCGGCTCGAGTGCGCAAGCGAGGTTGATCCGTGGGGGGGCTTGTTGGGGGTGGCCGTGGCCCGATCAGGGCTGCCCCCCAGAACGCGTCGCTGCGCTGGACACCCTCGGAATGAGATGGGCGATGAAGGGCAGCCGATCCTCACATCAGACCAACTGACATTCGCAATGACGAACGGGTACTGACATCGAAACGACGAATCGCACCTCGCGGTGTCGGTCTGTCGGGCTGGTGGTGGCGTTCGCGAGCCAGGTCTCAGACCAGCGGTGGCGGGCGGGCAGCGGGATACGGCACGCATCGGCGGAGCGTCGCAGCCCCTGGCCGCTGACGCCGAGTCCGCCGGTGAACAGGATGAATCCGTCGACGGCATGCAGCGTGAGGTAGGTGCGGGCCGCGCGCAGCATCGGCTGCGCCAGACTCGGTATCGCCAGCACGGCCAGGGTGCTGGATGCGGTGATCGTTTCGGCGTTCGGGTCGAGGTCCAGGCGCAGCAGCTGGGATAGCTCGCCGCTGGTCAGGCCGCTGAACAGGGCCGTGGCCAGCGCGGCGGCGCGGACCGGGTGCGCGATGCCGTGCCGGATCCGGGCTGCCACGGCTGGAGTGAACGGGGTCGCGGTCAGCACCGGTCCGACGGAGAACGGTAGATTTCGCAGCTCGAGCCGCCAACCGCGCAGTTCGAACGCTGCCTGCGCCCCGCGCAACAGCGTCACAGCATGATGGGGGCCGGGGCTGTCGGCGACGAGACTGCCCAGCATGGACCGGGCCGCGTGGACGGCGGTGCTACAGCCGGCCGAGGTGAGGGCTATCGTCGCCGAGATCGGCGCGTTCACTCCCATGCCGGTTCGATGTGGTGGTCGTGCAGGTTCGCCGAGACACCTTCGTGGTCGGCGAGGGCACGGCAGACTGTGTGCAGGCTGTGGGTGTAGACGGTGTCGATGCGCTGGAACTGGGCGCGGTCGAGGCTGCGGGCTGCCGCGCGGCGGAACCGGGTGAAGTCCACCCCCGGCACTTTGGGCAGGTCGCCGTGATCGGTGACCAGCCAGGGTGGTGGCGGCGGCGAGGCTTCAGGCCGTCGAGCAGCCGCACCAGATCGGTGCTGACCTGGTGGGGAATCCCGGCCAGATCCAGTTCTGCTGTGGTGGCATGGCCGTGGGCATGCCAGACCAGCACCAGGTGGACGCCGTTCAGCCAGCGCAGCTGCGGCAGTCGGGCGCGCTGGCGCGCGTGGAGGCGGTGGGCGCGCAGCACGACCAGGTGGGCGATCCGGTCGGCGATCAGCCAGGATGCCAGGGCGGCCCAGATGCTTTCGCCCCCGCGGACCCGCTCGACGGTCAGCCGGACGACAGCTCTCCCCAGCGCGGCGGCCACGTCGGCTCCCAGCGCACTTGTGGCGCTGGTCGCGGGGGTCGGGTGGACCACGACCACGCCCGCCGTGGGGTCGTGCACTATCTGTCGAAAAAGCAGCCCGACTTCGACACCCGCATCTACGGCTACCTCGAACTCAAACCCTTGGTGCAGGCACTCGAAGCATTCGAGATCTGCCAGCGCCGCCCCGCTCCGGGAAAACCCGCTGTCTCCTACATACGCTGCCGCAGCCGCAACGGTGTGGATCAGCAGGCGTCCGCCCGTTGAGGGCCCTCCGCAACTCAAACCGCCTGGCCTGGTTCTGGATTCGCTGAACAAGCTCCGGGTCGAGCGTGGATCATTTCTGTGTGTCTGACTGGGGCGACTGCTACGACCCGCATGAGCTGCGCCGGCTGCTCGGTGAGGCCGATGCCGCGATCGCGGCGCTGTCCGATCGTGTCGAACTGCTGCAGACGCAGTTGAATGGTCACCCAGACCCGGGGGCGGGCGAGGCCGCCGACGCTATCGTCGGCACGCTGCCTACACCGGGCCCGCGGCCTGGCGAGTCGATGCTGCCCGCGGTCGATCGTGAGTCCACGACAAGGGACAAGGTCGCGCTGTTCTGCGAGTTGTTCCGCGGCCGCGAGGATGTCTACGCGCTGCGGTGGGTGAGCAAGAACAACGGCCGGGTCGGGTGGAGCCCGGCCGAGGACGATCCGTTCGCGCGAACCAATGGCGGCCCGAGGATGTTCTGGCCGCTGACCGCCGAGGTGGTCTACCAGCATCTCGCCAGACAGCAGACGGGCCCGAGGGACCGTCACATCGGCCTGTACCCGCTCACCAGCGATGACCAGACGCGATTGTTGGTCTGCGATTTCGATGGCAAGAAAGACTGCGCCGACTGGCGTGGCGACGCCGAAGCCTATCTGGCCGCGTGCGCGTCGGCGGGGGTTCCGGCCTATGCCGAGGTCTCCCGCTCCGGTTCCGGCGCGCACGTGTGGACCTTCTTCACCCAACCGGTCGCCGCATCCAAGGCACGCGCCTTGGGAACCGCGTTGGTGCGCAAGGCCATCGATGGACGCGGCCGGATGTCGCTGGCCAGCTACGACCGGCTATTTCCTGCACAGGACGTCATGCCGGTCAACGCCAAGGCCGATCTGAGCTTCGGCAACCTCATCGCGCTGCCGCTGCACGGACCATCCCGTGTGGCCGGTACCACGGTGTTCTGCGAGCCGGGCACATGGACCGCGGCACCGGACCAATTCGCACTCCTGTCCGGCGTGCAGCGGCTGTCCCCGACTGAACTCGACGCACGGGTGACCGCGCTGGGCGTGGTCAGAGCGGGGCCCGCCGCGCTGGCAGCAGAATTGGGACCCAAACCCAGGCGCAACCAG
Source organism: Nocardia sp. NPDC004711 (assembly GCF_053601595.1). Lineage (NCBI taxonomy): Bacteria > Bacillati > Actinomycetota > Actinomycetes > Mycobacteriales > Nocardiaceae > Nocardia > Nocardia sp. NPDC004711. The sequence continues at coordinate 1,871 of NZ_JBSGCB010000135.1, read as the reverse complement.
TTGGGTAAAGCACCTGGACTCGTCCACGCACGCCTGGATGCGATGCTTGCGATCTCCACCGCCGGGCTTCCGGCGCGGCTTGTCGCGGCACTGAAACACACTGCGGCCTTCCACAATCCGGAGTTCTATCGAAAACAAGCCCAACGATTCAGCACATGGAATACGCCACGACTGGTGTGCTGCTTCGACGCGACCGATCCCGACTGGCTCAGGCTGCCCCGCGGCCTGGCCGAGGAAGCTGCCTCGCTGATCGCGCAGGCCGGCGGTGTCCTCGACATCGTCGGCGACCTGCCCGCTCCCCCCGCGATCACCGCGTCCTTCACCGGCGCTCTCACCGAACTTCAAACTGCCGCTGTCGATGCCATGATCGGACACGACAGCGGCGTCCTCGTCGCGCCGCCCGGATCCGGGAAGACCGTGATGGCCTGCGCGCTGATCGCCCACTACCGGACCCCGACTGTGGTGATCGTGAATCGGGCCGAGTTGGCGACCCAATGGCGTGAGCGGCTGGCGGAGTTCCTCGATCTCGGCGACGGCACGCTCGGCTCGGCCGGGGCGGGTAAGGACCGTCGCCATCATGTCGTCGACGTCATCATGTTGCAGACACTCGCCCACCGAGATGCACCCGCTGAGCTGCTCGATGGCTATGGGCTCGCGGTGGTCGACGAATGTCATTGCGTCGGCGCGCCCGCCGCTGCGGCCGCGGTCGGGAGAGCGAGGATTCCCCGCTGGATCGGGCTGTCGGCCACCCCCTACCGTGCCGACCAGATGGACCCGATCATCACGATGCAGTGCGGACCGATTCGACACGAGATCAACGACACCAGCAGCTTCGCCAAATACCACGTCGTCCACACCACCGACTTCACTACCGACGAGCACGGCAGCGACGGGGCCTCCATCGCCGAGATCTACAACCAGCTCGCCCGCGACACCACCCGCACCGCCCAGATCGCCGCCGACATCACCGACGCCCTCACCCGCGGCCGTACCGTTTTGGTGCTCACCAACCGCATCGAGCACCTCACCGCCCTGGATCAGGCGCTCAAGGCCCACGACGTCACCGCAATGCAACTTCACGGTGGCATGCGGCGCACCGAGCGTGCTGGCGTACTCCATGCCCTCGACGAGGGCAACGACGGGAAACCGATCGTGCTGCTGGCCATCGACAAACTCATAGGCCAAGGCTTCGACGCACCACGACTGGACACCGTCTTCCTGGCCATGCCGATCGCGTTCAAGGCACCGGTGATCCAGCAAGTCGGGCGCATCATGCGACACACCGAAGCCCGCAAGGAACACGTCGAAGCCCACGACTACCTCGACACCGCAGTGCCCACACTGCAACGCATGCACCACAAACGGCGCCGCACCCTGCAATCACGCGACTTCCTCACCATCACCGCCGCCGACCTGCCCGCCGCCGAATCGACCACCAGCCCAGACACCCTGCACGATCGGCACGAGCCTCCCGCGGTCAACACCGCCCAGGTCCGCGCATGGGCCATCGAGCAGGGCCTCGCCACCGCACGCACCGGACCACTCCCGGCCATGATCCTGCGAGCCTGGCACGCCCGCGACAACCAGTGAAAGATCTACCCAACACCTGTGTCCGCCCCCCCACATAGGTAGAAAACATGAGGCCGTGCCCGACATCCGCGAGGTTCGCGAACCGATCAGAACAGCGTGCGAGCGCCTCATACGGGCGTATCTGACCGACGGGACACCAGAAGCCGCCGACGTCGCGCAGTTGACCGCGTCCATTGCCTCGATCTACTTCTTGGGTAGTCCGGGCGGATTGATCCGCGACTGCGGCACGGCCTCGTTACCGAGGCCCCAGCGGTCGAGGACCTGTTTGTAGGTCCCGTGGT
>NZ_JBSGCB010000134.1:0-7802 GCF_053601595.1 Nocardia sp. NPDC004711 | reverse complement strand
GTGTATCTGGCGCGGCAGCGGTCGATGCAGCGGCTGGTCGCGGTGAAGATCTCGCACAATCACGGCACCGAGCCGGAGACTCTTGCCCAGTTGGACCATGAGTACATCGTGCGGATCTTCGACCAGCGATTGATCGCCGATGGCGAGCTCAAGCTGCTCTACATGCAGTACTTGCCGGGCGGCACGTTGCTCGATGTGCTGAATCGACTGCGGTCGACCCCGGTTGATGCCCGTAGTGGGCGGGTGTTGCTCGATGCCGTCGACGGGGTGCTCGGGGACAAGGGTGAGGTTCGTGCTGCTGATTCGGCGGTGCGGGCCCGGATCGCGGCGATGACGTGGCCGGAAACGGTTGCCTGGCTGGGGTGCCGGCTCGCCGACGCGCTCGGGCACGCCGCCGGGCGCGGGGTGCTGCATCGCGACATCAAGCCGGCGAACGTGCTGCTGAGCGCCGACGGGATACCCAAGCTCGCCGACTTCAATGTCAGCTTCAGTCGACAGATCCGGGGTACCAGCCCGCTGGCGTATTTCGGTGGGTCGCTGGCCTACATGTCACCCGAACAGCTCGAAGCGTGCCATCCGGAGCTTCCGGGTACGGCCGGTGACCTCGATACGCGTAGTGACATCTATGCGCTGGCGGTGATGTTGTGGGCGCTGCTCACCGGGCGGATCCCGTTCGCGGACGAGGAATGCGCGGGCATGTCGGAGACGTCGCTGGGCCGGATGCTGGAGCTGCGTCGCCGTCCGATCGATGCGCGGTTCCTGTCCGAGGTTCCCGCCGATTGTCCTGCGGCGTTGCGGCAGGTGTTGCTGACCTGCCTGTCACCGGATCGCGAGTCCCGGTATGGCAGCGGATCGGAATTGGCTGTGCAGTTCGATCTGTGCCTCGACGAGCGGGCCCGTGACCTCGTCTATCCACCGGAGAACAGTTGGCGGGCACGGCTTTCGCGTCATCCCGTCCCGATTCTGTGGCTTATCGCATTGGTCGGCGTCGGACCGGCGTTGGTCTACCTGTACGGGCAGAGCTTGCAGTTCGGCAGAGGGCGCCCGTCAGGGGCCGTCCACTCGGAGCTCATCCAGGCCTCGAACACTTTCCATCTGATCGCCTGGCCGCTGGCCATCGTGAGCTGGGTCTACCTGTGCCGACATCTGATCGCGGTGCCCCGCGGCCTGCGCAAGGGCAGACGCTACGACGAGGCGACGCTTGCCCGCGTCCGATCACGCACCCTGTTCTGGGCCGACTTCGACGTGATGTTCACCCTGGTGTTCTGGATGATCGGCGCGGGGGTGTGGGTGGCCCTGCTCGGCGCGATAGCCGCTCGCCCGCCGCGGCTGTTGGCCCATGCGGCGATGCTGGTGCTGGTGTGCGGCGCGATCGCGGTCTCCTACATGTTCTTCCTGCAGGCGTTCTACATCGTCCGCTGCGTCTACCCGATCTACCTGCGCCACGGGCACACGACCGTTCGCGATGCCGCCCACCTCCGGGCACTGCACCGACGAAGCACGGTCTACCTCGGCATCGCCGCATCGGTGCCCCTGGTCGCCGTGCTGACCGGATTCCTCTACCTCGAGCCGGACGAGCGCGTCCGCATCACGAATTCGGTGCTGTGGTTGTGCGGGATCACCGGGCTCGCGTTCGTGGCCACCTACTGGCTGTTCCGAAAACTGGACGCGGACCTGCGAGCCCTCGAATGGGTCGTCGAGAAGCGATCGGGTGTCGAGATCGCATGAGCACCGATCCGACCTCGCGGGCGCACGCGATGGTGTGGGTCCCCTCGAACTCGGGGTTCAAGGAACATCGGTGCGAAAAGTAGCTCTTAAGGGTTTCGACGCCTGAACGCGGCCGCTCCAGCAATCTCGGAGGGCATGGCGTCACACCGGCGTGTAGAACAGCTCTGCCGGGCCCGGGGGGCCACCGGCAGCGCGCGACGCGCTGTGTTTCAAAGCTGGCCATTCCGAATGTCCATGCCGCCAGCCTGGATCTTTTGATCCGCTGGTAGGTCAATCGCACTCGCGCTTGAAGGCGACGGCGCGTGTCGTATCCGAGGGAGGTCTTCGGTCCGAGCTAGCCCATCCTGGAGCCGTCCGAGCTTGCGCAGTAACCGGTTTCCGGATGCCAGATGCCACCGGATTGTTGACAGAAGAACTGGCGCCACAGCAGCCGGGCCGAACTCGAGCCAGTGTTCGAATTCGCGTCGAGAGTCTGCATCGCTGAACCGGATGTGACGGATCCCGAGTCCGCCGAGCCCGAAGCGTTTGTCGTGGCCACCGGATCGAGGGTGAACGGAGCGGCGGTGGCGACCCCGGTACCGTACAGGATGGCGGCGGCTGCACAGGCGGTCGCGATGGTGGGGAGCCGGTAGGTCAGAACGGATTTCAACTACGGACTCCTTGGGGTGCAATGTCCCAAGAACTCTAAAATAGATTGATTTCAGAATGCTGCCCTGATTTTCAGGGGCGGCCCAGGAGCCACGGACTGCACAGGCCGTCATATCTACGACAGACCGTCCCCGGTCTGCACCGGGTCGCCGTAGCTATGCTCAACCGATTTGCTCAGGTGCCTGGCGACGACCTGGCCGGGATTGGTTGCGGCGAACGGTGGTTGCCCGGTCAGCGGCGCGAACGGTCTACAGGTCAGTGAATACTGGTCGGAGCTGGGCCGGGCTCGCCGACTACGGGCGGTGACCGCGACAGCGGTCAGTCCGGCGTGCGCTCGATCAATGCGGTGAGCGCGGCGCGCAGGTCGGGGCGGGCCGCGCCGGAGTACAGTTCGGTGAGCGCGATCTCGGCCACCATGGCGATGACCAGGTGTGCCACCGCGGGCGGGTCCGCCCAGCCCAGCTGTTCGATATCGGGCACGATCGCCGCGGCGACCAGCTGATTGCGGGCGGTCACCTCGTCGAGTAGATCTGCCTCGGTGCGAGATTGGGCGAGAAAGGCTTTGGTGCCCCGGGTGGCCAGGCAGGCGTCGAGGTAGGCGGCCAGGCCGGCGCGCAGTCGCTCGCGGCCGGGCGTGAGGTCGCCGATGGCGGCGAGGACGAGACCGGTCAGCTCGTCGTGATACCGGCGGTGCAGCGCGACCACATAGCTGCGCCGATCCGGAAAGTGATGGTAGAAGGTGCCTTTCGCCATGCCTGCGGCCTGGACCACGGCATTGACCGACAGTCCGGCCAGGCCTGTGCGAGCGGCGACCTCCGTCCCGGCGTCGAGCAGGGCGTTGCGGCCCGGTTCCGCGGGTCGGGGCATGGCCGGAATCCTTTCCTGCGCTGTCTCTTCCCTCCGAGGGTACACAGCGGCTAGCCTATGACCGACCGGTCGGTCATGCGCGGCGCGTAGGGGGCATCGCGAGGCCGACCGGCACGAATCCCCGGGAGTACGCATGCGATCGGCCACCTGCTGCCTCAGCGCCGCCGTCCTGTTCGCCGCCGCGCTCGCCGGACACCCGGCCGCGGCCGACGAGCCGGATCCTTCCTACAGCTACTTCGGCGGACTGGCGGCCGAGCTCACCGCGCCCGGGCAGGCGCCGCCCGGCGCGAACGACTGGTCCTGCAAGCCCGCTGCCGCGCACCCGAATCCGGTGGTTTTGCTGCACGGGCTGTCCAATGACACCGTCACCTGGAACACCCTGTCCGCGGTCCTCACGAACGCCGGCTACTGCGTGTTCACCACGACCTACGGCACCGGCGCGCTCGGCCCAGTCATGGGCGCCATCACGCCGGTCGAGACCAGCGCCCAGCAGATCTCCGACTTCATCGACCGCGTGCGCGCCGAAACCGGCTCGGACAAGGTCGATCTCGTGGGTCATTCGATGGGCGGCGCGGTGCCGTTCTACGCCCTGAACCACCTCGGCGCCATCCCGAAGATCGACCACTACGTGGCGCTGGCCGCGCCGCTGCACGGCTCCACGGTCAGCGGCCTCGCGAACCTGCAGCCGCTGCTCGAATCCACCGCGCCCGGAGCGGAACTGGCCGCACAGTGCGGGCCGTGCCAGCTCTCGCCCGGCTCGAAGGTCGCCATCGACCTGAACGCGGACCCGGCTCTCGCACCGGACATCCGGTTCACCACCGTGGTCTCCCGCTACGACGAGATCGCCACCCCCTGGACCACCGGCCTGCTGGACGGACCCAATGTCGACGACGTGGTGCTGCAGGACCTCTGCCCGACCGACTACACCGAGCACTACGAGCTGCCCGCGGATCCGGTCACCGCGCGCGTGGTCCTCAATGCCCTCGACCCCGCGCACGCCACACCCGTCTCCTGCACGGTCGTCCTGCCTTTCGCAGGACCGCTAGGTCGATAGCAATCCAACAGTCGAGCCGCCTGCCGCCCATCCCAGCCCTGCCATCCGCACCCACACGAAGGCCAACGCATGATCGACTGCGAATTCCCCATTCGCACTGAGCAATCCGGGCAAGAAGTGACGGTCGAGGGCACGCTCGCCGCGCTGCGGACGGCTCGGGCACGCGCGCACGGCGAGCTCGAAGCCGCACTGGCGGCCGGACTTACCACCGCCGCTATCGAGGACTGGATTCTCGATCTCGACGACCAGATCACAGTCATCGCCGAGGCGATCGGGAATCTGAAACTGCTTGGGAAGCAGAAGTTCTGCCATTGAACTACAAGGCGAATGGCGTCCTGGGGCCGCAACCTCATGTGGTGTAGGGGTACACCCAATGCCGACAGCCGTTCGGAAAACGATCGATGCAAGCAGTCCGCCGGCCCAGCGGCGTCGAACTATCGCGCGGTCACGTAATCGGTCGAGGGGGAGCGCTGGAGTGCAGATGTTCATCAGCGGGCGGGTCAGCCGCTGCGGCGGTGAGGCCCACGTCGTCATCGGTGCACACCGGCCGGGGTCCACCTGGGTGGCACTGGACAACGCGCTGAGTGAGGTCACCCGGCATCTGGGCATCGCCCTGCTGTGGTTGCTCGCACACGTCGCGACCAGGTCTGCGGTGCACGAACCCTAGGCGCGGTCGGGCGGCAGCCGATAACGACGGTGGATTCCATTGCATGCTCGGCGATTTCGGAGAATCGAGCGGCGGCCGGCCGATACGAGGGCCCGAAGACGCTGAGCGCGGCCATGATCCGCCCGTCGCAGTCTCGAACGGGGGCGACCGCGTTCAGCCCGCCCTCCAGCTCCTCCTCACAGGCGCCTCCGGACCTGTTCGACGAGGAGGGCGCCGCTTACGGGCAAGTTCCAGTCGGACCACAAGCGTACGAGTTCGATCCCTAGCATCTGTTCCTCATCGAGAACGAAACTCGTGGGCGATTGCTTTTGTTAGGGGCCCTTCGATTGGCCAACTTCGATGAGGTGGCCGTCGGGATCACGGATGTAGGAGCGGAATTCGTGGGGGTGGTCGACCGGTTCGGTCAGAAAATCCGCACCTCGGGCGGTCCATTCGCGCTGCGACTGGTAGATGTCAGCGACGCGGATGTTGAGGAAGGCGCTGACCGTGTCGGGGTCTTGCGGCGTGGTGAGGGTTACGGTCGGTTTGTCCGCTGTCGGACCACCGCCGTCGTTGAGGATCAGCCAAGTGTTGGCCAACTGCAGGATGACGGGGTCACGGTCGTGCACGACCTGGGCGTCGAACACGGTCCGGTAGTAGTCGCGCGATCTGTCCTGGTCGGAGACGACGAGGAAATGGGTGACCACGAAACCGTCGCGTGGGGGAAACTCGAACTGTTGTGAAGTAGTCATGGGTGGCCTCCTCTAGCTTGCAGCTCAGGTGCGGTCACAGTCTCGACCGATGCATAGTACCCGACCTAGCTCCAGCATCACTTTGTGATGTAGTGCCTGTCCTCGCTGGTAGCGAGCGGGTTTTGCCTGGTGTTGATGGCTTCGTTGCCATGCCGACCAGCGGAGCAGCCAGGTGGGGTGCCGACCACAACTGGGGCCGGTCGCGATGGCGGGCCGCCGAAAACCAGCAGATCGAACACATACAGGCACGCCGGCACCGCACGGATCAGCGCTGGGCTCGGGCGTGTCACGCCCATGCGGCGCCCGATCCGGGAGAACCGCGGCACCCCGTCGCGGTCCGGGTCACTAGTTCACCGTCGAGGGCGATCTCCCGCCCCGTCGCTAGCGACACCACGGCGTGGGAGATCTCGGGGAAGGCCGCGTTGAGGTAGTTGCCGTTGCGGCTGACCATGTAGCACACGCCGTCGGAAATCCATGCCAGGCAGCGGATTCCGTCGTACTTCCATTCGTAGGCGTACCGGGTGTCGTCGTCGCTCGCTCGGCCCACAGCGCACGGTGTTCCTCCGCGTCCGATGGAAGCCAACACCGCAGCCGGAGTCGCTCGGTCAACAGACTCGCCGGGAACTCCGAGTACGTCTCCACGATCCAAATCTATGCGAGGCGCCACCGGTAGGTCAGCATGTCCGACTGACCGAAATACCCTCGGCCCGTTGACCTTCAGCGCACCGGGCGCCACGCTGCCCGCGACGAGGGCTCTGCGCGGAGCAGGCAGCTTCCCGATATGGGGATGTGGCGGCCCGGACTACGTCATGGTCAACGGCGACGTCGTCGAGTTCCCGAACCCGCAATACCGGTGCCGCCGAAGCGCAAGTAGCGCTACCCGGTGCAACACCGCCGCCAACGCGATCAGGCGAGTAAGAGAGACTTTCTCGCATGAGTCTTGCAACCCATCTGGAGCAGCTCGGCCGCCCGCTGGTCGATGAGCAGCTGGCGCACCCGACCGTGGCGGGGATCGCGAAAGGCGAACTCGCCGAGCCGGTGTTCTGCTCCTGGCTGGAACAGGACTACCTGTTCCTGCTCGACTATGTCCGCGTCTTCTCCCGCCTCGCCTGGCAAGCGCCCGCCGCCCACCTCGGCGACCTGGTCGACCTCGCACACGCCACTTTCCACGACGAAATCTCGCTGCACCGCGGTCTGGCCGCGGAGTTCGGCGCCGACCTCGACGGCGCCGTCAAGGGCGAGCCATGCACGAAATACACTGCGTTCCTGCTGGATTCGGCCGCGAACTACGCCGACGGCCTAGCCGCCCTCTATCCCTGCATATGGGGCTATTCGACGCTCGGCGCCATCCTCGCACAGAACCCACCCGCCGACCCGCGCTACCAGCGCTGGATCGACACCTACGCCGACCCCGGCTTCGCGGCTCTCACCGCCCGCTGCGCCCAGATGCTCGACGAAGCCGGCGGCGACAACGCGGAGGAGCTGTTCCTGACCGGCATGCGCCACGAACTCGCGTTCTGGGATGTGCCGCTCAGCCGCGGGTGAACCGATAGGCCATATCGGTGAGCGGCCCGACCTCGATCTGAGAGATCCCGTTGATGCCCAGGTCCGTTCCTGGAGGTTCCATCTGGTGCGTTGTGTCTCCGCTGATGCGTGAGGCAAGGACGGCACGATGGGCAGCACCCACCGAGGGGAGCGCATCGTGTTCCAGCAGTTCGTGGTACCCGATGAGGATGAGTTCATCCAGGAACTGGGGATCGAACTCGTGCCAGCGAACTACTGCACCGAGACGGCGAATCACGCTGTTTCGTAACCGAATTCGACACGGACTCACTGGCAGGCAGGCTCGAGATCACGGTGGGCGAGTCTGTGGCGATTCTCGATCAGCTGCTGTTCGTCTGAGCATCTTCGACATGCGAGAGCACCCGGTTTCCTCCATCCTCGACGACCTCCCCACCACCGACTGACTGCTCACCGGTCAACATACGTATCGCTGGTATTCGAGCAGAGCGCTGTAATCGGCTACTTAAGACTGGTGTTAGGGCCGGGTCCCGGCCAGGATTCGGTCCAGGTGCCCGGTGGGATGCTCGGTCAAGCGGCTGCCCGC
>NZ_JBSGCB010000133.1:0-7888 GCF_053601595.1 Nocardia sp. NPDC004711 | reverse complement strand
AATGCAGGACGTTCCGCTGGCCTCAGATCGCCTCGGCCGCTTGATCTTCGCTCACGTCGCGCTGGCCGATTGGGCCAGCGCGACATGCGGCATGAGCGTGCATTCGGCCGCGGCTGCTTCAGGACCGTGATCAAGCTCAGCCCATGGGCGGGTTCGTGTGCAGGATTTGTTCGGCGATCCATTGAACCCGGGCCGAGGTAATCCCGGTGCGCTGCTCGACAGCCAGTGGATGATCGGTGGGTTCCAGTTCCACGAGTGGCCGGTCGCCGATCGGCTGGGTATGCAGGTTGGTCTTCAGGTTCAAGGTGGTCGGTTCATACAGGGGCAGCACCGTGGACAACCACCCGAAGTACGTTGGCTCCTCGACTCTCTCGGGCTTGTCCCACAGCGCCGACATCCGCTCGATGCTGGCTTCACTGACAGATACCCAAACACCCCAGTCGAATTCAGCGTCGAGGTCGCTGATCGGAATGACCAGTCGTGCCCGGACGAAGAAGTACGATCCCGCGATCACGCATTGTTCTTCTCCGAGCACACTGCCGGGCTGATCTGCGACTTCGGCGTTCCAGTACGCGGGGGCCGGCGTGCCGTAGCTGAGTGGGGGACCATCGTGCGGTTCGGCACAGCGGGAGCAGGTGTAGGTGGAGCCGACTATCACGCTCGGAAGCGTACCGGCGCAATTCGAGCGCACGGTCATCGGCAGTAGCGGACGTTCCGTCGGCCTCGGATCGGCACAGCCAGTTGATCTTCCGATGCCCCGCGCTGGCCGGTTCGGTCAGCGCGGGGCATCGGCAAATGAGTGTGATTGTTGGCCATGGCACGCACCTTGTCGGCCGAGTCCTGAGGTTTCGTTAGAATCGCTCATGACGCCGAGGCAACTCTTTCTCCAGCTGGGCGCTGATCGCCGACGACAGGTTCACTTATCGCTGTGCGAGGATGCCCTGCCGATCTGGCTCGGTTACGTCCGGGGCGAGCCCGCCCGGCTTCGCTACCGGGACTCGGTTGTCGGGATGAGGCACCACGTGGATGTCGAGCTTCCCGCCGATGCCCTTCGCTCCGCACGCGCCGGTGTGGATCTCGCGGACGTCGGCAGCCGATACCTCGAGCCCATCACCGCGCTGCAAGACGACGATCTGGTCTTCCCTGACCCGGTCGAGTTCGCCTACTACGCGATCTACAACTGTTTTTGCAAGTACGTCTGCGGTGACGACATCCCAGATTGGCTGATCGTCAACCAGGCCTTGTCGGTTCACGACCACAGCGAGGTGGCGTCACGTCTGACGCGCGCGATCGACGACATCGATCCAATCACGAGCGGGAACGCCAAGGATGTTGGACCGATGCGATAACGCCCCCTCTCAGCAGTACGGGCGTCCGAGGTGCTCAGATCGGCACGGCCGGTTGATCTTCCGGCGCCCCTCTGGCCGGTCCGGTCCAGCGCGGTATGCGGCAGTTGAGTGCGTTCGGGTGGCAGGCGCACGGCGGCCTATTTCATACCCCGCGCTGCGGATGAATCCGGTCGAATCGGCCAAATGATCTACCTCAGCCGGGCTGGCGGTCCATTGCATCGCGCAGTGTGCCGCGGGCATGGCGGCGGCCTGTACCGCGAAGGTGGTCTCGGTACCGAGTTCGATAGTCATCACGCTGCGCTCAGCTGATTGTCGGAAGCCTCGGTTCAGAACTTGCCGGTGTGGTGTTCGATTCGGTGCCCGAGTCGCGCAGCGAATTCGGCGATGAAGTCCTCGGTGAGGGGCGGCCAACCCCAGAAGTCGAAGGCGAGGCTGCCCAGAGCGAAGTTGTCTGCCCATTGCCAGGCGGTGATGGGGCTCGATGTGGTGCACGAGGGGCAGATCGCCGCGCCGGTGCCTGTTTGTTTCCAAGCGTTGATGGCGTCCGAGAACGGCTGCCATACAGTGGGATCGGCTTCCCATTGTTGCGGGTAGTCGATGATCACGGTGGTGTCCTGGCAGCGTGGGCATACCGAGGAGGCCGGTTCGATGCCGCCCTGTCCGGCGTAATGGTCGTGGCGTCCGACGATGACGGCAACGGGACCTGGGATCCAGTCGGCGCCCCATTCCTGGGTGATCTGCGGCCAGTCGGGGCCTGGCACATAGCCTTCGTCGACCTGGAGGCTGTACATCGCGTCGCGCGAAGTCTCCCGAAGCAGCCATCGCCGCGACACCATCCAGTCCACCATGTGCTCGGCCAACGTGCTCGCGTCCGCCGAGGTCACATCGAGGTCGACGATTCGTTCGAAATAGTCACCCACACCCGCATCCTGTCACCAGGGACCGACGCCCATACCCGAGCCAGTCGGAGGTGGAGGCGCACTGTCGGTCCATGAGTGCCTGCGACACCATCAACGCCGCCAGCATCGACAAGGCCCGCGCCGCCGGGTGGCCCGAGCGCGGCCTTCTGCCAGGTGCGGGGTGCAGACCAGGATGGCCAGCGACACGCCCGAATTGGTAGATGTTTCAGGCCACCTGCGGTGCCGTGAGATGGACACGGATGCAGTCGAACAGTTCACCGGGTCTGAGCGGTTTAGGCAGGTAGTCACACGCACCGGCCACGTAGGCGTAACCGATGGCATCGGGATTGCCATCAAGGGACGACACTCGGCGCGTGATCTTCGGAGGCTGCGGACGACCGTTCGGGACAGGTTGGCTGTTTCAGTCGGTGGCGAATGGGAATTCGACGAACTCGACCGGACCGAACTCGTCGGAGGCTTGCTCGCGCGCCCCGGCGACACTGTGGTGGCAGGTGTCGGTGATGACGTTCCACTCCCCGTCGCAATAGAACAAGTACACCTCGGGGCTCGCGTCGTACCGCGCTATCGCCAGTCCTGCGAAGTCTTTGACGACGAGACCGTCCACCTCGTGCCTCGTGCGTCCAGATGGTGTCGCACCGCGGATGTCTGCTGTGCCCAGCACTCGTGCGCCATCGAGGAACCTCGGTACGTCCGTCACGAACCGAATTGTGCACCTGCGCCGACCGCTCGCGCTTGCCGCCCTCGTGTCGAAGACGTGCACTGAAATCAGTAGCGGATGTTCTGCACCGCACCAGGTTCCGGCCGCCGGCGCCTCGCGCTGGCCGGTTCGGTCAGCGCGGTATGCGGCATTATCGCGCGTTCCTTGTTCGGGGTCGCGGCTGGTCTCATGGCGTGCGTATCGTCGTTTACGCCTCGGTGATCTGCGATATCGCTGTCAGCAGCGGAGGTGCATCGGGCCGCGAGCGACGGTTCGGTTAGTCGTGGCTGATGACGACCTTGCCGAAGCCTGCTGCGGTGGCGATGTAATCCAATGCTTTCGGGACCTCCTCGAAGCCGAAGACGCGATCGATGACCGGACGGAGGCGGTGGTGTGTGACGGCCTGATTGAGGGCTTCGAAGTGGGCTCGGCTGCCTGTCGCGATCGGCCGCAGCACCGCGCCGGTTTTGAACACCAGTTCCGGATCGAGCGGTGCGGCGCCGGTCTCGCCGGATAGCCAGTAGCCGATCATGGCGATCTCGCCGCCCAGGGCGGTTGCTTGTACCGACCTCCATAGTGGCCCTGCGGTATCTACGACACGGTCGGCACCCGCGCCGGCGGTGGCGTCCCGGACCGCAGTGTGCCAGTCGGGGGTGCGGTGATAGTCGATCACCTCGTCGGCCCCCAGCTGTCGTAAACGGTCGGCCTTGGCGGTACTGGAGGTGGTCGCGATGACGCGTGCGCCGGCTCGGACGGCGAATTGGATGGCGAACAATGACACCGCACCCGATCCCAGCGTCAACACCGTCTGGCCGGGCCGCAGTGGCGCACCGGCGGTGAGGGCATGCCACGCGGTCACCGCCGCGAGAGGGAACGCGGCGGCCTCCTGGTAGGACAGATGCTCGGGGATCCGGACGACCGCGTGCTGGTCCAACAGCACGTACTCGGCAAGCGCACCGTCGATCATCGTGCCCAGCTGCGCGGCCACTTCGAGCCGGAACGGCCCGGCTATCCAGCCGGGAAACACGGTGGCGGCCACCCGGTCTCCCGGAGTCAGCCCGGTCACGTTCGCCCCTACCGCCACGATCTGTCCGGCGCCCTCACATCCGGGTACGACACCGGGGGTGATCGGCAACGGGTAATTGTTGGCCAGCACCAGCAGGTCACGGTAGCCCAGCGCGTTCGCATGCATCCGCACCAGCACCTGGCCCCGGCCGGGAGCGGGCACATCCCGTTGCTGCAGCGTCAATCCGGCCTCGCCACGCCCAGGTTCCAGCCGGTAGTGACGCATCCGAGCCGCCGTATCGGTCACGGTCCTGTTCCTTTCGACAAACGATCCGACAGGATCGTGCACCGTGGGACACAGGACCAGCGATTCCCCGCAAGGTATCGACAACGGGCTGCAGCGGCGGCAGACACCCCAAATTCTCGGTCGGGTCCGCCAGGAGCCTGGTCGGGACTATTTCTTCGTTCCGATGTCACCAGCCGCCGCCATGAACCGGGCTGCGGTTGCACGGAGTTCGCGGGCCAGGTCGGGCGCGTCGAGGACGTCGAAGTCGATGGTCAGCGCGCCGAGCAGGAAGGTCAGGGCGCGGGGGTCTTCCGAGCCGATGTGCAACAGGCAGTACTGATCGTCGAGGGGTTCGAGGCGACCGTAGGTGGCGGTGGCGCGCGCTGCGTCGGAGTCGGCGGGGGCGTGTAGGCGCAGGGTGGCTCGGTAGGGCCAGCGCTGGGCGATGCCGCGGGCGACGAATGCGGCGGCATCGTCGCCTGGCAGGGCGCGGGGCAGAAAGCGCGGGCCCGCAGGGGTTTTCGGGTCCATGCGGTCTACCCGGAAGGTGCGCCAGTCGTCGCGGCCGAGGTCCCAGGCCACCAGATACCAGCGTCGGCCCCAGCTCACCAGCTGGTGGGGCTCGACGGTCCGCGTCGAGTCCGAGCCCGCGTATCGGAAGCGCAGCTGCCGCTCGTCGCGGCAGGCCGTGGCGATCGTGGTGAGGACGTCGGCGCCGACGGTGGGGACGGTCTCGGGGGTCTGCACGATGGCTATCTGTAAGGCGTCCACCCGGTTTCGCAGGCGGTCGGGCAGGACCTGCTCGAGTTTGACCAGCGCACGTAGCGCGGTCTCGCCCTGCCCGGCGACGCCGCTGCCGGTGGCGGTGCGCAGGGCGATCGCGATGGCCACCGCCTCCTCGTCGTCGAGCAGCAGCGGCGGCAGCTCCGTGCCCGCGCCGAGCCAGTAGCCGCCGGTGATGCCCTTGGCGGCCTGCACCGGATAGTCGAGGTCGCGCAGCTTGTCGATATCGCGCCGCACCGTGCGGGTGGTGATGCCCAGCCGATCCGCCAGTTCCTGACCGGACCATTCGCGGCGTATCTGCAGCAGGCCGAGCAGGCGCAGCAGGCGGCCGGAGGTTTCTTTCATACCGAAAATTGTGCCAGGACTATAGGACCGAAGGTGTCCTATAGTGCCTCTAGAGTGAGCCTCATGAACAACGAGGCCATCACCCCCTTCCGCATCGACATCCCGCAGTCCGCGCTGGACGACCTGGCCAACCGGCTCGCCGGGGCCCGGTGGCCCGACGAGCTGCCCGGTGTCGGTTGGGAGTACGGGATTCCGCTGGAGTATGTGCGGGAGCTGGCCGAGTACTGGCGCACCGGCTACGACTGGCGCGCGCAGGAGGTGGAGCTGAACAAGATTCCGCAGTTCACCACCGAAATCGACGGGCAGAATGTGCATTTCCTGCATGTCCGCTCGCCGCAGCCGGACGCGTTGCCGTTGATCCTGACCCACGGGTGGCCCGGGTCGGTCGTCGAATTCCTCGATATCGTCGGCCCGCTCACCGATCCGGCGGCGCACGGCGGCGATCCGGCGCACGCCTTCCACGTGGTGATTCCGTCGCTGCCCGGGTTCGGGTTCTCCGGTCCCACCACCGAAACCGGTTGGAACACCGGTCGAGTCGCAGCGGCCTGGGCGGAGTTGATGCGGCGCTTGGGTTATGAGCGCTACGGCGTGCAGGGCGGCGATATGGGCGTGTTCGTCTCAGCCGAACTGGGCCGCATTGCCGCCGATCGGGTGATCGGCGTGCACCTGAATGCCGCCACCTTCGGATTCATCCCGTTCGGGAAGGTCTCCGACGCCGAACGCGCCACTCTCACCGAGTCCGAACAGGCGCGGCTGGAGCGGCTGGCCGACTTCCTCGGCGACGACAACGGCTACTTCCAGCTCCAGGCCACCCGCCCGCAAACCATCTCCTACGCCCTGGTCGACTCACCGATCGGCCAGCTGGCCTGGATCATGGAGAAGTTCAAGGCGTGGACCTTTCCGGTCGCGGCCCTGCCCGAGCAGGTCATCGACCGAGATCGCTTGCTCACCAACGTGATGCTGTACTGGCTCACCGGCACCGCCGGCTCGGCCGCGCGCATGTACTACGAGAACATGCACGTCCGCAACTACCACGCCACACCGTCGCCCACCCCGATCGGCGTCGCGGTCTTCGCCCTGGACATCGCGATCCGCGGTTACGGCGAGCAGCTCAACAACCTCGTGCACTGGTCGGAGTTCGACCGCGGCGGCCACTTCGCCGCTCTGGAAGTCCCGGACCTGTTGACCGCCGACATTGTCACGTTCTTCACCGCACTGAACTGATCCACCGGAAAGGCTCCTCCCATGCCCTCGCTGCTCGACCGGCGAAAACTCAACCGTGCCACCCTGGCTCGCCAATCCCTGCTGGCCCGCAGCAGCATGTCGGTCGAGCAGACTGTGCGGCATCTGATCGGTCTGCAGGCGCAAACCCCACACAGCTGGTACCTCGGCTTATGGTCGCGACTGGCCGATTTCACTCCGGAACAGGCGGCTGAGCCGCTGGTCGATCGCCGCCTGGTGCGAATCGCGTTGATGCGCTCCACGATTCACCTCGTGACCCCAGACGACGCGACCGTGCTGCGCCCGCTGATCCAGTCGACACTGGACCGCGACCTGTACCACAACCACGTGCATGGCAAACCCATCGCGAATATCGACATGACCGCGCTGATTGCGGCGGGAATCGATCTGTTGGGCGAAAAGCCGCGCACCAACAAAGAACTCGGTCTCCTGCTCGGCGAGCGCTGGCCCGAGTGTGCACCCGCCTCACTCGTCTATGCGGTCCGCAATCAGGTGCCGCTGGTGCAAGTACCACCTCGGGGTCTCTGGGGACGCAGCGGATCGATCGCGCACACCACACTGTCGTCCTGGGTCGGAACCGAATCGACCGCAACTCTTTCACTAGACGAGATGGTGCTGAGGTACCTGACCGCGTTCGGCCCGGCCACCGTCCAGGACGTCCAGACCTGGTCTGGTCTGACCCGGCTTCGCGAGGTGATCGACCGACTTCGTCCACGCCTCATGACCTTCCGCGACGAGCAGGACCGCGAACTGTTCGACCTACCCGACGCCCCCCGCCCGGACCCGGAAACCCCCGCACCACCACGATTCGTCTACGACTACGACAACCTGCTGTTGTCCCACGCCGACCGCAGCCGCGTGATCACCGACGACCACACCCGCCTCAACTACCGAGCCCAACGCCCCACCCCGCAACTGCTCCTGGTGGACGGCTTCACCGCCGCCGACTGGACCATCACCCGCGGCACAGATACCGCCACGGTGACCATCCGCCCCTTCCGTCGCCCGTTCGCCCCCGATGACACCGCCGCCATAACGGCCGAAGCCGGTCGCCTCCTGGAATTCACCGACCCAACCGCGACACGGTCGGTGGTCTTCAACCACCCAATCTAGCGGCTATTCTCCGGCATTTCGGGCCTGATCGTGCAAGTCCACCTCGGCCTGTAATCGGCTACTTAAGACTGGTGTTAGGGCCGGGTCCCGGCCAGGATTCGGTCCAGGTGCCCGGTGGGATGCTCGGTCAATCGGCTGCCCGCCAGCA
>NZ_JBSGCB010000132.1:0-8184 GCF_053601595.1 Nocardia sp. NPDC004711 | reverse complement strand
CGCGCAAAACGTGCGCGAGGCAACGATCAGCCCGGACGATCTCAACGGCGGCACGTTCACCATTACCAATACCGGCAGCCGCGGGGCATTGTTCGACACCCCGATCATCAACCAACCGCAATCGGCGATCCTCGGAATCGGAGCCGTCGTCGAAAGACTCGTGCCATTCCGCGACGACGCTGCCAATTTGTGCATCGCGGCACGACAGATGGCCTACCTGTCGCTGGCTTACGATCACCGCATCGTCGACGGCGCCGATGCCGCTCGGTACCTCACGACGGTGAAAACCTTGTTGGCAGCAGGTTTTGTCGCGGAGGACCTCACATGATCGATCGGCGCGGGCCGGAATATCTGCGGCCGCTGACCGTAGATCAGCGAGAAATCCTCGCGTTCGCGATGAAATGGCTGCCATTCGGAGGCGGGGACGAGGACATCCTTCCCCAGTTCGGCATCAAACCCGAGAACTTCTACCGTCGACTGTCGATCATCATCGAATCCCGCTCCTGCGGAGAGATGGACCTGGCTACGCGAAATCGGCTACGCGAGCTCTGCAGAAGGAAGCTCATCCTCCCGCCTTCGCAGGCTTACTCAGACCCCGATCCCTGAGGCGTGACCACGATCGACACCACCGCAAGCAGACGGGCAGCGTTTCGCTGCCCGTTCGGACGAGGACCACTCCTGTGAGAACACCGACAACCGTTACCTGGTCGGGCCACGACAATCCGGAGCCGGCGCGCGACGGCTCCCCGACGGTCAGCGACCTCTCGCGCCTGGTGCCGGCACAACGCCCCGAGCCGGTTACCGGAGCCCAGGCCGTCGTGCGCATGCTCGAATATCTCAACGTCGAGTGCGTGTTCGGGATGCCGGTCGGCGCGATCTTGCCGCTGTACGACCCGCTGTGCGAGTCGACGATCCGTCAGGTGCTGGTGCGGCACGAACAGGGCGCCGGTCACGCCGCCACTGGCTACGCGCAGTCGACGGGAAGGGTCGGCGTCTGTGTGGCCTCCTCAGGGCCCGCCGCGACGAACCTGGTGACACCGTTGGCAGACGCCCAAATGGATTCGGTGCCCGTCGTGGCTATCACCGGCCAGGTCGATCGCGCCATGCTCGGCACTGACACGTTCGGGCAGGTCGATATCTGCACAATGGCGACACCTGTAACCAAACACACCTTCCTCGTGACATTCGCTGACGAGATCGCCTGGACGATCGCCGAAGCATTCCGCATCGCGTCCTCGGGTCGGCCAGGCGCGGTGCTTGTCGACATCCCCAAGGATGTCCTGCACGACACCACCCTGTTCTGCTGGCCGCCGAAGCTACCGTCGCCGACCCCTGGTAGGCACGCGCAGCGTCCCACGGGGAAGCTTCGGGTGGCGGCGACGCTGATCCGCGACGCGGCCGCACCTGTTCTCTATGTAGGCGGAGGAGTCATCAAGGCCGAGGCCTGCCAGGAGCTGCGGGAGCTCGCGGAATTGACCGGTAGCCCGGTCGTGACGACCCTCATGGCACGCGGTGCGTTCCCCGACAGCCACCCACTGCACTACGGCATGCCGGGCATGCACGGGACGGTCGCCGCCGTGGCCGCGTTGCAGAAGAGCGATCTCATCGTCGCGCTCGGCGCACGTTTCGATGACCGGGTCACGGGGCGGATCGATTCTTTCGCCCCCCACGCCAAGGTCATCCACGTCGACATCGACCCTGCCGAAATCAACAAGAACCGCCGCGCCGACGTCCCCATCGTCAGTGACTGCAAGACGGCGATCACCGAGCTGATCACGCTGGTTGGCAACGATGGTTCCAGACGGGGCAACTTGACGGCATGGCGAACCTACCTCGGCACACTGCGCGCACGCTACGCGCTGAGCTACAGCCGTCCCCACGACGGGATGCTCTCACCCGAATATGTCATCGAGGCGGTCGGTCAGGCCGCGGGACCGGAAGCCATCTTCGTCTCCGGCGTCGGCCAACACCAAATGTGGGCATCGCAGTTCATCCGCCACGAGAATCCCCGACACTGGGTGAATTCAGGTGGACTGGGAACTATGGGCTTCGCGATCCCAGCTGCGCTGGGGGCGAAGATCGGAGCCCCGAACCGCGAGGTATGGGCCGTCGACGGCGACGGCTGCTTCCAGATGACCTACCAGGAGCTGGCGACCGCAGCCGTCGAGGGCATCCCGATCAAGATCGCACTGATCAACAACGGGAACCTCGGCATGGTCCGGCAACTGCAAACCCTGTTCTACGCCGAGAAACACACCAGTGTGGACCTTGCTACCCACACACAGTGCATCCCCGACTTCGTCGCACTCGCCCAGGCCCATGGATGCGTGGGATTACGCTGCACCCGAGAAGAGGACGTCACCGACGTCATCGCCCGCGCCCGGGCCATCAACGACCGCCCTGTCGTCATCGATTTCGTTGTCTCACCCGAGGCCCTGGTATGGCCGATGATCGCCGCTGGTGCCAGCAACGACGAGATCATGGCCGCACGCGACATCCGGCCCCTCTTCGACGACGAAGAACCATCCCCGAGCAACCCGGGATGAACATCACGGCAGCGCGTGGGCCGGGGTCAATTCCTGCGGCCCGGTCCCCAAGGTCATACAATCGGCGCCGACCAGCTCATACAACGCCGCGCCCTGCGCGCCAAAGTGCGGATTTGCGGCACGTACCATCCGGTAGCGGACCAGCGCCTTCGCGGTGTTCGCGTCAGCGGTCGGGCAGATCGGGCGTGACCGCCAACAACGTTGCCATCGTGGTGAAGGACGAAGCCGTTGTGCTCCAGCCGATTTCGCAGTTGACCGAGATCGCCCACCGTCACTGCGAGCTGCTGCAGTGCGACACCGTGCAGGGCTTCAGGGAAGATCGACTTGACCTGGCGGCGCTCGGGGTGGACTTGTTCAGCTGAACTTCACCGGAAATCTGTAGTTCGCAACAGATCTGCCTAGGTATGGATGCTATGGCACCACCCGGAGTCGCCCGGCCTGAGTAGCCAGCTACCGGACTGTTACGACCGGCTACTTGGAGAAGTCGTTTCCCACATCTTCGGGCCTCCCGCTACGAGCTACTGGCCTGATGGGCTCAGCGGGTGCAAGACCGTGGGCGCACGTGCAGCCGGGCGGGCCCCGACCCAGTGTGTCGGTTGCCGTCCGGCTGTGTGTGTCGAACCGAATTGCTCGTGGTTCGAGCCTGCTCGAACGATCAGACACCTCACCCCTTCGAGAGCTTCGAGCTCTTGGAAAGACCGGTGCCGTGGGGGGTGCGCTGGGATTGTGAACACCTCATCGGAGGCAAGCCCACAGAGGCTCGTAAGTAGGGCGCTGCGCGTTCTCGTCCAGGGTCGGGACCAGCGGAAAAAACCTGAACTGATGGAGGTTGGATTGAACCGACAACTGTGGCCTGGACTGGGCCGAAGGCCATGTGCGCCACGAGGCGCTTGAAGTCGAGTGGAGGTGAGACCTTCGCCTTCCGGCCGGGATCAGTCCTACTTATCTCCGAACGGCCAAGATTCGAGCGGCTCTGTCGGCAACTCCTAAAGACTGACCCCCTGGCGAATTCCGAACCTTAACCCCTTGTCGGGGGTTGACGCTTACGGGGTGATTGCTATCGAGGACTGGGCTGAGATCCGTCGGCTGCATCGGCGGAGGGCGGGCCGATCAAGGAGATCGCGCGCCGGTTGGGAGTGGCGAGAAATACGGTGCGTGCGGCGTTGGCGTCGGACCGGCCGCCGAAGCCCGAACGCCCATCTCGGGGCCGGGTGGTGGACGCCTACGAGGCGCGGATCCGGGGGTTGCTGGCGGAGTATCCGCGGATGCCGGCGTCGGTGATCGCCGAGCGGATCGGCTGGCCATACACGCTGAACCCGTTACGGATCCGGCTGCGTGAGATCCGTCCGGAGTACGTCGGGGTCGATCCGGTGGATAGGGTCGTCTCCGAGCCGGGGTCGGTCACGCAGTGCGATCTGTGGTTCCCGGCGACGCGGATCCCGGTCGGTCGAGGGCAGGAGCGAGTGTTCCCGGTGCTGGTGATGACGCTGGGGTTCTCGCGGTTCATGGCTGCGGCGATGCTGCCCTCACGGCAGGGCAGTGATCTGATAGCGGGGATGTGGTTGCTGATCTCGCAGATGGGTCGGGTGACGAAAACCCTTGTCTGGGATCGGGAATCGGCGATCGGCGGGACCGGGAAGGTGACCGTGGCCGCGGCGGCGTTCGCGGGAACGCTGGCCACCCGCGTCCAGCTTGCTCCGCGCCGCGATCCGGAATACAAACCTCGGGTTGCATACTGCACCTTTCTCGCGTGATTCGATGGCTTTTACTGTTTATGCTGGTCACGGCTGTTCGGTGGGTGGTCGTCCGCGGTGGGGCCGGTTGGGTGGGTTGTCCGGGTCCGGTGGTGGGTAGAGGTTTTCGCCTTTGTCGTTGTAGGTGACCGCGGCGATGATTCCGACGTGCCGCCAGCGTTTGAGGGTGGGCAGGGTGATCTCGAGGTGGGCGGCCATTTCGGCGGGGGTGAGCATGCCTTGGTCGCGTAGTCGCTGGCGGCGGCTGCGGAGCCGGTAGGCGCGGATGATGTGGTCGATGATCTTGTGGTGGAACGGTTCTCCGGTCCCGGAACGCAGGCCGCGCTGGTTGAGGATGGTGGCGATCTCGCCGCTGATGTGGTGGTCGAGCAGTTGGTCGATGAGAGTGACGGTCTCGGCGGGGGTGCGGCGGGCTTCGGGTCCGGTTTTCGGGACGGGCATGGTGAGGGTGGTGTCCTGGCCGGCGGGGAAGCGGATGTGGGCGGTGATGGTATCGCGGTCGCGGGAGACGGTGACGTCGGACAGCAGCAGCCGCGCGATGCGTTTGCGTTCGCGTGCCGGGGTTTCGGGGGCGTTCCAAATCGCGGGCAGGTCGGTGACCAGCTGGTGGATGCGGGCTCGTTGGGCGTCGGTGAGCTGCCCGGTCTGCGCGGCGGTGGCGGAGTCGTAATCACGTTGCGCGGCTTGCAGTTCCCGCAGGGCGGTGTTCCAGTCGGCTTCGAGGGTGTCGGCGACGAGCCGGTTGGCGGGGTCGACGGCCAGGTAACGGCGCCGGGCCAGGTCAGCGCGGTATTGGGCGCGTTCGACGGTCGCGGCGCGTAGTCGGTCGGCATCGTCGGCGCGGTGGTCGAGTTCGGCGGACACGGCCAGGGCGGCCTCGACGGCCAGCGGGGTGAGGGTGTCGATGAGCAGCGCCCCGATGCGGGTGTCGAGGTCGGCGCCGGGGATGACCGCGCAGATCGGCTGGGCGGTCTCGATGCCGTCGCGTTGACACACGTAGGTCGGGAAGTCACGGCCTCGGCGGCGGTGATACCGCACGGTCATGCGTTTGCCGCACCGCCCGCAGGCGATCATGCCCTGCAACAGCGCGACACCTTCGCGGGGTGGCCCGGCGGCGCGGTCGCGGCCGTGGGCGGCGGCATTGGCGGCCAGGCGAGCCTGGTTGGCGTCGAACCGGTCGAGGCTGATATAGCCGGGATGAACATCGGGGATGAACGAAATCCATTGCTCGCGCGGCAGTTTCACCGACGATCCGGTCGCGGTGCCGGGACGGCGGCCGTGGCGGCCGTAGGTGAACGCGCCGGCATAGCGGGGATTGTGCAGCACCCTGAGCACGGCGTGGTGTTGCAGGGGTTTCCAGTCCAACTCGCCCTTGCGGGGGCCTTTCTGGTGCCGCCACGGGAACGACAAGCCGCCGGCGCGGAACGCTTTGACGCAGGCGGTGGCCGATCCGGTCGCGGTGAAGGTGTCGAACAGCATCCGTAGCGCGTGTTGCACGGCCTGGTCGGGGTCGAGCACGACGCGGCCGGTGCCGTCGTGGACGAGCCCGACCGGCAGCGGGGTGATCAACTCCCCGCGGCGGGCCTTGGACAGCACCCCACCGCGCAGCCGCGCCTTGATGAAATGCAGTTCGGCCTCCGACATCTGGCCTTTCATACCCAGCAGCAGCCGGTCGTTGAAATCGCGGGGGTCGTAGAGACCGTCCTCGTCGCAGATCAGGGTGCCTGTCATCGCACACAGTTCCAGGAGTTGGTGCCAGTCGGCGGAGTTGCGGGCCAACCGCGAGCATTCCAGTCCGAGCACGATCCCGGCGCGGCCGAGAGACACCTCGGCGACCAGGTGCTGGAACCCTTCCCGATCCGCCGAGCTGGCCCCGGAGAGACCCTGGTCGACATCGATGACCTGAACCTGATCGCTGGCCCAGCCCAGCGCGATCGCCCGACCGCGCAGGTCGTATTGGCGGTGCGCGGACTCGGTGTGATGGATGACTTGTTTGAGGGTGGATTGACGGACATAAAGCAACGCCGCTCTGCCCAGATGGGCGGCCGTGACCTTGGTCGCCGCTGCTTGCACGAACACGCGCATGCTCCTTCCATCCCCGGCCGAACCTGCGGTGGGGAGTGAGAATAGGTGTGAGTGAACGAGATTCAGGTTCCGGTGAGTGCCAGTCCAGCCAGTGCATCGACCAGTTCGGCGGTGAGGGCCACCGGCAGTGGCGCCATCGTGGCCTGCGCCGGGCGTCGCGGCGCGGGCGCGACGGCCGCGAGGCGGGACACCGCCGCGCGCCAGGCCAGCACGCCGCGGCGGGTGAGCACGCCGAAGCCGAGCGGGAACGCCTCGGCGCGCGCGGTCAGCGCCGCATGACGCAACTGCTCATAACGTTCGTCCAGCCCGCCCGCAGCCGGAGCCGCTGAGGGCGGCTCGGACTCGGCTATCGGCGGGATTGTTGTGGTTCAGCCGCTTTCAGCGTTGTCGCCGCGAAATCGGGCCAGGGCCCGTTCGATCGAACGAGGATGCACCCGCACCCCGAATCGTTGCTCGATCGGGGTGACGAGATCCTTCGCCCGCAGGACTGGGTCGTTGTCGAGCAGTTCGGCAGCGAACGCGCAGACCTCGGCGGTCAGCTTGTGTCCACCGCGGGGTCCGGGTTTGGCCGGGGCCAGCCCGTCCAGACCGGCGGCATCGAGCGCGGCAGCGGCCTCGTAATAGGTTTGCCGTGAATACCCGAACGCGGCGGCGGCCTCGGTCACCGATAGTTCGTCGACCCGGACCCGGCGCACCATCTCGTATTTAACCTGCACCACGTCACGAGCGTCGAAGAACTCGCCGGTCGTGAACGTCGGGTCGGTCACCGTTTCCGGATGCGGGTTCAGGCATCGCGCTTCCCGCAACTCGCTGACCTTCGGATCTTCGGCCGAAACCTGCCGCGCCATGGGCCCTCATCTCGTCGAACATCTCCATCGCCGAACCAGTCAGAGAGATTTTGCCGATAGATGAACGAGGCGTGGCAGGAATCGGGAAACATACTGCAAGGAATATTGGTCTCGCAGTTCAGATCTCGACCTATTCAGCTTCGATCCGCTGCATCGGGGACGACAGAATCCATCTGACAATCACGGCGTAATCTTATTGACGGTCGAATCCGCGCCGGGACATGCCCGGATCCGGTCGATCAGCTCGGCCAACGCCAGCAGCCCGGACGTGGTGAACGGGCAGCGACCTTCGGCGATCACCACGAACGGATCCGGCGCTGCGACGTCGGTCCAGCCTGCTGGCAGGGAGAACAGCCGACCGTCCTCGTCACGCATGCTGACGCGGTCCTCGCCCCAGTTGAGGCGGTGCTCGACGAACTCGTACTCGCGTCCGAACAACGGATGGAACCGGTGCGTCACCCGCACCTTCGGCACCCGATCGACGGAACTGGGTGTAGTCGACGACGTCGTCCAAGGGCATGGTCGAACGCGCGAACGGCTACCTGGAGACCTCGTTCCTCCCGGGTCGAACTTTCACCGGCCCTGGCGATTTCAACGAGCAGCTGACCGTCTGGCTGGAGCGGGCCAACACGCGCACGGTCCGTTCGATCCAGGGTCGTCCGGTCGATCTGTTCGAAACCGGCTATCTGTCGATGATCGCGCTGCCGCCGATGACTCCGTCGATCGGATTGAATCAGCGAATCCGTTTGGCGCGTGACTATTACGTCCATGTCGACACCGTCGACTACTCGGTCGATCCGCGGGTGATCGGCCGGTTCGTCGACGTCACTGCCTCGCCGCAAACGGTCACGGCCTATTGCGACGGCCAGGTCGTGGCCCGCCACGCCCGGTCCTGGACCAAACAGGACGTGGTCACCGATCCCGACCACGCGAACCTCGCCGCGCAGCTGC
>NZ_JBSGCB010000131.1:0-8217 GCF_053601595.1 Nocardia sp. NPDC004711 | reverse complement strand
CCCATGATGACCTCCCAGGTGCTGCGCACCCTGGAACAGAAGGGCCTGCTGGAACGGCGCGATCACCCCACCGACCGCCGCGCCAAATCCCTCGTCCCCACCGAATCCGGTGCGGCCCTGGTCAATCGGGCCATCGGCGCCGTCGAAACCTGCGACCGCGACTTCTTCGCCCCCCTCGGCGACCACACCCCCCGCTTCACCGACTCCCTGTGTCTGCTCCGCAACCGCGATTCTGGCTGAACCGTCTCACGCCGGACGGGAGTGGGCGGGGCCGCAACCATCGCACTATTGCCTTCTGCTCAGGTTTCACAAGCTGTCTATGTCATCGACTGCGATATTCGGTTCGGCGGGGCCGTGAGTCAGAAGCCAGTGCCGGAACCGTTTCCGGATGTCGGAAGGTAAGGGGCGGTGCGGCGGGAAGGGAAAGCCAAGGGACTGGCATGTAATCGCGCCGAGGATTTGGAAGAACATGCGACCGGGCAGCGGTGGAGGTTCTTGCCGAACAACAGCACTCTCCATACTGTTGGCCCGCAGAACGGTCACCCGCGAGCGGAACGCCGTTGAGGCCGACTACTGGCCTGATGAGCCACCTGCGACTCCCGACGCCCAACTCGGCGGAGAGCTGAGCGACCGTGTTGGACGTGGCGCGGAGTGTCGTCATCGCATCGGCTCTGCGGCGTCGTCGTTGCGGCGTCGGCCGGTGACTTTCGAGGAGGGGAGACGACCGGCCTTGGAGGTAAGTCCCTCTATCAGGACTTCACCGCTTCCGGCCCAGCACGTGAGAAGGCGTACCAACATGCCCACCCTGCCCCTTTGTTCCTTGCCCGATGTCCACCCGCACCGCGGTGAGGGCGCGGCTCGATGACCAAGCTCGTGCTCGCTGTCCACGTCTTGGCGGCCATCATCACCATCGGCCCCGTGACGGTCGCTGCCAGCATGTTCCCCGCGGCAGTCCGCCGAGCTGCCTCAGCCCCAGGCGATGAGACCCTCGCGGGTGTGCGAGTCCTGAACCGGATCTGCCGCGTCTACGCGCAGATCGCAATCGCTGTTCCGGTGTTCGGATTCGCGCACCGCAAGCCTGATGCATGTCTTGGGCAGCCCCTGGCTGATCATCTCCATCGCCCTGACGGGCGTCGCCGCCTTCACATCCTCATGGGCCCGTTATGGGCTGCCGCCACTGGCCCGGGCACCCCGGGCTGCGACCACCGTCGGTCGGTCGACACCGCCGGGATGACGAGAGTCGTCGACGTCGGCGGTGCGGGTGCTGGTGCTGGGCCTGTTGGTGCTGCCCCGCCAACACTCCATCCTCACCGCCCTTGCCGAAACGACGGCCGAGCCCCGTCTCGATCGAGCAGTCACAGCTCGGCTGGCGATGCTCACCGGAGTCTTCAACCTGCTGTGGGCCACGGTCACGGTACTGATGATCGTCCGTCCCGGCTCGACCACCGGAGCTTGAACGCCATGACCACCCGTAGACCGCTGCGCATCTGCGCAACGATCGAGCTGATCACACTCGCCACGCTCTTGACGAACATGATCACCTTCGATGCGCACACCGTCGCCGCACTGACCGGCCCGATCCACGGTTTCGCCTGGCTCTACGGCGTCATCGCCACCTGGCGCGACGCCCACTCCACCGGGCAGCGCATCCTGCTGTCGGCCATACCCGGCGTCGGCGGCATGCTGGCACTGCGAAGCCTGGACCGCGCGGACGCCCAAAGCCCCAGTCCTGACGCCCCTACATGGCAAGTCGGCCGAGCCCCTGACCTCTCGGTCGGTGCCGCCTGTTCGCAGGGAGGCGCCGGGGACGACCTCGGGGCGGGACGACGAACCTGGCCTGCTCCAGCGCTGAGGAGTTCGGGCCCAGGACGTGCTCGAACAGCTGGCCCCGAAGCGGACTTCGACTTGGGCCCGAGAGCGCTGATCGCCGGACGTCGGCTGCGGCGGTGGAAGCTCGAATCGAGGAGTAAAGGATTTCGATGCCATGACCGACGTCGAGGAGGTGACCCAGTTCGCGAGCGCGATGGGTGAGCTTTCCGGTCTGGTTACTCCGGGCGCTCTGGCTGCGGTCGACGCCGCCGGGGTGACGGGGGTCGTCGACATCGAGGGTGCGGACGGCGATTTCGTGCTGGGGTTGGTGCACGCCGACCCGCAACCGCACGGTCAGGCGCTCGACCTGCCCCTGCGGTGGAAGGAGTCCGGGCAGAGGCCGTCAAGCGGCGGACTCTACGTCCCGGAACTCACTCCCGCCCGATCTCATCCCCTGAGGGCCACTGTTGACCGCAGAAACCACTCGTGAGCTGGGCCCGGAGCGCCACTTCGGTGAGGTACGAATTCGCGATCTCACCCGGACGCCCCGTCACCACCAGCCGACCCTGTACCCAACGTGTTCCCGTGGTGGACAGGCCACGCGGCACAGCCGGTCGACGCGGTGGCGGGACGCCCGATCTTGTTGTAGTTTCCCGGCTCCGTCACACGGAGCCGACAGAGCCCGTACCGTTCTGCCGGGTCTCGGGCCGATCGAAGTCGAGGTTGACGGTGTTCCAGCCGATTTGGGTGGCCCGCGACGCCCGATGTTCGACGCCCACGGTGTGCACCCGATCGGGAAGGCCCTTCGCAAGTGGGCTGCGTCACAGTTCAGCGTGGAATCGAACCTGGCCGGAATGAGCGGCGTCCCCTGTACGCACTGGAAAACCGAGGATGGGAGCTCGCCGATGACATTGCGACACTGGATGGTGGCCACCGCGGTGGTGGCCGGAACGGTCGCGCTGACCGCGTGTGGATCGGGCGCGAAGGACGAGGCGGGCAGCACCGCCTCCGGCACCACCACGGCATCGGTCACCAACGCCCAGGCCGCCGCGACCGTCGGGGTGCAGACCCTCGGCGGACGGCAGGCGCTGGCGGACGGTTCCGGGCGCGCGCTGTACCTGTTCACCAAGGACACGCCCGGCCACTCCGCGTGCGCGGGTGAGTGTCTGGTGAAGTGGCCCGCCGTGACCGCGGCCGTCACCGCGGGCACGGGTATCGACGCCGCTAAACTCGGCACGCTCACGCGTGCCGACGGGTCGGCGCAGGCCAGCTATGCGGGCAAACCGCTGTATTACTTTGCGGGCGACAAGAATCCGGGCGATACCGCCGGTCAGGGCGTCATGGATGTCTGGTTCCTGCTCGACGCCCAGGGCGAGGCGATTCGCTGATGCGGCTGCCGTGGGCGGCAAACCGAACGGTCTCGGACGAGGAGTTCCTGACCGCGATCGACGCCGCCCACGGCCGGGCCGTACGCAACTACCTGCACGGGCGATGGCGCGATCCGCACCAGGTCGAGGATCTCACCCAGGAAGTGCTGCTGCGGGCCTGGCGCTCGGTGGAAACCTTGCGCCGCAAGGACATCACCGAGCTGGAGATTCGCGGCTGGCTGCTCACCACCGCACACCGGGTTCTGGTGGACCGGTGGCGCGCCGAACAGCGCCGACCTGTCGCATCGGTCGAGCGTGCCGATCTGGCCGATCTGGCCGCCGTCGATCAGCCCCTGGAGCGGGCCATCGACGGCTGGCTGGTCTCCGACGCCCTGGCTCGCCTCTCGCCCGAGCATCGGGCCGTCGTAGTCGAGCTCTACTTCCGCGATCGCAGCGTGGCCGAGACCGCGCGGCGGCTTGGCATCGCCGAGGGCACAGTCAAATCCCGCAGCTACTACGCGGTGCGCGCACTACGTTCCATCTTCGACGAACTGGGGGTGACCCGGTGACCAACGCCGGACACGAGCACTACCGGCACCTGCTGGGCGCGTACGTGCTGGGCGGGCTGGGCCCGGCCGACAAGGCCGCTGTGGACGCTCATTCGGCGGACTGCCCGGCCTGCCGCCGGGAACTGGCCGAATTCGCCGTCGTACCGGGACTACTGGCTAAAGCCGAAGTACCGCAGGATGATTCACCCATCCAGGAGCAGTCCTCTGTGGCGTTGCGGGAGACGCTGCGCGCGGTATCCGCCGCCCGGGCCGCGCAGCGCAGGCGCCGCGTGTTCGCGACCGCGGGCCTCACCGCCGCCGCGCTGGCCGCCGGTGTCGCACTCGGATTCGTCCTGCACCCCGCCGAGTCGCCGGGCACATCGGCCACCGACCGTGTCATCGCGTTCACCACCGGCTCCGGAACATCCAGCAGCACAATCGATCTCACGCCCAAACCGTGGGGCACCGAACTGCACCTCACCCTGCGCGACCTTCCCGCCGGGCTGCGCCTGACGGCCGTGGCGGTCGGCGCGAACGGCCAGAGCGAACCCGCCGCCACCTGGACCACGCCCGCGGTGAACCCCATCAAGGTGACCGGCGCGGTCTCGTTCCGCGCCGACACCGTGCACCGCATCGAAATCCGCACCGACAGCGGCACTCCCGTCGCCGTCGCGACTGGCTGACGCCGGAATCGGGGTTCCGGTAGTAACCCGCAGAACAACGAAGTTCGGGTAGCCGCTGTTCAGGGCCGTGCAAAACACCAGTCCAGGGCGATTACAGCAGATGCCTTCGTCGAGCGGGAGTTCGGGTATACGCAGCTGTGGGCTCTTCGGGTCTCCAGCTAGCCCATGTCGACCGCCGCCGCCCGGCCCAGGGACAACGGCCAACATTGTCCCTACTTTCCGGAGGCCCGCCAACCCATGAACAACCTCGGTGTCTCGAGGAGCGGGGCGATCCCGCCGAGGCCGAAACCTGGTCAGGAGTCTTCGCGGCCAGGGCGGCGATCGTGCGCAGACCTCGCGGTTTGCCGCGGTGGCCGAGGCAGCGCCCACACCGTGGCAAGCGAATTCCGCTCGGCCGCAATCGATCCTGAGCAGGGATCTGGACACCTCGCTGCTGGTGTGCCGGCCAGTCGCACAGTGTCGTAGTGATCGCACGAGTTCCCTTCGGCCGCAGTGGATTCTGTTACGCTCCGTATCGGCCGGACGCTGACGATCGCGGAGGGAAACACGTGGAAGACAGCTACGAGTGGGACGCTCTGGTCGACCGCATTTCTGAGGACAGTTACGGCGTGCATGTAGAGCCCGACAAGATCAGCGTCAAGGTCATCGACGCCGAAGAGGACTGGGCCGCTCCGGACGTCGTGATCAGGCGGGCAGGCGAGGACTGGATCCAGATCGACAGGCCGTTCGCCGTGGCCGGCAAGGTAGACCTCCTGGCCATACTCAACAAGGTCGGCAGCACGGGCACGATAGGCGGGCTCGTCGTAATGGATGAGCAGATCATGCTGCGACACGCGCTCCGGCTGACCGAGGCCGTCGAGCGCGACGACCGCTACGGCGACTCTTGGAAGTATGAAGAACCATTGAGCAGCATCATTAATGCGGCCAGGCTGCTGGGGCGGCAGCTCGCCGGGCACGACGACGACTTCTAACCGGCACCGCGGACAACCACGCCCAGCTTGGCACCGAACCCGGGGGGCGCCGCGGTCATCAGCCACGCCCTGTTAGCTCAGGCCTACACCCCAACTCCGAACCTGACGGGCGCGTTCGGAAAACGATCGCAGGATCTCCCAGCCACAAAGACGCATACGGCTTGCCTCCGGCTGCGCCTGCCTCTCGGTAGGGGTGAAAGTAAGAATCCGTGTCAGGTGGTACATGAAGCCGCTGAAATGCCTTGCGGCAAAACGCCGCCGCGCTTTCATTGCGTCGGGCGACCAACGGTTCCGGTAGGTTCCGGGCTTGCCGGCCGAGCAAATCGGGCGTCCTCGTCGCACCTCGGCCGCGGAGGGCGTGGGTGGCGCTACGGTTCCGACATGATGCTGCTGCAGCCGCCCACGATCGCGTCCGCGCAGGAGAGGGGGATGATCCTCGATGTGGCCGCTGTCGGGGACGGCGGCGAGTCTCCGGAATCGGGCCGAGGTCCCGGTCGCCGGCCCCACCAACGAAGCCAGCGGAAGATCCCCTGCTCAGCTCATTTGGTTGGTCACCGGCTTGTGTGTGCTATCGATCGGACCACGCCGGTGAATCGACCTAACCAGGCATTTGCCGCGTAATCGGCTACGGTTCGGCGTCGAGGGTTCCTTGTAAGACAGCCACGCATTTTCACCGTGACGATAGCGAGGATCTGTGACGAACCGCGCTCGTTTCACCCGATGCATAGTGGCATCCATGATGGTGGCCGCGGCTGTGGCCTGCGGCGCCGCGCCCGCCACGGCTCAGCCGTCGGATGAGGCGACTGGGGGAACGCCTGCCGCGGTCTGGACCCCGTGCCCCGACCACCCGGATTTCGAATGCACCACCGTGCCGGCACCATTGGACTACCAGCATCCCGACAGGCGCACGATCGAGCTGGCGGTCATCCGACACCGGGCAACCGACCCCGCGCATCGGATCGGCAGCCTGCTGTTCAACCCAGGCGGGCCGGCAGGAGCAGGCACCACAGTCCTCCCGATCGCATATCCGCTCTTCCCACTCCAGATCCAGGAACGGTTCGACATCGTCAGCTGGGATCCGCGCGGGGTCGGTGAATCGACCTCCGTTCAATGCTTCGACGATAAGGCGGAGTTCGATGCCTGGTTCGCGCAGTTGCCTGTGGGGTTTCCGGTCGGCCACGAGCAGGAGCAGCGGTGGATCGACCTGTACGCCGAACTCGGCCGGGGTTGCGAGCGGCGTGATCCGGCCTTGTTGCGGTTCGTCTCCACCACCGACTCGGCCTACGACATCGATCTACTGCGCAGAGTCCTCGGCGAACAGCTGGTGACCTACTTCGGGGTCTCCTACGGGACGCTGCTGGGCGCCACCTACGCCAACCTTTTCCCCGACCGGGTCCGGGCGATGGTGCTGGACGGCAATATCGATCCGTCTGCGTGGTACGACTGGAGCC
The DNA here is from genome assembly GCF_053601595.1 of Nocardia sp. NPDC004711. Taxonomy (NCBI): domain Bacteria; kingdom Bacillati; phylum Actinomycetota; class Actinomycetes; order Mycobacteriales; family Nocardiaceae; genus Nocardia; species Nocardia sp. NPDC004711. The sequence goes on along the minus strand of NZ_JBSGCB010000131.1, from coordinate 1,388 downwards.
CGGTGTTGTCGACCTTCCTACGGCAGGCATCCGACCTGGGAACGGCCAAGACGCTGGAACAGTTCTTGAACCTGTGCAGCCAAGCAGGCCCGATCCGCTGCCCGTTCTCGGCCGGCAGTGCGGTGGCGACCCGAGCGAAGTACGAGGCACTGCTGCACCGCCTGCTCATCCACCCGCAGGACGGGTTCACCTACGCCGCCACCGCCAACGCCGTGCGCGCCAATCTGTATACCGTCCATGCCACCGCCGGTTCCCCAGCGAACTGGACGGCGCTGGCCGAGCTGCTGCAGCAGCTGTGGCTGGGCGCAACGCCGCAGATGCCCGACCCGGGCGAGAATCTCCTGGTGGACCGGTCCTCGACAGTGCTGAGCGACTCCTCCCGGGAAGGTTCGGCCCAACAGCAGAAGTACACGGGCGTCGAGCAGCCCTTGGCGATCATCTGCGGCGAGAGTCCCAACCCGCGCGATCCGCACATCTACGGCGCCTTGGCGAAGTTCAGTACCGTTCGAGCCGGTACGGTCGGGCCCTTCTGGGCGTGGGTGACCGAGGCGTGCTCCACCTGGCCCGCCAAGGCCGCCCATCGCTACACCGGCCCGTGGGGCCGCTCCGCGACACCGATCCTCACCGTCAACGCCATCTTCGATCCCGCCACCCCGTACCACAACGCCCTGGCCATGACCGCCCAACTGCACAACGCCAGGCTGCTTACCGTCGCTGGATACGGGCACACCACGCTGTTCAACCCGAGCAGCTGCGCGAAAGCCTACGAGAGCGACTACGTCATCCGTGGCGCGCTGCCCCCACCCGGCACGGTCTGCCAGCAGGACGTCCCACCGTTCACTTGACACCACCTCCAGCAGATCCACCCCGACAGGTGGACGACCAACGGCGCCGATCACAATCGCGGCGGCGGCCATCTGGTGGCCGCACGGCGTGCGCGCAACCGAACAATGCCTGGTCGCAAGGACGCTGGGCGAACATGCCTGACGGGTGTGACGTGCACAAATGGTCCGGATGCGAATCTGGGGGTCAGGTGGTCGCAGGTTCAAATCCTGCTGTCAGCCCGGCAGGTACGAAACCCCCTCCGACCCGGGTCGGAGGGGTTTCCTCATTTCCCCACAACCGCGGCGCGGGACCACAACCCGTCGGCGGGCATTCACCGGAATGGCCCGAAAAGTGGCCGAAGTCATTCCAGCGCAATCGGACTCGGCGCCATCGCCTCCGCGGCCGCAACCACGCTATCTACACTCGGAATCTCGGACATGATCCCCACAATGCTCGCCATCCCACCCCTGTTGGCCGTCGCTGAGTTTGCCGATGTTGGCGTCATCGGTGGTGCCGATGATGAGGGGATGGGAACGGCCTCGCTCGGCTGGGTGAGCGAGGCC
>NZ_JBSGCB010000130.1:0-8226 GCF_053601595.1 Nocardia sp. NPDC004711 | reverse complement strand
CAGCATCGGGCCGTGGCCACTCGCTTCGACAAACTCGCCGTCCGATACCAGGCCACGATCCATATCGCTGTCATCAACCAGTGGCTGCGACACAGCTGAGGGCGAGCCCATGCCCGCCCTCAAAACTTCGAAACAGAACCTGGGACGAATCCGGCACGGTAGGTGGTCGCGAGCTTGATGCCCCTATGGATCGTCAAGCCGCTGAGCGGAGCGGTGCTCGGGCTGGGCGTGGCGATGATCTGGTAGATCTCTCGTGCAACATAGCGCTTGAGGCATCGGATGGCTTCACGGCGAGTCTTGCCTTCGGACTGCCGGCGGGCGACGTAGTTGCGGGTGCGGGTGTTCCAGCGTAGACGTGCGATGACGATCGTATAGAGAGCGGAGTTGGCACGGCGGTCACCGCCTCGATTGAGCCTGCGGCGCCTGGTCTTTCCCGAGGATGCCTCGACGGGGCTGACGCCGCACCAGGCAGCGAAGGATGCCTCGCTGCGGAGGCGTTGAGGGTTGTCGCCGACTGCGATGAGCAAGGCTGCGGCAGTATCGGGGTCAACGCCGTAACAGTCGAGCAGTGCGGGGCAGAATGCAGCGATAGTTGCGGTGATCTGAATAATGAGGTCGTCGATTTCTTCTGTCAGGACAAGGATTCGGCGGGCGAGCGATCGCAGCGTGTAGGCAGCTGTCGACTCCGCCGTTGTCGGGACGGTGCGATCGAGATTGGCACGGTGCCGGATGAGTCGAGGGTTACTCAATCCGGCCAGCTACTCTCGTAATGCTGGATCTGCGTGCACCACAACGGTTTTGAGCTGGTTGATGGCCTGCGGCCGGGACTTAATCGCCGATTCCTTGGTCGATTTGAGCGTGCCCTCCACCCCGGCGCGTCGCAGGGTGCCGAAGCTTTTCGCCCAGAACAGCAGCCGCCGATAACCGTTGGCTGTTGTCGGGAAGCTTCTGTGTGCCAGGCGGTTTCCTTGAATCCCGATCAGGAACGCGACGTGGGCATCTTTGTGGGTGTCGACACCCAGCACCACCGTTTCGTCAGTGTGATCGGAGTGGTCGTCTTGTGGCATGCTGAGCACGGGTCGGCTGTCTCCTGACGGACCCCGGGGATTGGGCTGGCCGACGCCGGACCGGGTCGTGGATGGCCAGGACTGTGATGGTGCCTTGTTAGCGGCAAGGCCCCTATCGGGACACATCTGACCCGGTCCGGCGGCAGCAAGCACCGCCTCGGACAGTGGTCGACAGATCAAACTCAAGGCCCGATGGCCAGTCGTAGCGCGGGTCAGACCACCGCCCGAAGCGGCACCCGATCATCCTCACAGTCGTAGCGGGTGGCGACCGCGCGCCAATGTTTGGCGCGGTTGAAGGCACGTTCGATGACGTTGCGGCGCTTGTAGAGCTCGGGATCGAAGCGCGGTGCCCGCCCGCCGTGTCGGCCCTTGCGTTTGCGGTTGGCGACTTGATCGGAGCGTTCCGGGATGACGGCCTGGATACGTTTGCGCCGCAACAGGGTTCGGTTCGACGCGGCTGAGTAGGCGCGGTCGGCGATCACCACGTCCGGGTTTCGGCGCGGCGGCCCGCCCCGCAGGCGGGGCACCACCAGCGCGGCCGGGTGTGAGCAGCACGGCCAGGCCCCGACCCGCTCCGTCGGCGGCCAGGTGCACTTTGGTGGTCAACCCGCCGCGGGAACGCCCGATCGCGTGGTCGGCGGGTTCATAGCCCCGACACCGAGTCGGCGCCCGCGCCGGCGGCATGCTGGTGCACCCGCACGATCGTCGAATCGATCGAGACCACCCAGTCCAGATCACCAGTGGTATCGGCCAACGCGACCAGCGCGGTCAGCACCCGGTCCCAGGTGCCGTCGGCGGCGTAGCGGCGGTGGCGTTTCCACACCGTCTGCCATGGCCCGCAGTGCTCGGGCAGGTCACGCCACGGCAGGCTGGTGCGCAGCCGATACAGCATGCCTTCGACCACCAGGCGGTTGTTGGCGAAGTTACGGCCCACGCGGCCTTCGGATTTCGGAAGCAGTAACTCCAGCAGTTCCCACTGCTTGTCGGTCAGAACCTGGTATCGATCACCGATCGCGGTCGCCACGGCAGACATGATGCACGATCGACCCCGAACAAGGGGCCGATCGATTCACCTCATTGGGAGACAGAACGTAGACGGGGCGTCGGGGACACGGTTGTTGCGACTGGTCACCTCATGCCGCTGGCGGGTAGGCATCTCTGCAAAGAACTGGTATCGACGCTGGGCGTGCCCGGGTCACTGAACGTCGCATCTCGTTGATGGAGTGCCTGCAACGCCGAGGTCACGCAAGTTCTCGGATCAGCGCGGCGATGGCCGTCGACTGAGTGCTTTCCGTGCGTTCCCGCTAACATCCGAGGCGGCCTAGAACTCCCGTGGCGTGCGGAAGTCGATAGGACTTCCCGGAGTTGATGGCCAAGTGCTGAATCGCGGAACCGGCGAGTATCCACAGTTACATTGCAGTATCGACGTGGCTGCGCGAAACAATCCTCCACATGTGTTGAAATACGCAACCGTTTCCCGTTCTCGGGCGTTAGCGTTGTGGCATGCATCACGAGACTCATCCACGTCCATCTCAGGAACGCGCGAACGGCGCGATGAACGTTATTGACCCGGTGTGAACCGTCTTGGGTTTGGCGCTGATTTATCTTCACCGGCCGGCTATCCGCTGCGGTGTGCGTAGTAGTTGGCTTCGTGCTCGACACCTTCACCACGATGGCCAGCAAAGCACGAATTGACATCCTCCGCAACGGCAGCGATGCAGTAAAACTGGCGCATAAGTAATCCGCCCATATGAATCAGGCGCCAACAACGAGCCCCACATGTACGAAACCCCTTGTGCGACCTCCCGATTATCGAGATGAAAGCTGGGCCACTTTAAACGAGATGTCTTACATTGATTATTCGGAAGACTAAATAAATCGGTGATCGGAAGGCACTTACAACGCCGGTAGCGCATCCATGATGCGCGCCCTGGCCGCTGCGGTGGTACGGAAATGGCCATACGAGCAGAAGCGGATTGGCTGAATCCGGGACAGAATCGCCTGTTCGGGCGACCGTGCCCCGAGTGACCCGATCCGGTTCATTTATGCGGCAGAGATGCTAACGCAACATCACAGTCAAAAATAAATACCGCCGAATTCCAGTGATGGAATCGTTGAAAGGAATGAGTAAGTGATGAGGAAGTCTGTTGCGGTGGCCGCAAGCCTGGTGGCCGCGGTCGGGGTTGTGTCCGGGTCGGCCGGTGCGCAACCTGCTGCGGATGAAGCGGTCGGCTTCACGGCGCATGCGACCGATACCCAGTCGGTTGTGATGACTGATGCTGGTTCGCTGGTTGTGGAGGACGGCGTGTTCAAGGTGAAGGCGGCGAACGGTGCCGTGGTGGCGGGTATGCCGTTGCGGTTTCGGATGGATGATTTCGAGTTCCCCATCGCCGCGGACATCGTCGACCGGACGGCGACGTTGACTCCGCAGTTCGATCTGGCGCACGCGGCCTACAAACCGGTGGCGCTGCCGTTCGAGGACAAGGCGCCGTGGAAGAGCGACTACGACCGTGAGCAAGCCGCTTGGTCTCGGTTGACTTCCACCATCTCTACGGGTGCGACCCTCGGCACCCTCATTGGCGGGATCGGCGGTGCGGCGGTGGGCTGCGTACTCGGTGGTATCGCCGGCTCGACTGTGGCGACGGCGGCGATCGTCGGTTTGTTCGGGGCGTTCATCCCCGCCGCGGCGATCGGTTGTCTGGGCGGCATCATCGCCGTCGGTGCGCTGGGTACTGTGGCCGGGCAAATTCTGGTAACCGCTCCGGTGACGATCGGCGCCGCCATCCAGTACTTCGCCACCATCAACCAGCCTCCTGTGCAGGCGAAGTAAGTAGTGGCGAAGAACCCGGCGGCGCGTTCTCGTCGGGGAACACCGGTCCCGCCCGGCATCAATACCCCGGGCGGGACCTTTCCCGCAACATGAGTGCCCCTGCGGCGCACGCTATTCCGACTCGCAGGCGCTTCGGTTGCGTAATATCCGCACGCCAGCGTCGGCCAGGGCACAGGAAACCTGTCATCGAGACAGTCGTGTTCCGAAGATCCCTCATGAGACACCCTCTGTCAACCTCAGGCGGCGGTGAGGGGCTGCAAGGCTCGTTGCCAGTTGCGTTGGTGGACGTCTTCGTCGTAGGGCGTGCGTTTGGTGAGGCAGTGCCACAGGATTTCCAGCCATCGGTTGGCCAGCGCGCGCAGCGCGCTGTGGTGGCCTTTCCCGGCAGCGATTTTGCTGTCGTAGAACTGGCGCGCCCATCGGCTCGCGCGCAGGCTGCAGAACGCCCACTGATGCACGGCGGTGCCGAGGTGTCGGTTGTGGGCCAGTCGACGCGCCACGACGAATTCGCTGCGCCCGGAACGCCGGGTCACCGGCGCGGTCCCGGCATAGCGCTGCAGCCCGGCGGGTGCGTCGAATTGCTCGATGTGGTCTCCGATTTCACCGGCTATCCGGGCGGCGAGCCGGTCCCCGATTCCGGGGAAACTCAACAGGATGTCACCGCCCGGGAACGCTTTTCCCGGATCGGGATCCTTCGGTTGTTTGTCCCGACCGTAACGCACAGTGCCCAACAGCAATTCGGTCATGCGGCGTTCCCAGTCCTTGCGGGCTTGACGCAATGCCAGCAACTGGGTGGCAGTCAACGCGATAGTGGTCGTTTTCGCTCGCACCAAATAGTCCCGGGCGGGCAGCTGCTCGGCGGCCAGCGCGTCTATTCGGGCGGCGAACCGCGCGGGCCAGCCGTGTCTGGCGGCGCGCGCGAACGCCTCGATCTCAGCGGGCTCGGTGGCGGCGAGGAGTTGGTGAGAGGGCCAGCGGGCCAGCAGTTTCAGCACGACCACGAGGTCATCGCCGGCGATCGTCAGCATGGCGGGGAGACACAACATCACATCGGCGCGCAACCGATTCAACAACCGGCGTTCGTCGCGGCAGGCACGTTCGTCGTCACGAGCGATGGCCCGCAGTTCCCCGGCGATCTCGCCATGGGGAATCAGCTTCCGCAACTACAGGAACTGATCCAACGCCAGCAAACAACAGATCCTGGCGTCTTCGGCGTCGTCTTTCTTTCCGCCGGGCCACGACGGCGAGCGACCAGGTCCGGATTCACCGGCAGCACAGTGAAACCCGCGTCCACCAATGCTTCCACGAGCAGACCGTGCCGGGTTTCGAGCACCACCCGCACCTCGGACAGGTCCGGTTCGGATCCCAGACACCGCGCCACGAGGCGTTCGATCCCGGCCGCGGTGTGATCGATACGGAACTGTTCGATCACACCCTCACCGGGCTGGCCCAGGGCCACGTTGTGCAACGACTCGGCCCAATCAATTCCTACCGCCAGCAAGAAACTCGACTCCTCTCACGGTCCCATCGAAAACAACTGGAGCCAGAGGCGCTGCATCGTGCTGATAAATCAGTCCTCGCCGGGACGACACCCTCCAAGACGACTCGCCTCCAGCCGAAACCCCCGAGGACGCCGTCTCATGACAGTCCTCGCAGGACAAGCTGCAAAAGCATTCCTCGGAGGTCCCAGCCATGACAGAAGGTAAGTGCTATCAGCTGTAGCGTTGACGCTCTGGTGATGGCTACATGCCTGCACGAGGCCGACTTTCACTGTGCGGGCTCAATTCGTTGCTTGAGCGAACGCCATCATCTGATGGTTGCGGCTGGGCTTCAATCGCGTTATCTGGTGAACGGCTCGCCACTCGGCCGGAGTCGGCTACATGCCCCCGGTAAGGCGGAGGCCGGCGACGGTTCTTGTGCTCTTCCGAGCGTATAGAGCTTTATTTTGACCTTGCATGAATCGCGACACGAGGTCCTCGATGACGACGGTCTTGAGTTCTGCGCAGTGGCGAGAGAATCCTGACGAGTGGTCATTTCCGCGACGGCTACCCCGCCATCGCGGACGCTCCGGACCCATCACTGCACCGCAAACTGTTCGCGCATATGCGTCCGCGATTACCAGAGCATTTACCGGCATCAAGATCCTGAACGAGCTCGACGAGCCGGCAGGCCGCGCCCGGCTGCACGAGAACATCCGCGCTGCCTGGGGTGACTGGGCACCGGCAACATTCAATGCAAGGCGCGCCGCTGTGTCGAGTGCCTTGACCTACTTTGAAGCGCAGCAGTGGATCACCGACGCCATCACCGTGCTGACAGGGTTACGTCGTAAACGTCAACCCACTGTAGGAACGCTCGCCACGGGCGACCGACATGGCATATGAACCGGCCCCAGCGGGGTCGGGAGACTTTAGCCTCGATCCACCGATCCGGTTTCGGGGCTGGTCTGTGTGTCGAAGACGCGCAGACCAGCAGGTTTCGGGCGTGAGATAGCCGCTGGTCTGCCCAGCCTTTCCACCATCGTTCCTGGTCGTAGGGGCGGTTACCGGCCGTTCAGGCGGTCGAGGGCGCGGTGATGGTGGCGTACCAGAGTTGTCGCCACTGCTCGGCCCACGGCCAATGGGAGGGTAAGTGCAGCATGGGTTTTCGCTGGGGACGAGCCAGACGAGCCGGGACGGCGACGAGTTTGCGGCGCAGGGTGGTTCCGCGGGCTTTTCCCAGGCGGGGGTCGGCGAGTGTGCCCGCGGCGCGCAGCAGGTTGTGAGCGATAGCCGCGCACAACACCCAGGGGCGAATTCGCTCCGAAGCGCCCGGAAGGCATGTGGGCCAGCGGTCCGTCGATCAGGTCGGCGAAGACGGTCTCGATGACCGCATGGCGACGGTGGGTGATATCGGCATCGGCCGTCGGCTCGGTGGAGTCGGTGAAGAACCGGTGATATCGCCAGACCGGGAACAACTCGTCCTGGCGGGCAGCGTCTTTGACGCGACGCACGATCAACCGAGCAGTGACGCGGTCGGGTTTGGAAGCGAAAGCGGTGTAACCGATCTCGGCGACCTCGGCATCGGAGATCCAGTTCCCGGTGTCCGGGTCACCGACCGCGCCCGGATATTTCACCGGCGTCCACGCATCGGCGTGAATCGACGCGATTGCGGCGGTCACCGCCGGATTCTTGGTCAGCACCAGCGAGAACCGTGCGCCCAGGCGGCGACACGCGCCGACCACGGCCCGGCCACCGAACGCCGAGTCACCCCGAACGAGGATCTCACCGCCGGCCCCGGCCGCGCGGGCGGTGCCGATGGCCTGGGCGATCATCCGTCCCGCCCCTTTGGCCGAACCGGCCTTCCCAGCCCGCAGCCGCATCCCAGCCACCACCGGCGCGGCGATATCGGTGCTGAGGGTCGTCGCCAATGGTGAAAGACCTTTGCGCAGAACCTGTTTACCCGAAACTTTGGTGAACCCGTAGGACGCGCCCTGTTTGCCATACCCGTAGACCGGACGCAGCAGCGAGTCGATATCGACGAACACCCGCGTGCTGGCACCCGGTAGCAGATCGACCCGCTCACACAACCGCGACAGGTGCACCCGCAGCACAGAATCGAGCTGGCGGGCGTGACCGAAACTGAACTCCCGCAACAGAGTTCCGACCGTCGATGGCGCATACACACGGTCGAACACGGTTCCCATCCCGCCACTGCGCAGCACGTCGATATCGTCGATACTGTCCGCGCCCGCACGCATCCCCGCGATCAGGGTCGCCAGCTTCGCCGCCCGGGTTCGCCGCCCCCGAGCGGATCCGCGACGAGGTGATCGACACCTTCTCCGCCAGCAGCTCACCCGGCCCGCTCTGCTCGGCCAGCCCCATCACCGGAACCAACCCCGCCAGCGACACCAGATTCCGATCATCGAACACCGCTGACTCCGCGGCGAACCTATGCGAAACTTGCACCCGAAGTGTCCTTCTGAACCGGACCGATCATTGCCTAGACAACAGTGATCATCCCAGCTCGAAGGGCACTTTTCTCATATATCGAACACCGACGGGCACAAGCCCGTCGGTGGATCGAGGTTTAGAACTCCTAACGGAGTGAGAGGTTGGCCAGTCGGCGCCAGCAGATGATGCTGCAGGCCAGGCTGAGGAAGGCTTCGTGGATGTCGTCGCGGATTTCCCAGCGGATGCGCAGTCGCCGGAACCAGTGCAGCAGTGCGAAACTCTGCTCGACCACCCAGCGGTGCGTACCGAGTCCGGAGCCGTGTTCGATGCCGCGGCGGGCGATGAACGGGGTGATTCCCTTGTCCCGCACTTGTTTACGGTACTTATCGTGGTCGTAGCC
>NZ_JBSGCB010000129.1:0-8538 GCF_053601595.1 Nocardia sp. NPDC004711 | reverse complement strand
ACCGGCAGCAGGGGCTCGATGCGCTTCCACAACCGGTCGTCGATCTCCCAGGGCCTTCGTTGTGCCGTCGTATACCTCCAGTCACAGGCGACACAACAAGAACACCAACCGATCCCGCATCATTCCCCCCACCAGCCCCATTCTGTTAGGAGTTCTAAGTCGTGCTTTCCGCCGCGGTGGCGCCCTCGGCTGGTGGTCGGCACCGGCTCGCAGAGCCCAGAGTGCCGAATACTGCGTCGGCAGGGTACCCCTGAGAGGCAGGCGAAGACGAGGTAAATCCGTATGCGTCGATTGTTGATTGGAGGTCCTGCGATCGTTTTCCGAACACCTCGGCCGGGTGGGGCCGCGTCCGAAGTGGCTTGTCGGCCACGTTGAACGATGCTGCAGAGTGCGTGGGGATGAGCGTGGAGGCCTACGTCTGCTGGGGAGTGCGGTTGCTGGCGTTGCAGGCCCGACCGGGCGGCGCGATTCAGGACAGCCGTGCCGGCGGCCCGAGGAGGGACGGCGCGCACCCTACCCGGGTTCACTGAGGAACCGGAGACGGCTGCGTGGACGGAAAGCTTTGCACAGCGTTTGTCGTATCGCGCCGGCCGGCATCCCTCAGACGCCGAGCTGTGGCTGTAGCGGCAGGTCCCTTCCGGCGCGGCGTGGCGGGGGACCGGTGGACAGTCGCGCACTTACCATGGTCGGGGGTCATCCGGCAATGGCCGCGGCCATGGTCGGGTACCTGCTGGTTGAGATATGCACACCCCGCCCGGTTCTGCCTCCGTCCGCAGGCCGGGCGGGGCCGCATTCTGGCGGCGCGGCACCGCGGATTCAGGTGAGTTCATGGACCCCCTCCGGTTGCCCGGTGGGTGATCTTCCCCTGATGTGAGCAAAGGTTCCGATTGATGACTCATTCCGGTCGGCGAGGTGTGACCGGCGTTACTCTTGTCGCAGGTCAGCGAAACAACTACCTCCCTGGTTCGCTGACCTGCCATGTGTGGCTCGCAATGGCCGCGATCCGCACCATGGTCCAGTGCCGTCAGGGACTCTCCTGACGGCGCTGTCGCGTCACACGACCCCCGGCCCGGCCAAGGTCACGCTCGGGCGGCGGGCTCGGCGGATCGATCTATACCAGCCTGCCGCCGGGGCGGAGCGCAGCAGAATCGATTGCGGCCGAAGAGAATTCGTCCGAGCGGGGAGAGCCGGTAACGACCTCGTCATCGTTCGGCCACGATCGGGCACCGACCGGTTGCGAAGGCAGACCTGTTGGTATGCGCTGAGAACGTAGACGTAGCGCACAGTCCCGACGGCTGGGCCGATACGGGGGTCGCGCCCCACGTTCACACCTCTGACGCTGGGGGCGGGACCCTTGTCCCTCCGGTGTGGTCAGCGGGGGATGCGCTCGTGCGGGGTGAGCAGGATGTGGTCGAACGCCGACACCGTGCCGGGCTCGGCCGGTGGCACGGTGGGCAGCTGACGGAGTAGCTGTTCGGCCAGGGCGCGGAGCTTGGTGTTGGTTTCCTGCGACCGCCACACCAGCAGCTTGAACGCCTGCTCGTCGCTGATGCGGTACATGCGCATCTTGCGCATCAACACACCCTTGGCCCGCTCGGTCACCGCCCGCGCTTCGACCACCTCCGGTATCCACGCCTCGAGGGCGTCGTGCTCGGCACGTATTAGGGTGCCCGCGAGGTCGATGTAGAAGCCCGCGGTGCCGACCGCGTGCCCCTGGTCGAGGATGCGGGCGACCAGCATCACCTGATGCTCGACACCGTGGGTATCGATGAACCGGTGACGGCTCGAGAACGGCTCACCCAACATCACCGAGCGGGTGATCGTATCGGCGACCTTGTCGCGGTCGTCGGGATGTTTGTGTGCCAGAAGCATTTTGGTGGTCGGCTCGATCTCGCCACCAGCGATTCCGCAGGCAGCTCGGCAGGAGAACCCATAATCGGATTATCGCGCCGGGATGCGGGTGCGCTTCACCCAGCTCCGGGGATATGGGCAGGACGCATACCTTCGATCACCTCGACCGTTCACCCTCCCCGTCGGATCGGTACGTGGTCCACAGCGGGTGCGCCAGACTGCGCCCGCCGAGTTCGACCTCGAGGCGCAGAACCCGCGAATCAGCTCGAACGTAGCCTGCCGTTGACCTTGAACGTCTACGCTGGCGCACGTCGGCCCCTCGGTGGTGGCGCAGACCCCTCGGCATTTGGCCCTGGGCGTTCGTGGCATTCCTTGCGCGCGGTCGACCTCGGCGTACACCGCCGCCGCGAGTTGCGAATCCAGCCCGCCCGGCGGGACCGGGCGTCGGGCAGGGATTCGGAGGTGCGCCATGACAGCAACCCCACGCGAACCACGCGGTGAAAAACCCGCTCGCCGGCCGGGAAAACGGCATACGACCGCACCCACCATCACCCGCGATTCCGATGACGATGTGCCGGTGGTGCGCTGGCCGGAGCCGAGTCGGCTCGAATCGTGGTGGCACGCCGTCATGCACCCCGCCGCCGAGCCACCCACACCCACATAACCAAAACCGGCTCGATCGGCAGACAACGGTAGAGAGATAACCCCTGGGTTCCCTCTGGCCTTCGCTCGGGGGTGTGCGCCCGGCAAGAAGAGCAGCCGATGACCGGGCTCGGGCATCGGGCTGTTGTACGGCTAGGGGGTCGGAGGGCGGGCATCTATTGCCCTCATAGGTCGTGTGGCTCAAGCCCTTCCGTAGATGGCGGTGACGAATTCGCCGACAGACCGACGTGCTCGACGAGGTGGTCCAGAAAGTGGACTATCATGCCGGATTTTCGGCGTGTCGCTACATGAGGACGGCGGCCTCAAACGTCACCGCCCACCTGCTGTCCCTACCGCGGCCAGGCGCGGGTCCCGACCCCGACACCCGACTGTGTACGAGCGCGGGATCGCCGCCCGCTGGCGGATGAAAGCCGGCAACGACGAGCTTGACGACCTGCTCGACCGCGTCGACGTCATCGCGGCCGGGGCGGTCCAGCTCGAGTACACATGCCGCCGCGGTGACGAGCCCGACCGCGGCGGCCGAGGCGACGATCGGCAGAGACCAAGCTGATCCGCAGGACGTCGCGCTCAGCGCGCGAGTACGGCCAGGCATGCGCGATGCGGAGGATATATCGTCGACGGCGCACATCAGACCACCGAACTGGTGCCCCTGCTGGCCGAGCGCGGCGTTCATCAAACGGTGGCGGGCGCGGTCTAGCAGTGGTGAACTAAAATTCCATGGCGCCGATGGATTCGGCATTGGTGACCTGATCGAATTGGCGTGGGTTATGCGACCAGGCAATACTTACACACTTAATGTTGGAGCCTGGATATACACCGAACACGACGATGGCCTCCTTAATGACAGTATCGCGGCGGCGACGATCGATGCGACGTTCATCTTCATAGGCCGGCCTAACCCGTTAGCCACTATTCGGCCGTTATCAGCCACCGGACAACCCGACGAATCTCCGAAGTGGCGATTGCGACCGTGACGGACCGCGAAGCCGTCGCTTCGCGACGGCGGCAGCGGATGGCGACGGCCGCCCCGTAGTCAGGATGCCTTGCGATCGTGTTCGTGATTGGCGATGACAGCGAGGAGTTCCCGCACCCATGCAGGCCGCTGTTCACCGGTTCCGGCCTCGGCCAGATCGCGTTCGATCAGGGATCGGATGTAGGCCGACCGCGACAGGCCAAGCGTCTCGGCGCGCGCTTTGCATGCCTGGTCGAGGTCGTAAGGCATTTTGATCGAGCGCGGCACGATCAGGGATTCTGCTTCTGGGCCGACGGTGATCCCGAGGTCGGCTTCGGTCACCTCTTCGCCGGTGAACTCCAAGCGGTCCACCATCGCGGCCACCTCGTCGGGGGTCATGTCATCGAATGGGTCAGTCATCATTGTCGGTCGCCTCCCATTTCTCGAATTCGGCGATCTGGTCAGCGGTGAGGTACCGGGCGGGGTATACCTCGCTGTCGTGCCCCTTGGGGCGGGCATAGACGGCGGTCACGGTGCCGCTCTAGGCGCGGCCTCAGATGACGAACGTTGTCAGCCCGGTAGCCGGGTCGGTCGCGGTTCGGAACCACACCGGCCGAGTCGCGGTCATCCATGCGTTGATCACGTCGAACATGTCATCGGGGTCGACCCCGTAGCGATCGAGCATCTTCAAGATCGCCCAGAACCAGGTGATCGCCACCAGACCAGACTACCTGAGGAACTACCTGAAGAACTACCGGGCGACTCGGTCGTTCCCGATCTGTTCGGTGGCTAGGCTCGGCAAATGGCGGGCGGCAAGTCGAAGATGTCGCTGGGGCAGCAAACGCTTGTGCGTGTTGCCCTCGCGGCATGCAACGTCGGCGAGCCCGACGTTCCCGGCGCGGTCCTCGCGACCATGGGCCATCCCAGGCCATCCCAGGCCATCGCGGAAGACGGTGGTCGCCGTGCTCGAGATCCTCGATGCCGTGGGATTCAGGAGAGGTCAGTCCGCAGATACCGTGATCGAGCGAGTGGAGACGCTGCTGGCCACACGGCTGAAGACGGCGGACGTGCACGCCAGTGACGAAGAGCGGTTTGTGCGGGAAGAACCGCGCTGACAGGGTTTGCACGGCTTCGCGTGGGTGATGATTGTCTCGCCTGTGATGGTCGATCCCGGCTCTTATGGTGCCGTTGGCCGGTGTGGGGTGTCGTGGGTGGGTCGGACGGGTTTGGTGTGGGCGAGGATTGCCGTGGTCAACGCGTCCACGGGTTCGGCGGGGGCGCGTGGGTTGGTGAGCAGGACGAGGTCGAGTTCACCGAGCTCGGGCAGTCCGGCGGTCCCGGGAAGTTCGATCAGGTCGGCGGGCAGCAGGCTGCGGGCGAAGATTGCGATACCGAGGCCGGCGCGGGTGGCGGCGAGCACGGCGTTGATTCCGCGCGCGATGCAGACCACGCGGTGCTTGATACCTGCTTGCTCCAAGGCTTGCACGGCCAGTGCACGGCTGGGGCTGGGTGCCTGCCACACGATCAGCGGTACGAACTTGCCCTCGTCCCAGCGCAGGCCGGTGCCCTCGGCGGCGGCCCAGACCAGCCGGTCCCGGCGTACCAGCCGGCCCTTTCCCTCTCCGGCGGGGGTTTTGAGGAAGGCGATATCGACGTGGCCGGATTCGATTCGGCGTTGCAACTGAACCCCTTGGGACACCGTCAGATCCAGAGTGACACAAGGGTTGAGATGCCGGAAGTCGCGCAGGATCCGCGGCACCTGCGTTAACGCGAGATCGTCGGTCACCCCGAATCGCAACCGGCCCCGCAGCCCACCACCGGTGAAGTAGTTCGCCGCCTGGGAGTGGGCGGCGAGGATCGTGCGGGCGAAGCCGACCATCGCCTCCCCGTCGAGGGTCAAGACGACGCTGCGGGTGTCACGGACCAGCAGCGGCCGGCCGACCGCCTGCTCGAGCTTGCGGATGTGCTGACTCACCGTCGGCTGCCCAAGTCCCAAGGAGGCGGCGGCCTGGGTGAAGTTCAACGATTGCGCCACAGCCAGAAACGTCCGCACCTGCTCCGGAGGAAACATCACGCTGCTCATCCTGCGCTTATTCATCATAGTTCGCAATGAGAATTATTTGATCAATTCACTTTCGAAATTAGTGGGGGTTCTCCGAGGATAGAGGCACACACCAGTCAACGAGAGAGGTGCTTCGTCGTGACCAGGGCGGTCGACAGACCCGAGTTTCCCCGCACCCCAACCAATTCCCCGCACCCCCGCACTGCGACCGACACCACGACTGCGCGTAGGGCCCGGTTCGCGGCGCTGGGCTCCCGGAATTTCCGGTTGTTTCTGCTCGGTCAGGTGGTGGTGACCACGGGGTTGTGGGTGCAGCGGATCGCGCAGGACTGGCTGGTGCTCGATCTCACCGGCAGCGCCACCGCGGTCGGGGTGACCACTGCTCTGCAGTGGGCGCCGATGCTGGTCTTCGGTCTTCTCGGAGGGCAGATCGCCGACCGCTATCCACGGCGGCATGTGTTGCAGGCCACCCAAATCGCGGCGGCACTGCTGGCCACGATCCTGGCGGGACTCACCCTCACCCACCATGTCACCGCCTGGCATGTTCAGCTTTTGGCGGCCGCGCTGGGCACCATCGCCGCGATCGAGAAACCGGTGCGCAGTGCGTTCGCCACCGATCTGGTCGGGCCCGGCCAGATCCACAGCGCGGTCAGCCTCTCGTTCTCGGCGTTCTATCTCGGCAGTTTCGCCGGTCCGGCACTGTCGGGGGTGTTGATCACCACCGTCGGTCCGGGCTGGGCCTTCGCCGTCAACGCCGTGTCCTTCGCAGCCCCACTGATCGCCCTCACCCGTATCGACGCTACCCAGCTCCCGCCCCCGGCGGCACAGGGCTCGGCGGTGGGTGCTGCCACGGTTGCGCCGGGTGGGGTGCGCGCAATGCTGCGGCGGCCCCAGATCTGGCGGCCGATGGCGTTGGCCAGCGTGTTCGTCGTGTTCACCCTCAATCTGCCAGTCACATTGGCGACCTACGCCCGCACAGCCGAGGCCGGTCCCGCCGGTTATGCGCTGCTGACCTCCACACTCGCGCTCGGCTCCGTGATCGGCGCGCTGCTCGGTGCCGGGCGCGCCCGCGCCACCGTGCGCGAACTGACATGGACCGGGTTCGTGCTGGCGGGTATCTACCTGCTTGCCGCCGCGATGCCGACATCGTGGGGTCTCGCGTGCACTCTGCTCGCGATCGGCATTGTCGGCACGCAACTGTTTGCCTCGGCCAATGCCGCCGTGCAACTTGCCGCCGGCCCCGCGCACCGCGGCCGGGTGATGGCTGTCTACCTCATGATGGACACCGGCGGCGCCGCTCTCGGCGGCCCGCTGCTCGGCGCCATCAACGAGCACTACGGCCCCCGAACGGCACTGGTGCTCGCCGGCGTCATCCCCGCCGTAGCGCTCGTCCTGTTGTCTCTCACGCACCTGGCACGACCCACCACCGCAGGGACACGGTAACCGACCTGCCGGGTGGAGGGAGTCTCGGCGGTGCGGCCGAGGCCGCCGCTGTCGCAGGAGTTACCGACACTACTCGGCATCGGCCTGCACCTCCGGGTTCGCCAGAGAAGTTCCGCCCGCTACGCTTGCGTAGCCCGAAGGGCAGCCGGGCGCGCGCTCTGGTCACTGATACCGGCTCACCGGCGCGGGCGCTGACCGCCCTGCGAGCGCGGTGCTTGGCAGGAACTCGGACCGATGCCGAGGTAAACGGTGCCGACGTACCGGCACCGCACGCCGACACAATGATCTGCGACTACACCCAGGACACTGATGACACCCGCCGGCGACCGCCGCACTGAACCGAAGAGTGTAGCTGCCGAATACATGCACGTCACCAGCAATTCCCTTGCCGTGATCACGATTCCGGGCCTGCGTGGCGAGCAGGCCCGCGAGTGGCGGCAGTTCGCCCGCTGGGCGGCCGCCGCCGACCTGACCGCGCTGCCCGCCCGCGCCGATACCGTGCTGACCTACCTCGCCGAACACCCCGGCACCCCGGCCACCCAACGCGGCCGTGTCACCGCCCTCAACGCTGCCCACAAGGCCACGAAGATGCCGCAGCCCGGGGCCGCCGAGGCCGTGCGCCGCGCCCTGAATCCCGGGCGCGCGCAACGCCTGCACGAGCTCCGTGTGCACGCCGATTCGCTCATCGCCGGGCTGCCGGTCACCGGCTGGCCCGACGCGCTGACCGGCCGCCGCGACGCGGTGATCCTGCTGCTGGCCACCGAAGGCCTGTCCTGGCACCAGATTTCGAGCCTGACCCAGTCCGAGATCGCCCTCACCCCGCAGACGGTCACCATCGGCTCCCAGCCGCTGCTCGAGCTGCCCGCGACCGGCGGCCCGGCCTGCCCGGTCCGCACCTTCTCCCGCTGGGCCGGCGTCCTAGCCCACGCCCCGGCCGCTACCGGCCACATCCACCTCGAGAAGCTGCTCACCGACGTCGCGGCCGCCGATGGCACCGACGATTCGGTCGCGGAAATGTTTGTGCCGCAACCATTTCTCGCCGAGTATGCGGGTCAGCCGCTGCTGTGCGGGTTCGATGATCGCGGCCTGGCGCACGGATTCATCGGCGAGCTCGACCCGCTCCCGCCATCGGCGATCGCCGAGATCGCCACCGGCCACCTGCTCGCACCGCCCGCACCCGGCCGCGGGCCGGACCTGGACGAGGGATGGTTCGACCGCGGAATCGCCGCCCGCTGGCGCGACAAGGTGGTTCTCGACGAGCTCGATGACCTGCTCGACCGTGTCGACGCCATCGCCGCGCGCTACGGCATCTAGCGGGCGGCGCGAGGATGGGCGTGAGAGTAGTGAAGACGCAAGCCTCGACGGCCGTAAGAGCCCGCTCGCTGGGAAGGTGATACCGGACCTGGCGGAGAAGGCGACGACAAACGCTCGCCTCGCGTGGTGAAGGCGAGCGTTCGTCGAGCGGTCCCGGTGTCTGTCCAGCTGGTCAACCGGTCCGGCACGCGCGGGGCGCGTTGTCCTACAGGTCGACGGTCTCTTCGATGATGTGGGTGCCCAGTTCTTCGGT
>NZ_JBSGCB010000128.1:0-8855 GCF_053601595.1 Nocardia sp. NPDC004711 | reverse complement strand
CGGCAGTAGCGGACGTCCAGGGCGCTCAGATCAGCATGGCCGGTTGATCTTTCGATGCCCGGCGCTGGCCTACTTGGTCAGCGCGGTATGCGGCATGAGCGCTCATTACCGTTGCATGTAGTCAGCGAGCCGCTGATCTTCTGGAACGTCGGACCGATTCGAACCCTCCCCAACTCAGTACTTCTCGAACACCATCGGTGTCCCAGGCTGTGGTGCTCCAGTATGCTTCGGGACGGTCCGACATGAGATCTGTACGGAGTAGGGCAAAGTCTTCGGTACACCGGAGGACCCCCCATCCCAATGCCTCGCAGATAGCGGGGAGGTCTTCCCTGGTCCAGGTCCAGTCGAACGACGCTGCGACAGCGGCGATGCGCTCGACTTTTTCACTCTCGACGAACATGAGCGCTGTTGTGCAGTGGGATGGCTGTCTTGCCCTGAACGGACCCGCTTCACAGATCATGCCCGGTTCCGACCGCCGAGATAATCTCTACCCTACAATCTTCCGCCAACCCGCACGTGGGCCTCGCTCATCGGCATTACCGTGCACTGGCAACGTCCGATCGGCGGACTCAGATGACCCCTGCCCGTTGATCTTCCACGCACCCGCGCTGGCCGGTTCGGTCAGCGCGGTATGCGGCATAGCGGATGTGTGGCCGCCGGACACACGCTCATGAGCCGGAGTGGGCCCCGAAAAGCGCGACCACCGTCCTCACCTTCGACACGAACCACCAGGCCTGCTGACCGTGCCGGCGAAGGCCCGGTCGATCTAGTCTCTGTCCTTGTGGCTGAGGACGACGGCGACTCTGCCGTCGTTCTTGATCTCTACCCACGTGCAGGCCTGATACGAATCGAGTATCCAGCCTTGATGCCAGCAAGAGCCTTTCCATGTACCGGAATCGCCGAGGAAGGTCTTTTCGGGGGTGAAAGTCCATCCGTTGCTGTCGGTCAGGTACTTCCGAACCTGTTCAGCGACCTGCTCGGGTGTCCCATTCGTTCCTGCGATGTAGAAAGTCCGCTCGCAATCGGTGCCGTCGGAATCGTCGGCGCAGTCGGGGGCCACCGTCTTGGTCATCGACAGCCCCTCGGGCAGCGAGCCGATAGCGTCGACGGGAGGCATGGTCGCCGTTCCGAACTCAAGCAGGCCCATCGCGGTGACCACCAGCACGACAAGCCCACTGAACAGGCAGTACAAACCCCCGAGCGTCCAACCAATGCCTATGCGCACCTTGGCGTCCCGGCCGAGTGGCACCGCTCGGGTAGGCGCCAACTCCATGATCGGCGCGACGATCAGCACCACAATGACGAATACGGCCAGCACTACGCCGACGGTGGCCTGGAAATCGGTACCGAAGACCCCGTACTGCAGCGGGATCTGAACACCGGCCACAATGGTCAGCACCGTGACCCCGGCCCATCGCCCTCTCGGGGTCTGCGCCGCTAATGCCCAGCACAGCACCGGGAACAGCAACACCAAGCACAAAGAGAACACGAACGCACCATATTCGATGCGCCGAATCCCGGAGTGCCGACCGCTGACCTCCAGCATGAGCCAGATTATCCTGCCGCGAAAGAGAATTCGCGCCGTTTGCGGGCCTTCGGGCACGCCGTGCAAACAGTGCCGGCCTACAAACGGGGCGATGTCCCCGGCCAGTGTCCTGGTGACGTAGTGGGGTCGTCTTCCCACGACCCATCACGAGGACGCCGCCCATGGCGAGCTCAGGCAGGGTGCCCAGTTCGTCCGCAGGATCAGCGCGGCATTCGGCATGACCGTGCACTGACGACGTCCGGTCGGTGGACTCAGATGCACTCTGCCCGTTGATCTTCCACGCACCTCGCGGTCCGTTCGGTCAGCGCGGCATGCGGCAGTTGCGGATGTTCTCCGCTGCACCCCGACCATCAACTCTCGATGTCCAGACGCACCACTTTGGCCCATCCGCAGGACGTTCCTGCGATCTACTCAGCGAGCTCGGTGGGCATGAAAGTCACCGCGTAACTGACAGAGAAGGTATCGACCGCCAGCAGGGCTACGCCGCGGGCGGGTTGGTATCTGCCAGGCGTCGTGGTCTTCCTCGGTGCGACCGAAGAGTTCTTGGACGTGTGCCTCGTTAGCCCGGAAACCCAGCGGCTTCGCGATGTGCCGGAGCAGACTCCTCGAATCTGGAGGTTCTAGCCGACGCATGGCTGATTCCGTCAGCGCGGCGGCGCAGCAGGACGTCAGGATCGGCGACCGACCATCCACACACTCGTATCGTTGCGAGCATGACGATTCTGCTCGCGCGGCCTGTGCGCGGAGTTACTGTGCGCTCCACGAAATCGCCGGGGAATTGCGTACCCGACTGGGGCTATGCAGAGTTGGACTTCGAGCCGATCGCTTACTACGAATCGTCCTCGGTCGAGTTCGCCTGCGAGCCCTGCCAGGACGAGGAACTCGGGAAGGCCCTCGCTGAGGGAGCTTTGATCGAGTTGGCAGGCACGGGCACTCACGATCCGGGCAGCCGTGGGAATCCGGTGTTGGCACGAGTAGTGGTCCGCGTCATCGAGCAGTCTCAGGTCGACTCTTGCGCATCGGTCTATCGCGGCTTGGGGGTCTTGGCCGTGCGTGAAATGCTGAACTGCATCGCCGAGGACCGCGACCCGCAACCAATCATCACCAGGATCAGCATCGGATTTCGGCCATGACCCCGAGGCTGCATCAGTAGTCACCGTGATGCGGCTGAATCTGGTTGCCATCCTCGTCGTACGGGGCGCACAACATCTCCGGTACCGCCGCCTGTAGCTCGGCCCGTCGGACCGAGACGATCCCGGACTCTTGCCGTTTGAGTGGAGAACAGTCACCGGTAGTCACCGTGAAAGTTTGGGGTAATCCTTCCACACCCGCCCGCTTATGGATTCGTACTGCCGTCATCTCTCCTCCATGCTTTTACACTGCGGCACGAAGGGTTACGACCGGGTCGGGCCCGTCCCCGCGCCGGATACTGTTATCGCGGTGGCGATCTCGTCCAGATCGCTCGCCGCGAGTTCGACAGCCGCCGCACCGATCCACCCATCGACCTGCTCGGCATTGCGGGCACCGACAATAGCGCCGGTAATGCCGGGCCAATTCAGCACCCACGCGATAGCTATATCAGCGACGCCGACTCCGTGCCGTTCGGCTATGGGGCGCAACGCCTCTGCCAGCTGCAGGTTGACGGTCAGTCCGCTGGTGAAGTCGGAATGCGCCGAACGCCAATCGTCGGTCGGCAGCTTCGCGGCGCGCTCGGCGCTGAAAGCGCCGGAGAGCAGACCCGATTGCAGCGGCGAGTAGGTGATCACGCCGGTGTTGTTGGCGTGCGCCCATGCGATCTCCTGGGCCGCGGACCGATTGATCGCCGAGAACGGCGGCTGAATGGAGTCGACGTGCGCGACCTTCTCGGCGCGCTCGAGAAGGTCGACGGTGTGATTGGATAGGCCGATCGCCCGCACCTTGCCCTCGGCCCTCAGCCCGGCCATGGTCTGCCAGTACTCCTCCAGCGGGGTGGCGTTGGGAGACACGGCGCCGAAGCCGCCACCGGCATACTCCAGCGATTCGCCGGTGTCGGGATAGTGCACCTGGTACAGGTCGATGTGGTCGACCCCGAGCCGGCGCAGGGAGTCTTCGAGCTCACGGCGCACGCTGGCGGGCTTCATAATCCGCCGAGGCGCGGCCGTCGGGCTCTCCGGATCCCAAACCAGGCCGACCTTGGTGAAAACGTACGGCTTGTCGGCCGTGGGGAATTCGGCGATGGCCTTGCCGACCAGTTCCTCGGAATGGCCGAGACCGTAGACGGCGGCGGTGTCGATCCAGTTGACGCCGGAGGCGATGGCGTGCCGGATGGCGGCCACCGATTGCTCGTCATCGGTGGCGCCCCAGCTGAAGCGCCAGCCGGAGCCCGACACGGCCCAGGAGCCAAAGCCGAGGCGGGTGATGTCCATGCCCGTGGTGCCGAGCGGACGGGTGGACAGCTTGTCGGTCATTCTTCTTGTCCCTCTGTGGTGTGAGTGAAGAGCCAGCGATGGAAGCGGCTGGTCAAGGCGGGCATGACGATCCAGACCATCGCCGCCACGGCAACGGGGATCAGCACGGCCAACCGAACCGGGACGGAAAACCCACTCAGCAGCGGCCCGGTGACGGTGGCGAGTACGGTGATGATCGGGTAGATACCGCAGACGGTCAGCAGCCACAGCTTCCAGCGCGCGGGTTCGGTCCTGGTCATAGCTCAGGTGAGAATGTCCAGGACCAGACGCGATGCTTCGGGAAGCGTGATGTGATTCTCCGGATATGCGCCCAGGTGCCCGCCGTCCGGGAGCACGAGGGCGGTGGCTCCGAGCTCGCGGACCAGAACATCGATGTGCTCCAGCGGGTTCGGGGCATTGACCGGATCATCGATCGCCGTCAGCGCTCGAAACTGCCTGGCAGCAGCGCGGATTCGCGGCCAGTCGAATTCGCGCTCGAAGAACTCCGCGAGCAGGTCGTAGCCGACCTCGTGTACCGAGGTCGAGACCAGCACGACTCCGGCGAAGACTCCGCTCGTCACGTCGTATTGTTCGAGGAACCTCAGGACATTGACCGCGCCGATGCTGTGGCCGACCAGCACGGTGTCCTCGGCCGGTGCCGCGACTGCGCCCGCCAGGGTCTCGAGCCACGGTTTCACCCGCGGTGCCTCCGAATTCGGAAGGTCAGGGATGACCACTCGGTGCCCGGCCGCTTCCAATTCGGCTCGAAAGGTGGGGAACCAGACGCTATCGTTCCGCGCCGCGAGCCCGTGCGACACAACGATGGTACTCAAATGCTTCTCCTGTTGTCTCAAAAGGGCAGTGCGGCAGGCGCATCGGGCTGCTGCAATAGCCGGGACTGGGTGAAGAATTCCCGATCCCAGTGGCTGCCGAATCCGCTGTCACGGAAACTGCTCACCGGCGAGAACGGGTCTTCGTCCACGGTGTGGTGATTGACATGGGTTGTGCCGTGCCGCAGCCGCCGCGCAACGGCGAGGGCCCGCGCCCGGTCACTGCTGAATACGGCGCTGGCCAGGCCGTAATCGGTGTCGTTGGCCAATGCCACTGCGGCGTCGTCGCTTTCGACGGTGTAGAGGCAGGCCACCGGTCCGAAGATCTCTTCGTGATGGATCCGCATGTCCGGGGTGATGCCGGCCAGCACAGTCGCGGGGAAGACTCCGTCGACAGCCGGGGCGCCGCCGACCAGCATGGCGGCACCCTTGTCCGTCGCGTCGGCCACCAGGGCGGTCACCCGCTCCACGGCGCGCCCATTGATCAGGGGGCCGACGACGGTGTCGGGATGCGACGGATCACCCTGGTCGAGGAAACGGGCTCGCCGCACAAATCGGGTGGTGAACTCTTCAGCGATGTTCTCGTGCAGGATGATTCGGTCCACACTCAGGCAGATCTGCCCCGAGTTCATGAAACGGGTGAACAGGATCTCCGCAACGGCCTGCTCCAGATCCGCATCATCGAGCACGATGATCGGATTCTTGCCACCCAACTCCAACACTACTGGAGTGAGGTGTTTCCCAGCCAACTCCCCCACGATCTCTCCGACGCCGGTCGATCCGGTGAACCCCACCCGCCTGACCCGCGGATCCCCGATCAAGGCCGCCACCACCTCGGCCGCATCCTCGCGGTCATTGGTAATTACATTGAGCACCCCGGCAGGCAGACCCGCTTCGGCCAAGACATCGGCAAGGAACAGTCCGGACGTGATCGGCGCGTCCTCGCTGGGCCGCAGCACGACCGTGTTCCCGACCGCCAATGCCACGGTCACAGCACGAATCGCCAACACCAGCGGCGCATTCCACGGCACGATCGCCGCCACGACACCGGCTGCCTCGTGGGTGATCTCGGACCAATCGCCGGTGCCGTCGTGGGGTGCCGCTGCGATCTCGTAACCGGCTACGGCCTTGGTGGCCTCGATCATCAGACGGGAGGCGCCGATAATGTTGAACCGGGCCCACTTCTGCGTCCCGCCGGTCTCGCAACGAAGTAGTTCGGTGAATTCCCCGAGCCTTGCCGCCAAGAGCCCCGCCGCCCGATCGAGTACAGCTGTGCGCTCCGTGGCGGGGAGTGCTGCCCAGTCCGGGAATGCCAGCTGTGCAGCATCCACAGCCGAGGTCACGTCAGCGGCCCGCCCTGCTGCGACCACCGCGAACACTTCGAGGGTGAACGGGTTGATATCGGAGGTCGACTTCGCAGACAGCGCCGGCACTTCCGTGCCGCCGATCAACAATCCGCGTCTGATCGGACCTGCTTGGTTGGTCATGAGTTCCTTCACTCCTCTGCAGGGGTATGTGCCGAACGCTGTAGCAACGCTCGCATTGAGCGGACTGCGGAGGGAATGACCGATCCTGCACTGCAGCCGTGCGCAGGTTGCATCACCGAAATCGCGGTTCTCGGTAATACTCGAGGGCGTGACGGCCCCGAACGAAGACCGCGAGATGGAACGATCGCCGCAGATCACCAAGTCGCCGGAGGCGCTCGAGCTGCGCCACTTACGCGCATTCGTCGCGGTGGCCGGTGAACTCAACTTCGGTCGCGCCGCCGCGCAGCTGTACCTGTCGCCGCCCGCGCTGAGCCGCCAGATCCGCGCACTCGAGCAGATCGTCGGGTGTGAATTGTTGCGCCGCACCACACACCGGGTCGAGCTGACCCTGGCCGGCAATGCGCTCCAGCACAGGGCGCTGGAGATTCTCGCTCAGGTGGACGAAGCCGTGTCGGCCACCCGTCTTGTAGGCGGGGAACTGGTTGCCCGCATCGCCCGGTACTGGGAGCCGGTCAGCGACCTGGTCGACGCTGAATTGCAGGCGCTACGTATGGCTTTCGAGGATCTCCATGCGCAGTTCTCGCCACCGCAGGACGTAGCCGTCCGGCCGATCAATGCGGGCGGCGTGCCGAGTCTGCTACTCACGCCACCGCAACCCGCGACCGGCACCGTGCTGTATCTCCATGGTGGCGCGTACATTTCAGGATCCGCATTCGGATACCAGGCGCTCGCGGGCGCGCTGGCCGCCGCCGCGAATACCAGGACCCTGCTGCCGGATTACCGTCTCGCGCCGGAATACCCCTTCCCCGCCGCAGTGGAAGACGCCCTGCGCGCGTATCTCTGGCTCGTCGAAGGAGGCACCGACCCGGAACAGATCCTGCTCGCCGGAGACTCGTCGGGCGCTCATCTGGTGCTGTCGACGCTGATCGGGATCAAGAACCGGCAGCTCCCCGCGCCTGTGGGCGCGGTACTCCTCTGCCCCGGTGTCGATCTCGCCGGCAGTCGTCCCGGCGAGCAGCCGACCGAGCCGCAGCCCGCCACCGCCGAACGACTGCGCCAGCGATTCGTCACCGACTACCTTGCCGGGCATCCGCATGATGATCCGATGGTCGATCCGCTCGGCACCGACCTCTCCGATCTCCCCCCGATCCTCATCCAGGCGGGCACCGGCGATACCCTCCTGGCCGACGCGCACCGCCTCGTGGAGCACGCTCGACGGTGCGACGTCGCCGTCACACTTCAGCTGTATCCGGTGGCAACACACGACTTTCATATCTTCTGGTCCTTCCTCCCCGAGGCCGCCGAGGCCCTGCGCCATGCCGGTCAGTTCATTGCAACGACGACGCAGCGCGGTGCCGCCACCGAGTCGCGACCGGAGGAACAGAGCGCCTGAGTCGAGTCAGGCGCGACCACGCGGTCATCGCCCGTTGTACAAAGGCCATGCCCCGGTCTGCTGCCAACTGCCCCAGCACCCGGCACCGATGCCCGGTCGGTTCACACGCCACCGTCACACCCGCGAAACCAGCCCTGACAGCGTGCTCGCCCCCAGTCCAGACCAGCACCAAGATCCCCGGCACGACACCGGAACATTCTGCGCGCCAGCACTTTCGAGTCATGATCAACGACCACCACCATCTGTTCGCGTTCGGCCAGATCGATCCCGACTATCGCGTTGCCCACCGGAACCAACCCCGCACGCCAAACGCGCGTTCCGGTTGCGATAACCCCGGGACGCGCCACTACCGTTACCCATGGAACGTCCTCCTACCGCGATGGGACACCAAGCCCGACAAGCGCATCAGGAGGACGTTCCCCACGTCCAGACACCCGAAGCGCAGAACGCCTTTCTATGTCGCTGAGATCGGGGGTGGATTGCGGGCACCGCTCGCTGCCCCGACCACGTCGCATACGGAAGGGCAGTCCATGGCGAAGAAAATCACCATAACTATGGTGGACGACTGCGACGGCGAATCGACGGCCGACGAGACCGTCTGCTTCTCAATCGATGGCAACGACTTCGAGATCGACCTGTCGAACAAGAACGCCGCCACGCTGCGGGAGGCCATGGAACCGTGGAGCGATAAGGCCCGCAAGCTGGGTCGCTCCAAGCGCGCCAAAGTGGTTGGCGGCGGGCGCGCGCGTCTGGCGGCGGACCGGCAGGAGAGCACCGCGATCCGCGATTGGGCGCGCGCTCAGGGGCACCAGGTGTCCTCACGCGGCCGCATCCCGGCCGAGATCGTCGACGCTTACCAGCGCGCCAAGAACTAGCCGGCGCGAATCGCCGGGGGAGCCGAGAACCCGCAGACATCGGCTCCTGACCGTTCAGCCTTCGGGGGCTCGTTCCGACCACTGTCAGGTTTCACCGGTGCACGACTCAGGCCGCGCGGTATGCGGCATGTGCGGACGTTGGCTGGGCGGGATGCCCGTCGCAGTGCTCCGGCGGGACTGATCGGGCGATTCCGGCCGCACTGAGCTTGGTCTTTAACCTCCGGCTCGGTTGCGTTGGTAGAGGGTTGTGAGTCGTTTGACGGTTTTGCCGACGTCGTAGTGGATGGCGCGGTGACGG
>NZ_JBSGCB010000127.1:0-9428 GCF_053601595.1 Nocardia sp. NPDC004711 | reverse complement strand
TTCCAACAGCGGCTCGTCGGCTTCGATAGTGTCCCCGGGCTGTTTAAGCCATCGGGTGATGGTGGCCTCGGAGACGTTCTCCCCCAGGGAGGGCATGCGGACAATGGTGCCCGTCAAGTGCTCGGCCGTCATAGTTACCTTCCAGTGAAAGCCGGTTGTGGTCGGTCGGAGATCAGCCGACGAGGTCGAGTGCGGCGCGGACGATGCTGTCGGTGTCGATACCGTGGTAGTGGTAGACATCGCCGAGCGAGCCGACCTGGCCGAACTCGCTGACCCCGAGTGCGGCGCCGCGCACGTTGTTGATTCCGGTGACGAACGCGAGGGTATGCGGGTGCCCGTCGAGGACGGTCACCATTGGAGCCGCCCGTTCAGCGGGAAAAACCTGATCGAGAATCCACGACGGTCCCTCTGTCAGGCCGCGGCGTGCCTGCAATGCTTCGAACAGCAGTCCGGGGCTGGTGACGCACACGACCTCGGCGGCGATGCCTTGCTCGGCGAGCCGGTCGGCGGCCGTGAGGGTTTCGGTGATCATGGCCCCCATCCCGACCAAGGTGACCGCCGGGGCATCGATATGGCGCAGGGTGTATGCCCCGGCAACCACTTGGCGGCGGCGGCGTTCGCGGGCCGCGGGATCCGGCGGCACCGCGGCCAGCGTCTGGTCGACCGGACGAGTCGACAACCGCAGATACGAGGAACTGCCGCCCGGCCTACCCAGACGGCTGATACACGACAGCAGGGTCCACTCCACATCGATCACAAAGGCTGGCTCGTAGCTGACACATCCAGGCTGTTCGAGACCGATGGACGGAGTTTTGATCGACTGGTGCGCACCGCCCTCGGCGGCCAGCGTCACTCCGGACGGTGTGCCGACCAGGATCGACTGCCCACCCGCGTAGATTCCATACGACCATGGCTCAAGCGCTCGTTCGACGAACGGATCGTAGAGCACGCCGATCGGAAACAACGGCTGCCCCCACCGGCTCCACGTCGCGCCCAGCTCTCCGATCAATCCGACCAGATTGGTCTCGGCAATGCCCAGTTCCATGTGCTGTCCGGTGGGCTTCTCTCGCCAATGCAGAATCGTTTCCGCGTCGTCGGCGAACCAGTCCTGCCGCTCTGCGACCGACCACACCCCGACCTTGTTCAGCCAGCCCGCGAGATTGGTGGTCGAGCTGACATCCGGGCTGACGGTGACCACACGCTTGGCGGCTTCGGGTGCCTGACGGGTCAGATCCAGAAGCACCCGCCCCAGCGCGGCCTGCGTCGCCGCCGGTCCTTTCGGGGTGCGGCCGAAATCGACCGGGATCGCCGGGACCGCTACCTGAGCCACAGGTTCTCGACGAAGGCGCGCGGCCGCAGCCTGGCACAGTGTCGAGGCCGCGCTCCCGGGGGAGAATCGCTGCCACGGCTGGTTCGGGTCCATGCCCAATTCGCTTGCCAGCCGGTTGTATTCGTCGATGCTCAGCAGCGACGAGTGGTTCTGGGGATGGCCTTGAGTGGGAAGCCCGTAACCTTTGATGGTGTAGGCGATGATGACCGTCGGGCGGGTGTCAGCGATACGGTCGTAGGCGGCCGACAACGCCGCCAGGTCGTGCCCGCCCAGGTTGCGGATGGCCGCGGTGAGGGTCTCGTCGTCGAGGGTCGCAACCAGCTCTGCGATCTGGGGCGCGTCGGGTCCGACGCCGGGCAGGCGGGTGCGCAGCTCGTCTGCGCTGCAGCGCAGCAGACGCTGGTACTCGGGATTCGACATCTCCTCGATCCGGTTGCGCAGTGCCGGGCCTGCGGGGCCTGCGAACAACGATTCGAGCAACTGACCGAATTTCACGGTGATGACCTGCCACCCGGCGGCGTCGAACATCCGCTCCAACCTGCGCGCCGCGATGGTGGGCACCACCCGGTCCAGCGATTGGCGGTTGAGGTCGACGATCCACACGATCTCACCGAGATCGGCGACACCGGGATCAACGATGGCCTCCCACACCGCACCTTCATCGAGTTCCGCGTCGCCGACGAGCGAATACTGGCGCCCTATACCGGCATCGCCACAATTGCTGTTGACGTAGCGGCGCGCCATCGCGCCCCAGATCGGGGCCGTTGCGCCGATTCCCACCGAGCCGGTCGAGTAGTCCACCGGATCGGGGTCCTTGATCCGGCTCGGGTAGGACTGCAGGCCACCGAACTGGCGCAACGTCGTCAAATACGACTCGTCCAGCTCACCGAGCAGGTAATTGATCGCGTGCAGCACCGGAGACGCGTGAGGTTTGACCGACACCCTGTCTCCCGGCCGCAAGTGCTGCATCCACAGCGCTGTCATAATCGACACCATCGACGCGCACGAGGCTTGATGGCCCCCGACCTTGAGCCCATCCGGGTTAGGGCGAACCCGGTTGGCATGATGGATGATCGCCGTGGACAACCACAGCACACGCTGCTGAATCTCATCGAGCACTCCGGTCGGCGGCAGACCGGAGACCGCGTCATCACGGGCGACGGCGGGGGCGTTCATCAGCGTTCTCCTTGCACGTAATTCATTGCGGCCATGCGCAATTGAGCTCTCGGTCGGGGACACGAGTGAATGGAACTCCGGCGGGCACGAACGACGTTTTTGCGTCCGATCCGGTCAGCCGGTCCAAGGGCGGGATCGCCCTGTCAGAACAGTCCACGTTGTGCAGGACTGCAAGGAAGTACAACAACTTGGGAAATAATGCGCAATACTGTCATGGGGATTTAATCAGATTGCACACGGCAGACGGTGCCGCTGATGAATGGATGGTCAGAATGCCAAGCACCCACCTCATCGACCGGATCGATGCGCAGATCCTGCTCGCGCTCATCGACGCCCCCCGCGCGACCGTACTGGCGCTCGCCGAACGAGCCGGACTGTCCCGCAACACCGTCCAGAGCCGAATGACCAGGCTCGAGCCGTCGGTCTTGCAGACCTTCGAACGGCGCATCGACCCGGCCGCGCTGGGCTACAAGTTGCAGGCATTCGTCCTGGCCAACGTCACCCAGCGCAAACTGGCCGCCGTCAGCGCGGCGTTGGCCGAGATCCCGGAAATACTCGAAGTTCACGGGCTCAGCGGGGTCGCCGACCTGCTCATCCACGTCGCTGCACGCGACGCCGACGATCTTTACCGCATCGCCGGGCGGATCCTCGACATCAATGGCGTCAAACGCACCAACACCGCTCTGGTCATGCGTGATCTCGTCGACTTCCGCATTCGGCCGCTCGTCGCCGCACACGCCGCTGCCCAGCACGCCGAAACACTTCGCGCGGAAGTGCAGCCCAAGCACAGTCGATGAACTCGCCAGACACCGATCCGCGTCCGCTGGCAGCGGTCCCGGGCATACGGAGAGCAAACCAAAGATCAGGACACGTGCAGCGCGGTCCACAGTGCAGACGCGGCCCAGCTGAGGCAATGTGCCTGTGAACAAACTGCTCATTTCGGTGGCTGGGTGCGGGCGAGTTGGCGTGACATGAGCATGACCATCGACCAGGTCACCCAGGCTTCGTGTAATCGGGTAGTCGTTCGTAGTCACGAATGCATCTGCGGCGCAGTTAGATTCAGGCACAGGGAGCGTTCGACGAGCCAGCGGCGTGGCAGCACGACGAAGCTGGTTATCGGATCGCGGCCGATTTCCACTGTGAGTGCGAGTTTCTCGCGTGCCCAGCAGGACGAGGTGGCCGCTGTAGGCGCTGTCGGCCCAGACCAGCATGATCGTGGTGAATAGCTCGCGCAGTCAGGTCAGGGCGGTGCGGGCGCCGTCGCGGTCTTGAACGTTGGCGGCGGTGACGTGCACGACCAGCAGCAGTCCGAGCGTGTCGACGATGATGTGGCGTTTGCGCCCGTTCATCTTCTTCGCTACGTCCCAGCCGCGGGTGGCGGTGGCGACGGTTTCGGCGGCGCGCACGGTTTGGGAATCGATGATCGCCGCACTCGGTCTGCACTGTCCTGGGCTGCGAGTGGCCGCCAGATTCGGGTACCGATCCAGGTTCTAGCTTGCTAGGTTCTGTCTCGAAGTGTTGAGGGCGGGCCTGTGGCCCGCGCCCTCAACTGTGTCGGAGCCACTGATTGATGACAGCGATATGGATCGTGGCCTGGTAGCGGACAGCGAGTTTGTCGAACCGGGTAGCCACTGCCCGATGCTGTTTGAGCTGGTTGATGCCCCGCTCGACGGCGTTGCGGTCCCGGTAGAGGACCGGGTCGAACGCCGGTGGCCGCCCGCCGGCACTGCCACGACGGCGCCGATGCGCGGCCTGGTCGGCCGGGACCGGGATCGTTGCCTTGATCCCGTGTCGACGCAACCATTCCCGGTTGGCGCGACTGGAATACGCCTTGTCGGCCAGCACCCGATCTGGTCGCGCCCGCGCCCGCCCACCACCGAGTCTCGGCACCGAAATGCTATCGAGCACCGCGGTGAACTGTGGACTGTCACCGGCCTGCCCTGCGGTGACCAGCACCGACAGCACCCGGCAGTCCCGGTCACACGCCAGATGCACCTTGCTGGTCCACCCGCCACGCGAACGCCCCAACCCATGATCGGCGGGCTCGTACTCACTCGGCCCGGCAGGCGGTTCACCCCTGCCCGCCACTGTCATGGCGGGCACCGGCGGCATGCGGGTGCGCCCGGGCGGTCGTCGAGTCGACGCTGACCTGCCAGTCGATCACCCCGGCCGCGTCGGCCAGAACTTGCAGTGACGTGACGATCGCGGCCCACGACCCGGCCCGCTGCCAGCGGCGGAACAACGCATACACCGCTTGCCACGACCCGTATTCGGCTGGAACGTCACGCCACGGCACCCCGGCCCGGCACCGCCACCGGATCCCGTCGATGAGCTGCCGTTTCGTCCACTTCGGCGGGCGTCCCGCCTTCTTCCCACAGGGCAGCAACGGCTCCAGCCGCGCCCATTGGGCATCGGTCAGGTCCGCTCGCCCCGCCACCGCTACGCTGGTCAACGAGGTCTCCGGTTGGTCTCCGGTTTTGCTTGGTCGCTAAACCACCTACCGGAGACCTCGCCTATATGCCAACGCGTCCAACAACTTTCATCAAACATGCTGATGGGGTGGTTACTCGGCGTCCGGTGGCAGGACGAGCTTGAAGAAGCTGTCGTCGCCGCGGGCAGCGACGCTGCTGGCGCCGGCGGTGAGGATCGCTCGCCACCGTGTGCAGGCCAGGGAGCATGGTCGGTGAGGGGTTCTGTGGGCCCCACCGGTGAGCCGCACAACCCCCTGGCCGCCGGAGTCAGTGTCGATGTGGTGCTGTACTACTCGGCCGCCGGACCGGCTGGCCCGTAAGGTCGCCTACCACGCGCTGCTGATGAGGAATTCGCCCGCGCGGCACCCGGGTCGAGTTCGTGCGCGGCCCGCGCGGCGACTCCCCGGAAGACTAGCTGCCGGTGCAGTTCCAGGGCATGTTCGCCGAATATGAGAAAGATGTCGGCATCGGCATCTTTCTCGAATGGGCACGCTGGGTTCGGACGGACCGTTTTCGACCCGAAGACTGGACAGGGCGGCAAGATAGAGTACGCGGCGTATGCGGCGGCTGTAACGCGTCGGTCGTCGCAGGTTGACGCTGACACGGCCGGAGTAGCGGGGAACCGGGACCAGGTCGGCGTGGCCGGCCAGCCGAATGTTCCCAGGTTGCCGCCGGTTTCGATGAGGAAGTCCGCACCGAGCCTGGGCTTCATCCCGGATAGAGACTCGATGATCCTGGCCCACGTGTGACCGCGGAACTGCTGCGCGATCAGCTTGCCGGAGCCCCGATCTGCCGGTGCAGATCGAGCAACTTGCTCGCGATGTGTTTGACCAGTATCGCCGCATCCGCCTCACCCGGCAGCGCGATGTCCTGGGCGCCCGCAACGGCCCCGACGGTCGCGGCAACTTCGAAGCCTCGGACGGTTGTATCTCGCTCTGACGCAAATGAGTGGTGACACCATCGATTCCGGCAGCCGCGCTCTCGGCAGGGGTGCACAGCGCCAAAACCAGAATCAACGGGCCGCGATTGGAGTAGTCGAACGCTGCCTCGAGCGCCGGAAAGATCGACCCCAACGACCCGCGCAGGCGGTTGACCCCTGCCACCCAGTCCGCCATCGGGTCCGATGGATACCAAACTGAGTCAGCCCGGCCGCGAGCTCTTCGGGCATCGTGAATTCCGCCAAATCCTTACGCATGTGGGCAGTCTCGGCGATCACCCGAGCGTTTCCGCGCATCGGTTTCCCTCGCCGCGGAACCCGCAGCTCATCGTATTCGCTGGGCAGCCCGGCACATACGTGACTGGCTGACCCGCGTGCAGCAACACCGTGACCAGCATCATGCATCAATTCCCTTCCGGAATTGTTCCCCGTTGCCCGACGATGGATGCGTAAACCTGTGACGAGGAGGCGTTTCGCGGTGACCAGGGCGGCCGGCAGACCCGAGCAACCTGCTACCCCACTGAGCCGAATCATCCAGCGACCCACCGGGCTCACCATGTCGCGTACCCGAGATTTCAGCCGGTGCCTCCCCGGCCGAGCTTCATCACTCGCGGGCCCTGAACTGCGGCACGATGCCGGGCGTTGGTCGAAACACAATCGCAGCGGTAACGTCACTGCAGTCCGTCTCGGGATACGCCGCGTCCGCGTTAGGTCTTGCAGCAGGATTGCGCGGAGAATGTGGGACGACCTGTGCGACCGCTTCAGCGCTTCGGATCCCGGTTTCATTCGCCTGTGCGGTGCAGGGACGACGGTTGGTGGTGTTCTCCTCGCACTGCTGGTGCTCAGCGCGGCGGGTATGCCTGTGGCGGTGCTGGTGGTGGGCGCCTGGAGTGCGATGGTTGCCGGGTACACCGTGGGCGATCCGAGTCTTCGTGGACAGGCGGTCACCCTCGGGCTTGCTTTGCCGGTCAGTATTGGGACGCTGATTCTTGGTACGATGCTCGCGCCTCACCGTATTGCTGCGGATGTCGTTTTGTTGGTGTTCATTTTCACGGCCATGTATGTGCGGCGGTACGGGCCACGCGGTAGCGGCTTGGGCGACTTCGCCTTCCAACATTTCTTCATTGCTGAGTTCTCCAGTGCGACCTTTGCACAGTTGCCGAGCATGTGTGTTGTGGTGGTCGTCGCGATCGGTTGTGCCGGGTTCGTTCGTCTGGGGGTGGTCCGCGCCACACCGGAACGCACCTTGCGGTGGCTGCGGCGCGCTTTCCGTGCTCGGTTGCGGGCGGTGACCGATGCGATGATCGACGTGGCTCGCGCGGAGCCCGGTAGTGCTGCTGCAGACGGGGCAATGCTCGCGCTGCAACAACGGTCTGCGCGGTTGCACCAGGGTGCTCTGATGATCCAATCCCGGTTGGAGACGGGTGTCGAGGATCAGAATACTGCTCGCCTGGTGCAGCGACGCATCGCCGAGGCGGAGATCGCGGCAGAACGCTTGTCAATCGCGTTGCTGCAGGCTCTGCGCCCGCACCCCGACAGTTTCAGCACGCTGGCGCTGCACCTGCCCACCGTGTCGGTTGTTGCTTCGGTAGATGACGGTGATGCAGACCGCGGCGGGCCGCTCGATCCGCAGGTGGTCCGGCTGATCCGTGAGCTGCGTTGGCTGCGTGTGCTGGTGGCCCGTCCCATGACTGCTGAAACCGACCCTGCCCCGGTGATGGTTCGAGACCGTCTACTCGGCTATGACAACGGTGCACGCCTGCCCGAGCAGACCGCTGTCACCGTGCAGGAGGTCTACCGCGCTGTCGGTGAGCTCGCCCGGGCCATGCTGGGCCTGCGGCTGGCTCTAGGAACCGACCAGAACGGCGGCGCGGACGGTCCGGAGGCGGAGCTGTTTCGCGCTGAGCTGGTCGCGGAGGACCAGGCGTTGGAGGCCGACGAGGCCGCCGCCGAGGAGCCGGTCGGGCTGCAGCGGCCGACGACTCGGGCGGCGTTCCAGGTCACCGTCGGCTCGGCCATCGCGATCGTTGGCGGTGAGCTGCTCTCGGCTCAGCACTGGTACTGGGCGATGTTCACGTGCTGGGTCGTTTTCCTCAACACTTCCTCGGTCGGTGAGGTGCTCGTCAAGGTTTGTCGGCGGCTGGCCGGGACCATGGCGGGGGTTGCCGCCGGTATTGGACTGGTCGCTCTCGTCGCGGGCCATACCTGGACCACGTTCACAATGATGATCGTGTGCATGTCCGGCGCGTTCTTCACCGCGTCGGTGTCCTATCTGCTGATGTCGTTGTTCATCACGACGATGGTCGGTCTGCTCTACGCCCTGCTCGGCACCTACAGCGACGCAGTTCTCGTGCAGCGGGTCGAGGAAACGGCGCTGGGTGCTGCTGCGGGGCTGGTCACAGCGCTGCTGGTGTTACCGGCACGTACTCGGCGCCGGACCGACGAGCAGCTGGCGCAGGTGCTGCAACGGATGCGCGGAGTAATCGGACAAGTGGTCGCGCAGCTGACTGGTCGGCCGTGTACCGGCCTGCTGGACGCGGCTCGTGAGCTGGATACTGCTTTGGATGCTTTCCGTATTTCCATGCAGCCGCTCATCCACCCAGCCAGCCCCCTTCGGACTCGGCGCAGCCGGGCACGCTACATCCTGGGCGTGCTGGAGACATGCGCCTATCACGCACGCAGCCTCGCAGCAACGGCCGAGGCCGCCTCCAGCGCACCATCTCTTCTTGTCGATTCCCGATTGACCGAGATAGAACATCGGCTGGACGACAACTTAGCCGTGCTGGCGGCATTCGTGCAGAGCAACACGCGCAAACGCACGATTCTACGCAACTCGCTCTTGACAGCCGAGACTTGTTTTGTCGCTAAACGGTCGGAACCGGGTGCCGTGGTCATTACGCAAATCTTTCGGCACTTGCAGCGACTCGACGAGAACATACTCAGCCTCGCCCGCCTCCTGGGCGTCGCCTGCCAGGGGGATGCTCATGGTAAAACCAGCTCGGGACTGCCCCGGATCTGATCGACTTGCGGGTTGTGGTGGTTTCAGGCCGCGAGTGAGGCCGGGTTCAGGGTCTCACACTCGACTGAGGTCAGCCGGGACAGGCCCCGCTGACGCCGTCGGCGGTGGTAGGTCCGTTCGATCCAGCGCACCATGGCCAGGCGTAGTTCTTCTTTTGTGTCCCAACGTTTTCGGTCGAGAACGTTGCGTTGCAGCACGGCGAACCACGATTCCACGGCAGAGTTGTCCGCGGAAGCGGCCACCCGGCTCATCGAGCCTTGTAATCCGTTGTGTGACAATAGGTGCACGAACTCTCTGGAACGAAACTGGCCGTATTCAATCGGTCGTCGCAACACCGGATTATTGGAGCGATTGTAGCTGTTCGGTGAAGGCTTCGGCGGGCGTCTTCCAGCCGAGGGTCTTAGAACTCCTAACAAAGTGGGAGTTTGGTCAGTCGGCGCCAGCAGATGATGCTGCAGGCCAGGCTGAGGAAGGCCTCGTGGATGTCGTCGCGGA
>NZ_JBSGCB010000126.1:0-9629 GCF_053601595.1 Nocardia sp. NPDC004711 | reverse complement strand
CCTTCGGACAAGCCACATCCCGGACCCACCAACCAGGCTAACCCCACACCCACATCCCGGTCTTGACATAAAGGGGAGCCATGAGCGCGCACTGCTGATGTCGAGCCGCGCTGAATCTGTTGACCGCCGTCGCTTCTCGAAATCGAAATCGCCTGACCGGGGTCGGGTGGTTCTGAGAGGGTCGCCGTATGAAGATCGGTGTTGCGCTTCCGCAGATGGCTCCCGGGTACGGACCGGGTACGACGGTCGACTGGGCTCGGCGAATCGACGCGGGTCCGTTTTCGAGTGTCTCGGTGGGTGAGCGGGTGACGTTTTCGAACCCGGAGATGGTTGCGACGCTGGGTGCTTGCGCGGCGGTGACGGAGCGGGTGCGGGTTCTGGCGAACCTCTGGGTGCTGCCACAGCACCCGGTGGCGATGGTCGCACAGCAGATCGGGACTCTCGACCAGCTCGCGAACGGACGTCTCGAGGTGGCCGTGGGCGTCGGCGGTCGCGAGCACGACTACCGCGCTCTCGGCGCTGATTTCAAGGGACGGCACCAGCAGCTCGACGACAAGGTGGCCGAGTTGAAGTCGCTGCTCGCCGGTGAGCCGCCGTTCGAGGGCGCGGACCCGGTCGGGCCGGCGTGCGTGCAGCCGGGCGGGCCGATCATTCTCGCCGGCGCGATGGGGCCGAAGGCGATGCGTCGGGCGGCGCGGTGGGCGGATGGCATCTCCGGCTTCAGTATTCGAGGCGATGCCGAGGAGATCGCCAAGGTGGGCGAGTTCGCCGACCGGTGCTGGGCCGAGGCCGGTCGTGCGACGACCCCGCGCAAGGTCAGTGGCTGCTTCACCGCCCTGGGCGTCGCCGATGCCTCGGAGGCGTTGCACGCCTTCACCGCTCGCTACCTCGGCTTCCTCGGACCCAGGCTGGCCGAGATGATCGCCGCCGCGACGCGGGCGTCGAGTCCCGAGGTGCTCGCCGACATTCTCGACGGCGCGGAGCGGGCCGGGTGCGACGAGTTCATCCTGGTCCCGGCCGTCACCGACCTGAAATTCCTCGAGGTGGCGGCCGAGGTGGTGACCGCACGGCCTTGACGCTCGAGGAATGGAACCTGTTCTATTCCATGCATGACGCTGCGAGTGATCCAGTGGGCCACCGGTGGGCTTGGCCAGGCCGCGATCGGCCAGATCCAGCTGCACCCGGATCTCGAGCTCGTCGGGTGCTGGGTGCATTCGGAGGCCAAGGTCGGCCGGGACGCCGGTGAACTCGCCGGGATCGGCCCGATCGGTGTCACCGCCACCAACAGCATCGACGAGATCCTCGCGATGGACGCCGACTGCGTCCTCTACTCGCCGCTGATGCCGAATCCTAAAGAGGTGGCGGCGATTCTGCGTTCGGGCAAGAACGTCGTCACGCCGCTGGGCTGGTTCTGGCCGACCGCGGAGGAGAAGGAGAGGATGACGGCCCCGGCCCGCGAAGGCGGCGTGACGCTGCACGGGACCGGGATCGACCCGGGCGGTGCCACCGAGCAGCAGCCGCTGTTCTTCACGGGCCTGTCCAGCGCAATCACGTTCGTCCGCGGTGAGGAGTACTCCGACATCCGCACCTACAACGCTCCCGATGTCGTACGCCACCTCATGGGTTTCGGTCAATCGCCCGAGCAGGCGATGAACGGTCCGATGCTGGCGTTGCTGGACAACG
The DNA here is from genome assembly GCF_053601595.1 of Nocardia sp. NPDC004711. Lineage (NCBI taxonomy): Bacteria > Bacillati > Actinomycetota > Actinomycetes > Mycobacteriales > Nocardiaceae > Nocardia > Nocardia sp. NPDC004711. The sequence continues at coordinate 7,946 of NZ_JBSGCB010000126.1, read as the reverse complement.
GGTTCGACCAGTCGGTGCGGATGTGCCTGGACGCGCTCGGCTTCGCCGACGCCGAGATCCGCAGCAGCCGCGAGGTGGCGGTCGCGACCGCGCCGATCGACTCGCCGATCGGCGTGATCCAGCCCGGCCAGGTCGCCGCCCAGCGCTTCGCCTGGGAGGCATTCATCGGCGACACCAAGGTCGTCAGGGTCGCGGTCAACTGGCTGATGGGCGATGAGAACCTCGACCCGCCTTGGAAATACGGCGACGGCGGCGTCCGGTTCGAGGTCGAGGTGAAGGGCGATCCCGACTGCTTCGTGACGATCCACGGATGGCACCCGACCAGCGTGGCGGCCGGCCTGCAGCGCAACCCCGGCATCGTCGTGACCGCGGCGCACTGCGTGAACTCGATCCCCTACGTCTGTGCTGCCGAACCCGGCCTGCTGACCTTCGTCGACATGCCCGTGGTCACCGGTCGGGCGCACCCGGACCTGGCGCGCTGATCGCACCGGGGATCTCGCGCCGACTGGATCTCGCTGTGCCCGTTGATCTTCTGATGCCCGGCGCCTGAGGTCCGCTGTCAACGCTGAAACGGATCGAAAGCGTGTTCTATCATCAGTTCCGGCGCCTGGGAGTGGTCGAATTGGCTGATGAACAGCTGGACCCGGCAGCGGACGAAGACGCGTACGACGTCAATTCGGAGGAACCCGTCATCGACTCCGGTGTGCCGACCACTTGGCAGGAATTCGCCGAGGACGCCCGGACAGGGCAGTCGGCCGTGGTCATAGAGGGGTTCGGGAGCGTCACTCTCCCGGGGGCGGCCCGCTTCACCGGGTAGACATTGTCACTCGTCTTGGATCGTCACGCCGCCCGCATCGAGCGGACGAGGGATAACGGTGTTGGTCAAAGTCGATACGGGTCCAGCCGCACGCCACACGAAGGACCTCGAAGCATGAGCATGACGCAGACATTGACCGCTCTCGGGGGAATCACTGTCGCAACACTTCTCACCGCATGCGAGACCGCCGACGACAGTCGCGCCCCGATCCCCACGTACGTATGCAATGAGGCCATCGTCGTGCAGCCGCTGGGTTACAAGGATGGGGATACCGTCGTCATCACCGGCCGCGGCGACTGCCAACCCGCAGAAGGCACTGCCGGACAGGACAATACGATGAGAGGTCCCTGGCAGATCACCCAACGCAGCCCGACACCGATCACTTACAACTGCGGAAAGCAACCTCCAGCGCCCCTTGGCCTCGACGGCAAGCCCATCGAGTTCCTCACCATCTCCGGCAACATCGCGAATGCTCCTGCCTACGTCAACGGCTACGACTGCATCCCGTAAGCGATCACACTCCGACCGGTTCGGTCAGTACGATCAGCGGCATTACACGTCGTTTGCTGCTGGCCTGAAGTGTGTGCCGCAGGGGCGGTCTGGTGTCGGTAGTGCGCGTTCCATGACAGGGTGGGCCGCGTGACCGACGAGTTCGCCGCCGTGACGAAGATTCATATCCACGAAGACGAGTGGGGCATGCGCTGCCTTCACCCTCTGTCGGCCGCCACCGAACTGGCGGGCGACTTGCGTGCGAGCGAGGTCGCGAGCGGTGCCAACCGCGCGCCGGACAGCATCGGCTGGACCGATGTGCACGAGATCGCGGCGCCCGAGCACGACTACGCGGAGGCAGGGCTGACGTTCGCACAGGTCGATGCGGTACTGGCACCGATCATGCCGCGGGTCCGGCGGTTCGTCGCGACGGCGTCGGCAGGGTTCGACGAGAGTAGACGGGACCCGATGGGCATCTACGAGGATGACGCCTACTGCTACGGCGTAGACGCATCCTGTTTCATCAAGTTGAACGGCGATGAGCCTCTGGTCGAGAGTATTTGGTTTCGGGCCGACACCAAAGACCCCGCGCGTCTGGAACTGCTCCGGCGGGCGATCATTGCCGTTGACCTACTCGCTCCGTCGGTCATCGCTGACTACTGGCTCGACTCCACCGGCCCCGTCGCGGACGGTGAATTCCTCCACCGGTACATGCGGATGCTCGCGCAGAAAGCCGAGGACTAGGCCGGCCGCGATGGCCTCGCCGGACTGCTGGCCATGCCCACCACGCAGTGAGCGCATCCTGAACTCGGCAGTAGCGGATGTTCTGCGGCGCACCAGGTTCGGGCCGCCGGCGCCTCGCGCTGGCCGGTTCGGTCAGCGCGGTATGCGGCAGTTGCGGACGTTCTTCGCACCGCGCCGTAGGGTCGCGATCACGACCCATGGCCGACCGTCCGGTCGATCGCGCTGGACGTCCAGACTCCATCCACCACACTTGAGCTGTGGAACGAGAACTGACCGTTAACGAGCAGGACGCTCTGCGCGCCATGCTGGAGGGAGATTTCCCGGGCGCTGTCGAACTGCGAGCGCAGGTGCGCACGGCCAAGGTCGTCGGGAAGTGTCGCTGCGGCTGCCCCACTATCGACCTCATGGTCGGCCCGAGCGCACCCACCGCTCCGAACGTAGCCAATCCGGTTATAGAGGCCGTGACCGATGACGGAGGAATCCTCCTGTTCGTTCAGGAAGGAAAGCTAACCGGCCTCGAGTATTACTCACTGACCGACGACACACCCGATCAATTCCCACCACCGGATCGAATTCATCCCATGCCGTGACAGGGCCCGTTCAGCGGGATCGGAGGAGACGAAAGAAGCCGCTGTGGAAAGGCATTAGCGGCGCATCGCCGTCTTCTGCGTGTAGCCAGGCATGAGCGACGTGCCGGTGCGCGATATTCGGCATGATGGCGTTCGATCGGCCTCGGCCTGGCCGGTCGGAACAGCCCCGTAAGGGCAAAAGATCGGGGACCTTCCCGGCCGCACCAAACTCACCGGCCAAGGCCGGCCCGGCCTGCGGGTCGCCGCCTGGCGGGCGGTGTGGGGCATCCAACGCGCCAATCCGGTCTATGCCGCCCGCTACAAGCATCTGACCAGCCGTGACACCAACCGGCTCACCCCGACCCAAGCGCAAACCGTGATCGCCGCCGCCATCCTGCGGCACTTGCACGCCGTCATCACCACAGGTCAACCCTGGGATCCCAACATCGCCACCCACGGCACAACGAAACCCACCCTGATCTCGACCGCCGCCTGACCGCAGGCGCGTCGAGCGGTCGGTCGGGGCGAGCCCTCCGCGGCATCGAGACACCCGAGTGTGATCTCGTCGCTCATCACGGGCAGCCCCGGCCCGTCGTCACCACAACCCGATTACACGCTGCAGGGCCACCAACCCAATTACCGCTATGCCGGGACGACGACAGGCCAGGGCACCGACCGAACCGCTTGACACAAAACGACTTACGCTGATGAGCGTGCTCCTTATCGACGAGCTCACTGACCCTCCACGCCCAGAGCCCGCCCGCGGCAAGCACGACGCTTATCACGAGTACCACCCAGAACGCGATCACGAGTCCTCTTGCAGCGGAGCCCGATACGACTGTCACGACCGTCAACGCGACCCCGACAACCACCGCCAGGGCCCCGACCTTCACGAGCCAACTCGCCAGCCCGCGAGCGGCGGCACGCCAGGACCCTTGCTGAAGGGCCGCTCTGACATACGTGATTCGCCACATTGGAACCATGCGCGAACCATATTCGATGCTGTCAAGCCCACACAGCTCCCGGCCCAAGCTTCAGGCCGGTGACCTACGTTGGTGGTGAAATCAACACATAATCGGCAGTAGCGGACGTTCCGCCGGCTCGGATGGCCACGGCCAGTTGATCTTCCGTCGCGGCGCGCTGGCCGGTTCGGTCAGCGCGGTATGCGGCAGAAGCGGATGTTCTGACGCTACTCGACAGGCATCGAGGACCAATGGTCCTCAATCGCCTCACAATGCCGCTCGGTCCACCGTGTCCACCAATGCCTGAGCCATTCGGGGTGCTGGGCGCGGTCGTAGTCCCGTTCCTGGACTACGCCGCCGGAGTCCGCATGGAAGACGAACGCGACGAATCCATCGACCGCAACCTCGAGGGCCGCTCCATAGTCGTAACCGGCTCCTCCAAACCTTCACCCGAGACGGCGCAAAGGAAGCAATCCTCATCCGCGGCGGCAAAGCAGCCGGATCCGTCTCGAAAAAACAGCTTTCGTCGTAATCCGCGATTCCCTCGGCTCGAAGGCCGACAAGGCCGAAGAACTCGGCGTCCCCATCCTCGAATGAAGCAGGCTTCGTGAAAACTCCTGGAAGGCGGCCCCGAAGCGGTAATGCCCCCAGCAGCCGCCGCGCCCACCGCCGAGGAGAGAGGTAGGCACGCAACCTGCCACACCGATGGGTCCGGTTCGATGATCGTCCGGCGGATCGCTGCCGAGAGGTTTGGTGGTCAGCCGAGGCCGGACCGCCCGGTGGCATGAATAGGTATGCGTATCGGTCAGCGCCCCTTGCCGGGGTGTGTGCGTCGAGGGGAGTTCCTAGATTCTTCTGCGGCGTTGCAATGACGCCGAAGAAGAATGGAAGGGACTACCTCTCTTGAAGACCAATCGAATCCGTCGGGTGGGCTCGGCAATGGCCGGATTCGCAATCGCTGCGGCCGGGTGTGCGATCGGTGTGCCCGGCGCGTCCGCAGATATCACGGCGACCACATGGACGCCCGGGGTCGGCGGTGATCCGAACGTGTACACGCTCTCGGCCTCGGTGTCGGACCCGAGCGCGCTGGTCTATTTCTACGACTACCAGTTGGATGGGTCGAACTACTCGTCGTATGTCCTGGTCGGTGGTGGTCCGCAGACTGTCAGCGGCGGCACCGCGCAGGTCACCTACTATCCGGCGACCACGGGCCAGCACTTCATCAATGTCGTGGAGCGGTCGGCGACCGGTGAGTACATCACCCAGGGTGGTGGACCCGCGATTCAGGTTGCGGCCCTGCCGAAAACGGCCGCCCCCGCCGTGTGCGAGCCGACCGGCGGCAGTCTGGCCAATGGTGAGTTCACGATTCAGGGTCAGGTGCACCACCCGGGCACCGCCTACACGGTGACATTCACGCTGCCGGCCGACCAGATGTCGTCGTTCTCCGGGGCCACCGCCTACATCGAAGAGGGCGCGTTCCCGGGCACCATCGTGGGGACGACCACCTTCACCAATGGCGTGGCGACCATTCAGTACACACCCAAGAATCTCGGTGAGGTCGATCTGACCGCCCACGCTGGCTCGCCCGACGGTATCATGGTGGGCCACAAGCAGTTCCGACTTGAGTTCAGCAGCGCCCCCACCGGCCCCAGCGGCTGCAAGACTCCCGGCAGCTCCGGTAGCGGCACCGACAGCGCGGACTCCATCCCGGTGATCGGCGGCCTGCTGAAGGCGCTCGGCCTCTGACCAACCTGTTCGACTGCGGGCACGGACGCCCACAATCTCCGGACCCGCAGTCGGACAACCGCTCTCAGGCCGTCCGATTTCGGCACCTGCCAGATCGCAGATCCTCGGTCAACTCGCTCGTAGCCGAGAAGTTGGCTGTCATCGGCAGTTGCGGACGTTCCGCGGCAGTCGGACCGGTGCGGCCGGTCGATCTTCCGTTACGCCGCGGATCCGAGCAGCCCAATCCCGAACGACAGCGGTCTCGGCGCCGTCGGTCTGCGCCGGTGTGGCGGATTTCCTCGGAATCGAGGCAAGATCGGAAGCGGCAACGACGGCTCGCTCGTTGAGACCCTGTGGACACTGTCGAAGGAGATCGTGATGGCGGAAGCGTTTGTGCTCGGTGGTGTTCGGACCCCCTTCGCCCGGTACGGTGGTTCGCTGTCGCACATTCGGGCCGACGACCTGCTGGGGATGACCATGAAGGGTGCGTGCGAACGCGTCGGCGTGGGTCTCGATCAGATCGAGGACATTGTCGCGGGCTGCGTCAATCCGGCCCACGAAGGTATGGGCGATGTCGCGCGGTGGGCGGCGCTGGCGGCGGGATTCCCCGACACGGTGGCCGGGGCGACGATCAACCGGTTCTGCGGGTCGTCGCTGAGTGCAACCATCAATGTCGCGCACGCGATCAAAGCGGGGGACCTGGGCGTCGGGATCGCCTGTGGCGTCGAGTCGATGTCGCGGTCGGGATGGGCGTACATGAAGGGCGACAGCCCGTTCGGCCCCCGTGGCCCGGTCATCCTGCTCGACACCATGTGGGCGGGTGCGGGCGGTCCCGCCAATCCGGCGCTGCTGGCGCGCAATGCTTACATCGGAATGATCGAGACAGCCCAGAACGTCGCCGACCGGTACGGGCTGACCAGAGAGGAAATCGACGCGTTCGCGCTGCGGACGCAGCGAAATGCCAAGGCGGCCAGGGATTCCGGGCGGCTGGCCAAGGAGATTATGCCGATAGAGATCGCCGCGACTAGGAAGAGCCCCGCCCGCCTGTTCGAGCACGACGAATTCATCCGCGACGACACCACCGCCGAAAGGCTCGCGGTGCTGCCCCCGCAGCCGGGGACGACGCAGATGACCGCAGGGAACTCGACCCCCCTGACCGACGGAGCCAGCGCACTGGTGCTGGCCTCGGGTGAACGAGCAGGCGAACTCGGCGTCGAACCGCTGGCGCGGGTGGTGTCGTCCGCGGTGTACGGGATCGATCCGCTCTACATGGGTCTGGCTCCGGCGTGGGCTCTGCCTCTGGCGATCCAACGTGCGGGCCTGACACCCGAGCAGATCGACGTGTGGGAAGTACACGAGGCATTCAGCGCCCAAGCCCTGGGCGTGCTGCGTGAACTGCCCAACCAGCTGGACGGTTTCATCATCCCCGACGAGAAGCTGACACCGAACGGCGGCGCGGTGGCAATCGGTCATCCGTTCGGCGCCACCGGCGCCCGCTACGTCCTCACCCTGGCCACCGAACTGCGGGAACGCAATGCGCGCTACGGCGCGATCGGAGTCTGCATCGGATCCGGTCAAGGAGTCGCAATCGTCCTCGAAAACCCGTCCGCCGCCTGAGAAATCTCACCGAAGGAACGACGTACGGGGTTCCCCTGGGAGGCCAGGAGACGACCTCGATGAGCTTGCCGGCGGCGTCGTCGAAGACGAAGCCGCTCGGCCGTTGTCGCTCTCGACGCATGTGTCACTACGGTCATCAGCAGTTGCGGACGTTCCGCCGGCCTCGGATCGGCACAGCCAGTTGATCTTCCGATGCCCCGCGTCGGCCGGTTCGGTCAGCGCCGTCAGCGGCAGTAGTGGATGTTCCTGCACAGTGGTCGGTTCCGTCGACGGCCAGCCCGCATCAGCCGATTATCGCGGTCGCTTGCGCAACCCAACAGATAAGTCTGGTTTATCGGTCGCTCCGAAGATCGATATTGATCCATCAGCCCTGACGGTGGGATCGTCTGGGAAGCAAGATCTTCCAGCATTGCCGAGAGGAAATCGAACGCGATGACAGAGTCGTTGCCAGCAACTGCCGTCGTCCGCGTCGGGCGCGTCACCTTCGATCCAAGCCTGTACGACGCGGTCGTCGCTGCGGACAAGAAGACCTCGGAATACCTGATCCCGGCAATCCTGCGACTGCCGGGTCTTCTTCACTGGTACGCGGGCGTCTCCCCCGAAGGATCGCTCTCCCAGGTGAGCATATGGGACTCCGAAGAGCATGCGGCGCAGATGGACGAGCTGAAGGAGATGCGGGTAAAGGCACGCGACGACTTCCGGGCAGTAGGCGTGACGTTCACGGCAGAGACCGCGACGTACACCAATTACCCGATCACCTGGACCATCTGACCAAAGTGCCGGAGGGAACACCAACCGCAACCAGTCGGTAACACCAGCCACGCACCACTCGCTTTTCGGCTTGAGCGTGCGTTCTGCACCGCACCAGGTTCCGGCCGCCGACGCCCCGCGCTGGCCGGTTCGGTCAGCGCGGTATGCGGCATGACACTACGTTCCACAGATCGCGATCTAAGTACTCCACTCGCACACCGGCATCCCGATCCGGGGAGTCCTGCGCCGGGCTCTTTCTGCCCTGCGAGGCCG
>NZ_JBSGCB010000125.1:0-9849 GCF_053601595.1 Nocardia sp. NPDC004711 | reverse complement strand
GCAGCTGCGCGGCGAGGTTCGCGTGGTCGGGATCGGTGACCACGTCCTGTTTGGTCCAGGACCGGGCGTGGCGGGCCACGACCTGGCCGTCGCAAAAGGCCGTGACCGTTTGCGGCGAGGCAGTGACGTCGACGAACCGGCCGATCACCCGCGGATCGAACGAGTAGTCGACGGTGTCGACGCGGACATAATAGTCACGCGCCAAACGGATTCGCTGATTCAATCCGATCGACGGAGTCATCGGCGGCAGCGCGATCATCGACAGATAGTCGGGTTCGAACAGATCGACCGGACGACCCTGGATCGAACGGACCGTGCGCGTGTTGGCCCGCTCCAGCCAGACGGTCAGCTGCTCGTTGAAATCGCCAGGGCCGGTGAAAGTTCGACCCGGGAGGAACGAGGTCTCCAGGTAGCCGTTCGCGCGTTCGACCATGCCCTTGTATTCCGGATCGCGGGGCGGAGCAAGCTGGACGCGGGTGGCCAGCGTTCCCGCGAACGCCGCCGCGGCCACGGTCACCTTCCCGGTCCCGCCGATCGCCGATTCCCGATCCCAGACAAGGGTTTTCGTCACCCGACCCATCTGCGAGATCAGCAACCACATCCCCGATATCAGATCACCGCCCTGCCGTGAGGGCAGCATCGCCGCAGCCATGAACCGCGAGAACCCAGCGTCATCACCAGCACCGGGAACACTCGCTCCTGCCCTCGACCGACCGGGATCCGCGTCGCCGGGAACCACAGATCGCACTGCGTGACCGACCCCGTTCGGAGACGACCCGATCCACCGGATCGACCCCGACGTACTCCGGACGGATCTCACGCAGCCGGATCCGTAACGGGTTCAGCGTGTATGGCCAGCCGATCCGCTCGGCGATCACCGACGCCGGCATCCGCGGATACTCCGCCGGCAACCCCCGGATCCGCGCCTCGTAGGCGTCCACCACCCGGCCCCGAGATGGGCGTTCGTACTTCGGCGGCCGGTCCGACGCCAACGCCGCACGCACCGTATTTCTCGCCACTCCCAACCGGCGCGCGATCTCCTTGATCGGCCCGCCCTCCGCCCGATGCAACCGACGGATCTCAGCCCAGTCCTCGATAGCAATCACCCCGCAAGCGTCAACCCCGACAAGGGGTTAAGGTTCGGAATTCGCCAGGGGGTCAGTCTTTAGGAGTTGCCGACATCGCGAGTGAATTCGGTGAGGTTACTCTTATTCAGGGACCATTCGGGCGTCTATCGATGATCTCTTCCCTCTCATCCCAGAGACGCACCACCCGCTTGAGCCACTCCCAAGTGGGCTGATCGTTCGTGTCGCCGTGGCAGAACACGCGCAGAGGCATCTCGACCGGCTTATCGCACGGTCTTCCCAGGAGGTCGAACCACTCGTATTGGCTGCCGACGATCCACCCACCGGACGGGGCGCACGTGGCCGGGATCGTGAAGTGCTTGCGCTCCTCGGGCCCTTCGGGCAGGCACCACACGTCGTAGCGGGTGACTGTTGCGATCGGTTCGGGCGTGGTCATGCGCCGGCCCCTTTGGTGATGTTGCGGAGGATCGAAAGAGCCGCGCCGACAACACCTCTCGGCGTCGGCGCAACGGGCTGAGTGGGCGGGATGGAGCGGGACTGGCAGTACTTGCACTTGCAGTTGGTGATACGGGGCGCGACGGACGGGCGCGATCCGCGGTCGTATACCTTGTCGAAGTCCTCGTACCAGGGTCTGCGCTGGCTCATATCGCCTAGTCGTCCTTACCTTCGGTGAGCAGGGATTCACACCCGCAGCGGACCGCGCAGCGATAGCACTCGGCGAGACATACGGGATGCCCTGCGGCATTGGCGTATCCGGATTCGCCGCCGGGAAATTCCTTGTGCTCCAAGTACTGCTCGCCCGGCTGGATCCAGCGATCGCAGGTGCATTCGTGGGACTTGCGGGCGCAGCGGAGCCGGGTGGTCGGATTAGCCACGGTCAGCCCGCTCCTGCTCGGCGGCGGACAGGTCGACCAGTCGGTGTCCGAACTCGAGCGCGTCTTCCGCTTGGAGTTGGATCGTTTCCTGGTGCCTGGGCGTGGTGATCGTGACTTCGATGTAGTCGCGGCCATGCCAGGCGGTTCGGCGGTGCGCGGTGATCTCACTCATCCCAACTCACCTACCGGGCCGAATGGCCAATCCGTCACAGTCTCATCGGCGTAGGTCCGCATGCACAGATGCTCGACTCCCGCGCCGAAATGCGGGTGGAATCGGCGCCCGGTGCATTCGTGATCGGTGCCCTCCGGATAGGCGTACAACTCGCAGCGCCCGCAGAACAGATGCACGTGCCAGCACTGCTCGGGCTGCTGGGTGGGTATGGGTTCAGTCTGGTCAGACGTGGTCACCTCTGGCTGACTGGACGGCTCCTGAACATCCGACCAATGCATCTGGGAGCGAATGGCCTTCGTGAATTCCGCGCTGCCAATCGGCACCTCGATCTCGATCTCGGCGTGATGGAGGCCGGCGTGCCCGTTCGGCAGCGTGCACCAGACGGCGCGGTGGTCGTCACGGACCATGTTCGCCATGCTGGTGGTCGCCATGCAGCGCCATGGAACGGCCTGCTGCTCCAGCCCGGCGATACGGGCGTGTTCGCAGTCCATTTCCGCAAGCTGCGCGCGTTTCTCGGCAAGAGCGTTCTCCAGCTCGGCGATGCGGATCTCCCGTGCGGAGACCCGGGCCGCCAGCTCCGAGTTGTGGGCGGACACCGCCAACCACCTGCCGAGCAGCGCTCCGGCCTCCCGCTCCAGCTCGGTGACACGAGTGTGTTCCGCCCGGAGCGCGTCGATGATCTCGCCCGCGACAGCGCTGTCCCCGCACCCGTAGAACCAGTTGTCGACGATGGCTTCCCACTTGTCGATCTGCTGATCGGTAGCACGGTCAGACATGGTCGGTCACCTCCGGCTGGCTGATGAACTCCCATTCGACGTAGTCCCAGCAGAAGCTGGTCTTGATCGGCCCCGACATGCCAGGGGTGATGTCGCATTCGGCGAGGGTGTCGTCGGCCGGGTCGGTGCCGTGGTTGTCGAACCAGTCCTGCATCCAGCACTTCTCGTGCTCGACGTACGGGTGTGGGTGTTCGTCATCGTCCGATTCCCAGCTGTCACAGTCGCAGTCCGGGTAGCGGTGGCATGCCGCGGTACGGTCTCCGGCGCACACGAACTCGATGCGCGGGCAGGTGGCGCCCTCGTCCTGGGTGATCGTGACGGTGTGCAGGTGCTCAGCCATCGGTCGCTCATCCGGCTGCCACAGAACAGACCACTGGCCGTCCGGCAAAAACTCGACGAACTCCCACGGGCCAGACTGGAAGTCCAGGAAACGAACGCGGGTATCACCGCCGAGCCACTCACCGGAAGCTCCGTGGTCCACAGAGGCGACGTCGCCCTGCGCGGACAGCAGGACAGTGCCGGTCGGCTCGTTCGCGATCTGCGCGGTCGCAATGACGCGGTGGCCTGCCTGCTTCTCCAGCTCGGCGATGCGGTCGCGGGCCTCGGCGAGTTCCTGCTTGCGGCGGAGCGCGATATCACGCCATTCGCGGAAGAGGTCGACGCTCCCTTCCAGGTCGTCGAGCAGCTGCCCGTGCGTGTTCCGCATGTGCACCATCAGCTCGGCGTCGGCCGCAGCGGGGATATCGTTTTCGCCGCCTTCACGGCCGCCGATCGCACAGACCGGACCGTGCCCGACGCTTCGCACATCGGCCGGGTTGGCGATCGAAGGCTCTGCAACGAACCACGGTCCGGGTGTCGCGGCGGCGAGCAGCCGCCGACCTTCGGCGATGCGGTCGCGGTCAAGCTGCATCATTGTCGAGTTCCTCCTCAGTGATGGGCGCGCTGGGGGTCCAGTTCCGCAGCGCGTAGGCGAGCTGATCGATCTTGTCGAGCTGGAACCCGGACCAGTGCATGTCGCCGGCGACGATGACAGGCAAGGACTGGTAGCCGAGGTCGCGGACCCGGTCGGCGGCGTTGTCGTCGGTCGTGACATCCAGCGTCATGAACGGAATACCGCATGCCAGAAGCGCTTTCACGGTGGCGCTGCATTGGCCACAGCCCGGCTTGCTGTACAGCACAACGTTCGGGGCATCGGGATGGATCTGGTCAAGCATGCGGGTTCTCCAACGCGGTGATAGGGGCGATCGCGGCGACCTACGCCTTGCGCAGGCGGTCTCCGGCGCTGCCGTAGGTCTCCTACGCCCCGCCGCGCTCCTCGGAGTCGTCGGACAGATCCGGGTCAGCGGCGCGCGGACGGCGGCGACGGCCTGGCGGTACACGGCGCGCTCAGCGGCCAGGCGATCGCGCTCAGCGACGCGGGCGCGGAGGTCGAGTACCTCCCGTGCCAGGGGCCGCAACCAGCGACCGGCAGACGTGGCGAGCACGCAGAGCCACTCGCCGGTGATGCGGCATTCGTCGCGCTCCACACAGTAAGCGCGGTCATCGAAAGCAGGGCTGCGGTCAGGGAATTCAGGCATCATCGACCTCCTCGGCGTCGAACACGGCGAGCGCAGCGTCGTACATGACGATGAACCGCGGATTAATGGCCATGTCGCGCCAGCCCTGCACGCCGGCGCGAGTGTCACTCGCCCGAGCGATCAGCGCGCCCCGTCCCTCGAAGGTGCGAAGGTTGCCGCGCGAGTCGCAGCCGGCCGCAGCGGGCAGCTTCGGTGGGCCGACCATGTCGACCTTGCGGGCGAGAAAGGTCACCGTCACCATGCGCCCCACACCGGGGCAACACGTTCGGGATCGGGCCGTCCTCGCTGCAGTACCACGGGAATTCGCTGCCGTCGATCAGCAGCTTCTGGCGGTCGTAGTCGATGACGATGTGGTCGGCGATCTCAGGCACGGCGGGCCTCCTCCAGGATCGCGATAGCCTCGGATTCAGTTGGGATCGAGGTGGGATCGGGATGGGATCCGGATCCGGATCCGATGAGCCGCTCGTCGAAGGCTTCTGCCTCGCCGGTTAGGCCGAGGGCAAGCAGGTCGATACCCAGCGCCTTACGCAACACGGGACTTCAACGGCGTCGGCCGCGCGCAGGGCGCCTTGAGATGGTGCGGGTGGCGGATGAGGCCGGCCAGGTCGAGATACCAGCCAGCAGGACTTCGAAGGTCTCGGCGTCGACGATCACAAATCCGGCGGCGTGCAGCGGCTTCAGGTCGGCCTGGATGTCGGCGACGGTGGTGTCGTCAAACGCGGCGGCCCACTTGTCGACCATGAGCGGCAGACCTCCGGCGGCGGTCAGCGTCGGTTCAGTGAGCAGTTGGACGTAGAGGGCTTGAGCACTGAGGAGAAAGGCGCGGAACTCGCGACGGTTCCACAGTTTCCGGGGCTCTGGCCCACTTTCGGTGATGGTGACCCGGCGTGGTCAGGCCGGCAGGATGCGGTGCCTGAGTCGGTCGAATCCTGCTCGGCCATAATTTGTCGTTAGATGAGTTTGGTTTTTCTGTGGAAAAAGCCGGAGTTCCCGCCGCCGACGTCCGCGGCGCCATCACCAGCCACCGCGCCAGATCGACCATCGCGAGCTAGCTCTACAACGCCATGGAACCGATGACTCTGTTCGAGCTGCAGGCATGGCTCGGTCACCGGTCACCACAGTCGACTCAGTTCTACGCCAAGATCAACCCGAACACCCTCACCAAGGCATACGACGACGCCGGCTACTTTGCCCGCAACATGCGCACCATCGAAGTCCTCGTCGACCGCGACGCCGTCACCAGCGGCGCCGCGGCCACCGGCGAACCCTGGCAGCACTACGACCTCGGCCACGGCTACTGCACCTACAGCTTCTTCGAGCAATGCCCGCACCGCATGGCCTGCGCCCGCTGCGACTTCTACACCCCGAAGGAATCGAGCAAAGCTCAACTGCTGCAAGCCAAATCGAATCTTCAACGGATGCTCATCAGTATCCCGCTCACCGACGACGAACAAGCTGCCGTCCACGACGGCCAGACCGCCCTCGACCGGCTGCTGCAGCGGCTCGCCGATATTCCCACACCGCGCCAGACACCCCAAGCTGGCACTGCGGGCGGCATCCAGCTGCCGATCGTCGGCGTCCGCCACGGAAAACCCTCACCAACTTGACATTTCAGATTCCACAGAATGGTTTTGGTGTTGACGCCTTCGATTGGCCCGTTGCTGTAGGGCACAGGCTGAGGCCTGCGACGGCAGCGGCGCGGTTCTTTTCCAGGCCGCGCAGGAATGGGTCGAGTCCTGCGAGTCCGCGTCACGGACGTGCTTGATCCATGCGTCGAGGTCGCTGCCGCGCCGTTCGGTCATGATCGCGGCGAATTCGCCGATGAGCGTGGGCATGTCGACCCAGAGTTCCTCGGCGAGCGCGTGCGGGTCGTCGGGCGGCACCCGTATCAGGGCTTCGGTGAGCGCGGGCAGGGTGATCAGTCGCCGGGCGGTGAGGCTTCTGACGGTTTGCTCTTCGCGGGCTGCGAGTCGTGTGCCGCGCGGAGCGGGTCCACGTTCGGGGTGGATGATTTCGTGGGTGAGGGTGCATCGTCGTGCGGCCTGGCCGAGTGTTTGGTCGATGAGGATTCCGCGGCGCGTGATCGCACCACGCTTTTTGCCCTTCAGCTTCTTTGTGCAGATCACGGGGATGTGCGGGTAGTGGCGGCGGAGGTGTCGCCACGGGTCCCAGTGATGGCCATCCGTTGCTAAGGCGTTCCCCATGACTGGAGTGGAACACACGTTCGAGTGAGGTTGCTAGGGTTTTGCGCGGGTAGGTCTGTGACCGATCGCGCCAAGGGAAGGGGTGTCGCTATTGCCGACGCCCTTGATCCGACCTGCGGGTTGTGGTCGCGTTTCAAACGCGACCCCTCCGAACTCCTCGAACTAGCTACGGGATGTTGTCCCAGTCGTCCTCGTCCCGCTTGTCCTCGTCACCGGCTTCGGGCTCGAACGCGGCCAGCTCCTCTTCCTCTCGGTATTCGGGCTCGGTGCCATCGTCGATGAACTCGTATCCATTGATGGAGAAGCGCTTCACCGGCCCCTGTTCGGTTGGCTGCGTGGCCGCGCCAGGGCCTTGCTTGCGCGTCGGCGGGCCCTCACCGAAGTCCTTGGGTTCGGCCGTGGCCGGCGCCTCGCCTTCACGGTGGATGGGCTGGTCCACATTGACCGACCTGGATTGATTGGGCCGGGTGAATCTCGGTTGCGATTTGGTGGCGGGCGGTTCGGTCGAATCTGAGGGTTGGGGGACTGCGGGCGTCAGCTTTCGGATCACGGAATGCTTGTCGATTGACTGGTCCGCCTACTCCATCTGGCTCACTATGAACTCAAGGCCGCGGTAGAGGTCTCGAATCCTCTCGCGCCCGCCCATGTACTCCTCGATAACTGCACCGCCGGCCTCTTGCGTTTTGTTGATTGCCTCAAGCAGTTCGGGCAGCGTCGCGGTCCCCTCTTCCATGTCC
Organism: Nocardia sp. NPDC004711; assembly: GCF_053601595.1. Lineage (NCBI taxonomy): Bacteria > Bacillati > Actinomycetota > Actinomycetes > Mycobacteriales > Nocardiaceae > Nocardia > Nocardia sp. NPDC004711. The sequence continues at coordinate 2,423 of NZ_JBSGCB010000125.1, read as the reverse complement.
TTCGCCTTGGTTGCCAGGGACGTGAGACTGAACAGTAGGGCGACCATAGATTGCAGAGATGGGGCCTTGTTCGGGATCGACATCGACCAACTGGTGCTCCCATCTGCTTCGACGCGGTAGCCCCCGTTGTCCGCCGCGTCTGGCACCGGTTCGGCAGTCGGAGGAGGACTTGCTTGCGAAGGCTCGGGTTCGCCGCCAGCCAAGATCTTGGCACCAGAACCTGGCTCCCATCCGAGAGCGTGGTCAAGCTTCCGCAGAGTGTTCGTACTGATGCTCGTTGCACTTCCGGACTCAAGGGCGGTCAATGTGCTATTGGATGGCCCACCAGCTTTCCAAAGGTCGATCTGGCTCATGCCAAGTTCGTGTCGGCGGGCCTGGATGTAGGTGCCGAGCCGCGCCACTAGGTTATTTGCCATGGATCAAGCATGCCTTAGATCTTCGGCAAACCCAAGCCTCACATCCTTTGATTTTCAAAAGGTGGTTATGCCGCATCTTTGCAAAAGGTCGCAGAATGGCACCCTAATTAGAAGTTTTCCAAGGATTAAGCTTGGACTTTTCGGCAGTTTGCCGGTAGTGTCCCCCGTCGTGCAATCTTCAATCACAGCGCGGTCAAGTCCACCCGATCGTCGGCCGACGAAGATCCCCCCACATGTCCCAATCCACTACCTCCGCATGGCGGCTGGCCTGACTCTCGACGCGGTGATCGATCGTATCGAGCAAGAGACCGGTCGTCGCTACACCCGCGGTGCGATCAGCGCAGTCGAGAACGGCCACCATGGAGCACCCAGTGAGCTGCTTGAAGCACTCGAGATTGCCTACGGGCTTCCGTATGGCGCAATCGACACTCTGTACCGACCTCGACGGGTCGCAGAACTAAAGGGCGGCACCCAGCTACTCCGCCAAGAACACCTGGGTGCCGCCGCCTCAACAACCCCAGCCCTTGAGGAGGCCGGAGCCCGTGCACTGTAGCACCCCACCTACCAGCGAGAACAAGCATTCGATTGGTCCGGCGCTGGTGGCCATGACCGATGGAACCCCGACGACCACGTCCCTGATCGTCGCCGAGGGCACGCAGGTTCAGCACCGAGCCGTGCTTCAGCTCATCCGCGACAACCTGGCCGATTTCGAGGAGTTCGGCTTGGCCGCATTTGAAATGCGACCAAGATTGGCGGGCCAACATGGTGGCGGCGATGTCACGTATGCCGTCCTGAACGAGGAGCATGCGACTCTGCTCCTCACCTACATGCGCAACAGCCCAGTCGTGAAGGACTTCAAGAAGCGGCTCGTCCGTGAGTTCTGGGCGATGAAGCGTTCGCCAGTCAGCCCCGCCGCTCTTCCTGATCGGAAGGCGCTGGCGCGCATGGTGATCGACGCCGAGGAGGCCCGCGAGATCGCGGAGGCTCGCACGTTACAGTTGGAGGAGAAGGTCGCAGTCGACGCTCCGAAGGTCGATTACGTGGATCGGCATGTCGCGGAGAACGACGACATCATCACCATCGAGTCGTGGGGTCACCTCTTCGGGCTGACCGAGCCGACGACGTTCCAGCTGCTGCGCACGAAGAAGATGATCTACCGGATTCTGATCGGCAAGCGGTGGTCGAAGGGCAAGGCCCGCCTGGTCGAGGAGTACGAACACCGCGCCTACGCACCGTATTTGGAGTGGTTCGACCAGCGCCCGCAGCATGACGCGCCCCGTCATCACAACGGCCAGGTCCGCCAGACCCTGTACGTGAAGGTATTCCATGCGGACGCGCTCGCGCGCGCGGTCGGTCTGCTCAATAACGCTCAGCTGGAGCTGCTCCAGGGCGGTGCAGCGTGAGCGATCGGAACGTCGTGTTCTGGGCCGAGCCCGCGCAGATCGAAACCGCTAGCGAATCCGTCATTCTCGTGGGTGGTGGTGACGATGCGAACGGCTCGGGCGAGTACGGGTCAATCATCGTCATCAGCAAGTGGTTCGACGCTGTCGTGGAGCTGACCGCCGCTCAGTTCGAGGAGTTCGCGGGCGCTGCCGAAGGCGTGCGCACGGCATTGCGGGACGGTCGATCGTGACCGTCGAGGACGTCACTGCACCGCAGCAGATTTCGTACAACACGCGTCAGGCGGCCGAGGCGACCGGTATCGCCGAGTCCACTCTCCGGAAGCTGGTGCGGGACGGCCTGATCGCCGCCCGCTACTACGGCTCGACCATCTCGATCGACGCCGAGGACCTCGCCCGCTTCTATCGGTCGCTGCCGAGCGAGCGTCAGGTCGAGCGCGAATGCGCCGCCAACCGGCGCATCGCCTGATCAGTACTGCCTCAATCCATTTCACCCCCGCGTCCCGCCGAGGCGAAGTTGTTGGAGACGCGCATGTCGAGCAGATCGCCTTGTGCGACGACTATTCCCGTGATGTCGAGGTTGATCGTGGACACCGTGTTCGATGAC
>NZ_JBSGCB010000124.1:0-10002 GCF_053601595.1 Nocardia sp. NPDC004711 | reverse complement strand
CGACCGCCGATTACCTGAACTTCGTCCTGAGCCGGATCACCCTGCCCGGCTCGCTCTACCTCGGCGCTGTTGCGGTGCTACCGAACCTGCTGCTGCGCATCGGCCCAGGCAGCCCGGCACAGAACTTCGTGTTCGGCGGTACCTCGGTGCTGATCGTGGTGAGCGTCGGCCTCGACACGATCAAACAGCTCGAGAGCCAGCTGATGAACAAGAACTACACGGGGTTCCTACGCTGAAGCAGACTGTGCACATGACCACGACCACACTGACACGCCCTCTGCTGTTGCGGCTGGTGTCCACGCTCGTGCTCGCGATCAGCGCCACCATGCTGTCGGCAGGCAGCGCGCACGCTGTCACCCCGATCTCCGGTCGCAGCGCCACCGCGGGCATCGACCCGCACGCCGCGGACGTCGACCACGTGGCCGCCGCACGCGACACGACGATATCGGTGCTGCTCGCCAACGATCAGATCGTGTTCCGTTCGGGCCTACGGGCAGTCATCGATACGCAGCCGGACCTGCGATGCGTCGCCGAAGTCGGCGACGGTGCCGCAGCCATCCGGGAGATGCGACGACTGCGACCCGATATCGCCATCCTCGATCTCGACATGCCCGGACTCGGCGACCCGGCCGCCATCGAGACAGTCGCCGAACTCGGAAACACCAGCCGAATTCTCATCCTCGCCACCGAGGACACCGACGAAAACCTCTACCGCGCACTACGTCTCGGAGCCAGCGGCTTCCTCACCAAAACGCTGCCGTGTCAAGACCTCGTCTCCTCCGTCCGCACCGCCGCACACAATGGCGCACTGATCGATCCACGTCTGACCCGCCGCCTGATAACGCGCCTGACTCACGGCATCGAGCCATTCCCCACCGCACCAGAACTCGCTGCACTCACTCCTCGCGAACACCAGGTACTGATCCTGATGGCGAAGGCCTCCACCAACCCCGAGATCGCCCGCGCCCTCGGTATCGGCGAACAGACCGTCAAAACCCACGTGTCCAATATTCTCGCCAAGCTCGGTGTCCGCGACCGCGTACATGCCGTCGTCTACGCCCACACCCGCCGCATCATTCCGGACGGCCAGTACCCGCAGACCACATAGAGCGCTGCTTCAGCTGCGCCGTTCACGGTCGAGCGGCCGACAAACGCACTACTTTGCCGCTGATGGAGCTTGCCGAACCGGCCAGGGTATCGACGCCGCAGGCCTGCTGCCGCCCGCCACCATGTCGCCGTCGATATGCGCACAGCGCGAGCAGAGTGATACGACCCAGTATCACCTATCCCTGTTGTTTTAGCCTGTCCAGGAACAGATCCCGATTATCCGTCGCCAGCTCCACCTGGAGCGCAAAAGATTCCGGCTGCTCGCGATCAAGACGTAGATACAGCTGCAGGGATTCATTGGCCAGGTGCAACGCGTCGGTGAGATCCCCGACATCGGAGATGTAGCCGCCGAATTGATGCAGGGCGCCGGCCAACCACCGTGACATCCGGCCAGGACATCGGCCCCACCTTTGACGCTCAACGAACCGGCAACCGCGAACGGTGTCCCGCCGATAGCCGGACCTGGCCCGCAACGGCCGACCGAACGCGTCCCGGAGCGTGCCGTCCTGCCTAGCCGGTGCCGTCCTGCACCGGATAGTGGATGACGACCACACCGCCGGTGGCGTAGTTGGCGACATCGGCGGCCGCCCGCTGGCCGTGCGTCGACGCCCGCGCCGCGGCCATGGCGGCGGCGTCGGCGAAGTCGGCTTCGAAGACCGCGAAATACGGCGCTTCTCCCGTCGTCGCCGCCACGTCGAAGCTGTAGCGCCACGCAAGCAGGCCGGGCCAATTCATGACCAGTGGAAGGTGTTTGGTCACGTAGTAGTCGCGGAAGTGGTCAGGGTCGGCGGGCTTGGGATAGAGGACCAACAATTTATGCATGACTGCCTCCTGCATCTACCGCGGTCGGTTGAATCGTCATATGCGCAGGTTAGGGCTTGATGTGTGGTCGAGGGAAAGACCGGGGCGCGATAGGCTCAGAACGGATCGTTATCAATCGGCAGGGAGGGCATGTGGCGCCGGATACGGTGAGCCTGCGGTACTTTCTGGTGCTGGCGCAGGAGTTGAACTTCACCCGCGCGGCCGCACGGATCGGGATCGCGCAGCCCGCACTCAGTGCCCGGATGCGCCGATTGGAGGCGGAACTCGGTACGAGCCTGCTGGTTCGTAACACGCGTAGCGTCGTATTGACCACGGCCGGTGCGGCTTTGGCGGAGTCCGCGCCGCCCGCGCTGGCGGCGCTGGACCGGGCATGGGACACCGCCCGGAAGGCGGGGGCCGGTGAACTGGGCACGCTGCGCATCGGATACAGCCTCAGCGCGGGGGCCGAGACGGTACCGGCCCTGGTGGACAGGCTCATTCGCAGCAGCCCGGGACTCGAGGTCGGCGCGGTCCTGATGGCGACACCGGAGATCTCTCCCGCGGTCGCCGACGGCCGCATCGATGCGGGGATCACCCGCGGTGAACAGCCGGGCCGTGGCGTGCGCCGGTTCCTGCTGCGGCGTGAGCGCGTCGGGGTCCAATTGGCGCAGCATCATCCGCTGGCCGAACACCCGGAGATCGAGATCGCCGATGCGGCCGCGTATCCGCTGCGACTGCCCGACCGTACGGCCAACCCCGTGATCCACGATCAGCTGTCCGCACTGTTCCGCGACACCCGGCCAACCCCCCGATTCCACACGCCCGCAGTCTCTTTCGACATGTCTCAGCGCGACCTACGCGACGGGCTCACCCTCGCCCCGGCCGGTGAAGTCGCGGTCACGACACAACCGGCCGGTCTCACCTGGCGACCGCTGCAGGGTGCACCCACCTTGACCATCCACCTGGTCCTCCCGCGCGTGCAGTCACCGCTACACCGCCGCATCCGTACCGTCGCCAAAACCCTGGCACACGAGCTGCACTGGCTGCCGGACTGACGCGCAGCAGGTCACGCAAAGCTGCACATTGAGCCGGGATGCGTACGTGCGGGACTTGCCCTCGTAATCGAACCAATGTGACGCATCGACCACCCCGGGAAGAGCCTGGATGGCAGTTTCGATCACGCGTGACCAGCTGTCACGCTCGGTCTGGTCGGGTCCTCGTGTCGGAAGAACACATCCTGTCAGCAGGACTGCCGCCATCATCAATATGACGGTCGCGGTGGTTAAGCGCATAACGTTTCATTCTGGCGTCCGGAGTGCCAGGCGATGCTAGCGAATTTCGCTTATGACGTTGGTCAGATCATTGCCAGCGACACTGCGAAGGTGGTGGCCGACCGACCCGGCGCGGCCACGGCTGCGGCGATACCACGAACTCGCAACCACCCACCGAGCCGGATTCGTGCTGGCCCGCGTCCCTCGAAACAGTAGGCGCTTACGGGTCGGCTCGGACCGGCAGCGCCGCGGCCGGACGAACGCGCTGACATGCCGAATGGCGGATTCGGCTTTCGGAGTGCGCAACGTCGTTTCGCTTTTGCCTGCCGTGCCGTCGGCTGCGGCGAAGCAGATCAGTGGCCGATCTCGTCCAGTTCGATGAGTTCCTTATCGGAAAGCGACAGCCCCGCGCCGGCCACGTTCTCACGCAGGTGCCTCACCGACGAGGTTCCGGGAATCAGCAGGATATTCGGCGACCGCTGCAGTAGCCACGCCAGAGCGACCGATATCGGTGTCGTGTTCAGCCGGGCTGCCACACTCTCGAGTGCCGCGGACTGCAGTGGGCTGAAGCCACCGAGGGGGAAGAAGGGGACGTAGGCAACACCTTCCACGGCGAGCCGGTCGATCAGTTCGTCGTCATGGCGGTAGGCGAGGTTGTACATGTTCTGCACGCACACGATCGGTGCGATCGCCTGTGCCTCGGCGACTTGTTCGTCTGTTGCGTTGCTGACTCCGAGGTGCCGGATCAGGCCGTCGCGCTGGAGTTCGACGAGGGTCTCGAACGGCTCAGCGAGCGAACCGGGTTGGGGCCCTAGGGCGTTGCCCAGCCGGAGGTTGACCAGGTCGAGCACCTCGACCCCCAGGGTTTCGAGGTTGTCGTGAACGGCGCGGCGCAGATCGTCGGGCTCTCGGGCCGGGGGCCAGCCGCCCTGCTCGTCGCGGGTCGCGCCGACCTTGGTCACGATGTGCAGCGATTCGGGATACGGGTGCAACGCTTCCCGGATCAGCTGGTTGGTGACGCGTGGCCCGTAGGCGTCGGCGGTGTCGATGTGGGTGATGCCCAGGTCCACCGCCTCGCGCAGCACCGCGAGTGCGCCGTCGTGGTCGGCCGGTGGGCCCATGACCCCGGGGCCCGCGAGTTGCATTGCGCCGTAGCCGAATCGGCTGACGGTCAGATCTCCCAGGGGCCAGGTGCCGCCGGGCAGCGCGGTGGACCGCATGCTCACAACTTACTCCTTTCGTATCGAGCCGCAATGGTGCACAACTGCTCGTTGCTTCACTATGGATAGGTAACTTTCCAATGGGAAGTACGCACTTCGAAGTGTGTAAGGCACCCACGGGTCGGAGGAGCGGTCGATGGCAACGAGGACGACTGCCCAGAAGCGGGCGCAGTCCAAGGTGGAGTACGACGCGTTCTTGGCGGCGTGTCCGAGCCGCCAGCTACTGGATCGGATTTCCAACAAATGGGTCACGCTGGTCCTGTGCGCGCTCGGCGGCGGTTCGATGCGTTACTCGGAGCTGGCCCGTCTGCTGACCGGCGTCAGCCAGAAAATGCTTACCCAGACACTGCGCGCCTTGGAGCGAGACGGTCTGATCACCCGCACCGTGACACCGACCGTGCCCGTCACGGTCTCCTACGAACTGACCGACCTCGGCCTCTCACTGCACCAGATGATGCGCGGTGTGAAGAACTGGGCCGAAACACACATGGACGACGTGCTCGACAACCGCGCCACACACGACACCCGCACCGCTTGACCAGCCCCGGATACCCCACCCTTCACCCCCGATGCGGGGCGCCTCGCGCTGAGCGGGTTTCGAATCCCGCCCGCCCCACTCCCGGCGCACGAGCACCAACGACTGACATGCCGCATACCGCGCTGACCGAACCGGCCAGCGCGAGGCGTCGGCGGTGAGATCGGCAGCGGCCCAGAGACATCCGCTACTGCCTGTGGTCTCAGGGGCAGCGCAGCACTGGGTTTGTCCTGGTGACTCATTGAGGCCATACCGAGTTCAGGGTGTTGCATGAGAGTGGGAGCGATCTCGGACGCGCCGATGCACAGGTACGACGGCGTTCGTGGACGCGTCCCCGAAGGGGTTGAAACGACAGTGGATACACTTGGCCGTGCCGCTCACCTTTCCGTCGCATGCGTTGGCAGTGCTCCCGATGAAGATCCGGTGGCCTCGTCATCTGGATGGTGTCGCGTTGGTGGTCGGCTCAGCGGTTCCCGATGCCTCCTATCCGGTGGCAGGGTTCTTTTCGATGCCGGAGACGCATGCACTACCGGCGTTGCTGTGGTGGTGTCTACCCATGGGAATCGTCGCAACGGTGGTGATCCGTTGGGGTGCCGCGCAGATTGCCGCACATCTGCCACGGCTCGGCGCGCTCGATCTGCCCGCCTATGGCGTACTCGGTGCCGTGCGATATCGGTGGTATGTCACGGGATACTCGATTCTGATCGGTGCGTTCACTCATATCTTCTGGGACGGGTTCACCCATGATCCGGCCGGTGGGCACGGCTGGGGAGTAGCCAGATTTCCCGTGCTGTTGCAGCCAGGTCCGCTCGGCAGGCCCTGGTGGTACTTGCTGCAGCAGGCATCGACCCTGGGCGGTGGGGCACTCGCGGTCGGGTTGTTCTACTACATCGGCCGGCGCGGACTGCTGCGAGCCTGGCACGGTGACCCACCGCCCATCCGGCGCGCACCGAGGCGGTTCTGGCTGGCGGCCGGACTGGTCGCCGTGTTGGCCTTGTCGTTTATTCCGCTGATGCCCTTGGCATTTCAGCCGTTCGTGTTGGGAGTCCGGTTGCTCTACGTAGGGGCGTTGTCGTTGCTGGCAGGCGCAGCGTCGATGCGCCTGGCAGGTCGTGAATCCCACAACGACGCCCCCGCCGGCGCCGGCGAACCAGACCTCGGCGTTCACGGTGTCGAAGACGACATGCCGAGGCGCTGAGACCTCGGGACTCGCCGATGCCGATCACCGGCATGATGTCATGCCGCTTCCCGCGCTGACCAAGTTGGCCGGCTCGGGCTACGGAAGATCAACGGGCAGGGCGCGTTACGGCCTGGAGACGCCATGATCGCTGGAGAACACCGGCAGTGCGGGACCTTCGACCCTCCCTGTCGAGCTCGGGTGGCTGATCTTCAGCCCGAGCGGGCGAACATTCCTAGGTGCTTGCTCCCAGCACGGTGGCCGCCATCCCGGTGATCACCGGGATGGCGTCGAACAGGTCGCCGTCGGGTCCGACCATGGTGTCGAACGTCTCGAAGCTGGTGAGGGCCAGCAGGATACGCACCTGCCGATCGGTGTCTCCCTCGGATAGGTTCCCGTCGGCGTCGGCGAAGGGAGCCGCCAATACCGCCAAGCCTTCGCGGCGCCGCTCGTCGCGGGCGCTGATAACCGTGTGGACGTCGGCGTCGAGTGCGGCCAGCGCGCGCAGCCGCCGCATGGCGGGGCGGTCGGCCTGCCAGAAGCGCGCGAAGCAGGCGATGAATTCGGCGAGCGCCGCGAGTGGTTCGGGGTTGGTGAATGCCTTGACCAGTTCGGACAGGCCGCCGGCCACGCCGAGATCGTCGCAGACCGCTTCCAGCAGCCCGGTTTTCGACCCGAACTGGTAGTAGACCGTGGCACGGGCCACGTTCGCACGCTTGGCTACCGCATCCAGCGTGAATCCGGTGTAGCTGTCGGCCTCACCCAGTACAGCCCTGGCGGCGTCGAGAACCTGCCGGCGACTCTGCTCGATCTGCGCGCTGCGCTTCCCCAGGTTGTATTGGCGTGGGCTCATGGCCTTGACAGTACCTTGCGGGTCTAATTTATTCATACAGACAGTCTAACTAAATTTCCCCGGACACCCGCGATGACGAAAAGGACAGTGGCGTGACTACTCCGGACCTTGCAGTGATGGCCGACCACCCGGATCTGGCGGGCAAGACCGCCGTCGTGACCGGCGGCTCCCGCGGAATCGGCGCGGCCACCGCCATCGCATTGGCTCGCAACGGTGTTGCGGTGACCGTGGTGGGCCGCGACCACGCCGCGCTGGACGGCGTCGCGACCGCGATCACCGCCGCAGGCGGCCGGGCCTTGACGGCCGTCGCCGATTGCACCTCGAAATCCGACCTGGACCGGGTACGCGCCCTGGTCCTGGACCAATTCGGTGAAGTCGACATCGTGATCGCCTTCGCCGGCGGCTATGGCCAACCGGTGCCGTCGATCGACGAGACCGCCGAACACTGGCGTCACGTGGTGGATTCCGATCTCACGGCTACCTTTCTGACCATCTCGGCGTTCCTGCCGGACCTGATCGCTCGCCGCGGCGCCGTCGTCACCATGGCGTCATCGTCGGCCCGACAGGCCACCCCGGCTTCGGCCGCCTACGCGGCAGCCAAAGCGGGAGTGGTGTCGATGAGTCGTCATCTGGCCAAAGAGCTTGCACCCCAAGGGGTTCGCGTCAACTGCGTGTCGCCCGCCACGATCGAGCACGAGCGGATGCGGCGCTTCATGTCCGACGAACAACGGCAGCACCTGCTGCGAGGCTTCCCGCTGGGACGGCTGGGTACCCCCGACGACGTCGCCTCCGCGGCGCTGTTCCTCGCCTCCGCCGCGTCCTCGTGGATCACCGGCGTCACGCTCGACATCGCGGGCGGCTCGGTCATGCCGTGAGTGCTTGCCCCTGATCTGAATATGCAGTACGCCCAGGAACTTTCAACGAGAACGGCTGAAAGCGACCATGAACAACCACAGACCGACCACGACCATCGACTTCTTCGGAATGTATCTGGCACACGACGCCTGCATGCGCGACCTGATACGCCTCACGGCCGCCGTTGCCGAGGGCCGCCTCACCGAGCCGTCCGTGCGGATCGGGTGGGAGACGTTCCGACGCCAGCTCGACCGGCATCACAGCACCGAGGATGCCGCCCTGTGGCCGCTGGTGCGCGCCGCGGTCACGGATCCGGCAGACCTGGCAATCCTCGACGATATGGAGGCCGAACACGAGGGCATCGAGGAATTGCTGGCCAGAGTGGAATCCGGAATAGCCACCGCCGGCGGCGGGCTGCGGTTACGGTCCGACGTGGACGCCCTGGCCGCGGCGCTCGATACGCACTTCACTCACGAGGAACAGCTGGCGCTGCCGCTCATCGACCGCACCGTCGGCGGGCCCGGATGGGCCGCGTTCGGCGCGGAGATGCGCAAACGCAACGGACTTCGCGCCTTGACCGAGTACCTGCCGTGGGCACTCGACGACGCGCCCGCCGACGCACAGACCAAGATGCTCGATTTCCTGCCCTCCCCGATTCGCGTCCTCCACCACTACGTGCTGAAGCCCCGCTACGCCCGTGCGCGTCGCGGCTGGCAGCAGCCGGGTGATGGTGGGGCGCAAGGTAAATGACACAGGCTTCAACGACATCGACCGAGTTCGACCCGGCCCTGCGCAAGCTCGTGATCGTTGTGGTCCTCGGCGCGATCATGACGATCCTGGACACCACGATCACCAGTGTGGCCGTGAACACCCTTGGCGCTCAGTTCCATACGTCGCTCACGGCGATTCAATGGGTGCTGACCGGATACACCCTGGCGCTGTCGGGCAGCATCCCGCTGTCGGGATGGGTGATCGTCCGGTTCGGCCCGAAGACGATGTGGATCGTCTCGCTGCTGCTGTTCATCACCGGATCGGTGCTGTGCGGAATGGCCTGGAACATCACCGCGCTCATCATGTTCCGGCTGCTGCAAGGCTTCGGCGCCGGTATGATCCTGCCGATCGGGCAGACGATGCTCGCCCGGGCCGCCGGACCCGCCCGGATGGGGCGCGTCATGAGCGCGGTCGCGGTGCCCGCGATGCTCGCCCCGGTGCTCGGCCCGACGGTCGGCGGTCTGATCCTCGGCCACCTGTCGTGGCGGTGGATGTTCTACATCAACGTTCCCTTGTGTGCGATCGCGGTCATCGCCGCGATCCGGCTACTGCCGACCGACCCGGTCCGCGACCACGACGCCAGGCTCGACCTCCTCGGATTGACGCTGCTGTCACCCGGTTTGGGCGCGCTGGTGTACGGCACCGCGCAGGCGGGCAGCGGAACGAGCCTGATCGATATCCGTGTCGTGGCCGGCGTGCTGACCGGAGTCGTTCTGCTCGGCTGCTATGTCCTGCACGCGCTCCGCAGAGGCGACGCGGCGCTGGTCGACGTCCGGTTACTGCGGGATCGGAACTTCGCCGCGGTCAACGCGATGGTGTTCGTCTACATCGGGACCCTGTCCGGCCTGACCGCGCTACTGCCGCTGTATTTCCAGACCGTCGACGACAACAGCCCACTCCGCTCCGGAGCGATGGTCGCACCCCTCGGACTGGGTGCGATCGTGACCACGCTGATCACCGGCAAGCTCACCGACAAACACTCCCCGCGACTGCTGATCCTCGCCGGACTTCCCGTGGTCCTGTCCGGCATCTTCGGCCTGACCCACCTCGCGCCCGGCACCAGCGACATCCTGGTCGTGGCAGCAGTGTTCGTGATCGGCCTCGGGCACGGCATGATCATGCCCGCCGCGATGGGTGCCAGCTACCAGACCCTACGACACTCCCAAATCCCCTCGGCCACAACCGCTACCAATGTCGGCATTCGTGCGGGCAGTTCGTTCGGTGTCGCGGCGCTGCTGGTGCTGATTCAACGCAACATCGAACATCGGGCCCCCGATGTCGACGCGTTCACCAGAACGGTCCGAACCGAGGAATTAATACTGCAACTGCACTCAGGTGATTGGGTGGCCGCGCCGTCGGTAGTGCGATGACCGGGCTTGATGCTGGCGGCGTCGTCGCCAGCGTGACCATGC
>NZ_JBSGCB010000123.1:0-10022 GCF_053601595.1 Nocardia sp. NPDC004711 | reverse complement strand
AACGACCGGCGCTTGCGAGGAGGCATGGAGACATCCTTCCAGCAGGACCTTCGGTCCTGCCAAATCGGTGTCCACTATCCGGGGGAAGCCTCAACGTGGTGGTCCTTCCCACTGGCAGGCGACACCTCAGGCGGTACGGATCATGTTCCTGATCGCGGCGGGACGTCCACTTTTGGGGCCGTCAAAGCCCTCGATCTGGCACGTATCTGGCATCGCAGCGTACTACGGGTACATAAGCGCTGGTTAGGATGTGCCCTCGGCAGGATTCGAACCTGCTCCTCGTTGGACGTTGGCCGCCCCGCTAACTTCCGAGGCACCCGCTTGTCCGCGACGGCCCGCCGGGGACCGGTGGGTTGATTCGTCATTCCAATGCATAGGTGCCTGGGCTCGGTGGTTGAGGAAACCGACTGTCCTGCAGCGGATTCCACCTCCAACGCATCGCGCTGGACTTCTTGAGGGTCTCCGGTCGCGGTCACGCACGACTGTCGGCCTACTGCGATACGATGCCTGAAACGGGTGGAAACGCCAGGAATCCTGGAGAAATCCTATGCAGGACAGCGATATTCGCTCCTGGGCGACAGGAGATTCGGCGGCAGGTCGGGGCGTATCTGCTGCAGGGCAAAAGAACGAGCGGTTGGCTGCCGTGTTGGCCGAGGTAGGGCTTCGGCCCAAAGGGCTTGCCAACAGGATGCGGCAGTACAGCGAGCAGGATGGCGGCCGTCCTGTGCATCCAAAGCACACCAATGTCGGCCGCTACATCAACGGTGTGCATCGGCCGAGCCAGCGCAGTCTGGACGTGATGCTCAGCGTGCTCAGTATCGAGGCCCGCCGCCCACTTTCGGCCGCTGATATCGGATATCTCGACGAGCCGTCGGGGAAGCTTGAAGACGAAGTCAAGCCGTCGGCACCGCCGGCGGATCTCATCGCATTGCCCTTCGAAACCGTTGATTCGGAGTATGTCGATCATCTCAAGGAGATGTTGGACGCGCGTGCCCGTATGGACGCACTGACCGGCCCTCGCTACGTACTTGGAACGCTCCAGAGCGAGCTCCAGCTGGTTCAGGACTTGTGCGGTAAGGCCCGCGGCGAGATGCGGTCGGAGCTGTTGGAAGTGGGTGCTCGGTTCTGTGAATTCGCCGGGTGGCTGTACCAAGACTCGGGTGACCTGAAGTGCGCGCGACATTGGACGATGAACGCGATGGACTACGCCGAGGAAATCGGCGACCCGCATCTCGTGTCGTATATCCTTCAGCGGCGAAGCAACATCGCTACCGAAAACGGCTATGCACCACAGGGATTGGGCTTGGCCAATGCTGCACTTCGTGGATGGGACGAAATCACCCCAGAGCTGCGCGCGCTGGCATTGCGTCAACAGGCGAATGCCTATGCAATGACCGGGGAGGCGGACGAGTGCCGCAACGCGCTGGATCGAGCGATGGAGCAGGTTCTAGCCATCGACGACCCAAGCCCGCTAGCTCTGTACTGCACGCCCTCCTATATCGAGATGGAAGCCGCGCATAACTGGGCCAGGCTTGGTCAGCCGTACCGTGCCATCGAGACCTACACGATGGGGCTTGACGAATGGCCGAAGTCGCAGCGTCGTGATCAGGGGCTCTGCGCGGCCAGGCTTGCATCGGCGTACATCGACGCTAACGAATTCGAGCTGGCGGCCCAGACTGGCATGAAGGCCGCTGGCTTGATTCGATGCGCCCCATCGGCACGTGCTATCGGAGTTCTTCGCGAGCTATCGAAACGGGTACGGCCTGTGCGGAATGAGGCTCTTCGCGAGTTCGAGGCTGCCGCAGTCGATCTATTATCCGCTCAGTCGACCAAACGCTGAAGATGCTTCTTGAACGCCCCTGAAAGCGAACTCAAGGTCTTCCCTCCCTTGTCGGCCGTGCCTAGCGATGGGAAACCGATTACGCCAGTGTCGGTGTATTCCTGCATCCCTCCCACGAGGAGGAACTGTCGCTCATCTGCACGCCAATCCGCTGTCTCGTAGCCAGGGCGAAGCAGATGAGGTGCCGTATGGAGCAGGATCGAAGTCTCCAGCTCACCTGCGTGCATGTCTTCGTGGCCGTTCGTCTGCATCCCGGCGTCGGTGCGCGCGCCGTCCCAGTCGCTCCGGCCGGGGAATAAGGTCATCTGTGGTCCGCCGGCGTTGACCTGCTGGACGACGTTCTGAAGCACATAGTTCCCGCCGTGCCCGTTCACGATCACGATCTTGCAGATGCCGGATGTGCGTAGCGAGGTGAAAATGTCCTCGATCACGGCGATAAGCGTCGAAGGACTGATGCTGACCGTCCCGGCGAAGGCTGCGTGCTCATGCGAGCAGGAGAAGGTGATCGGTGGGAGCAGAAAGAGACCGTAGTCATCGGCGATGCGCTGTGCGATAGCGCAGGCGATGACCGTATCTGTGGTCAAAGGGTGGAATCGGCCGTGCTGCTCAAGGCTGCCGATAGGCAGCACGGCGATGTGCCTTTCAAGGTTCCGGACATCTTCGGACGTTGCGGTCGTTAGCAGATCCCTCACCTGACCAACATACGTGTTCCCCCTTGTTCGGATCGCCGATCCAATGGGGGCGCGCAGGGGGGCGCACGGACGTAGGGTGCGTGCGCCCCCCTGTGCGCCGCGCGCCTCACCTTGCGCACTGATTCAAGACATCGGCCCCGAGTTCTCCTGAATACCAACAGTTTTCGCTCGTTGGTACCGAAGGAGCCGAGGCAGTGACCCGTTCGAGAAGTTCCCTGAAAGTCCCCATCAAGCCGACGCCTGGGGGCGCGCCACTGGTGACCATCCAGGAGGCCGCGAAGACCGTTAGCGTCACCGAACGCACGGTTCGCAACTGGATTAGCAACGGTCTCCTGACCGGCTACCGATTCGGCCCGAAGATCATCCGCGTCGACCGCGAGGAGCTGCTGGCACTCGCCACCCCGGTCAATGGCCAGGGGGTGGCCTGATGTCGTACGTCTCGGTTTCGTCTCCCGGCTACGCCGTGGAAGGCATCGAGGTTCGGTACCAGGCCGCGCACCCCGCGGACGCTGGCCTGGAGATCCCCGCCTACGTGTACGTGTCGCTGAAAGGCACGTCCGGCTACCTGGCGCTGCATATCGAGCACGCCCGCGCGTTGTTGGAGGCTCTGCCCGGTGTGCTTGTCGAACACGATGCGGTGCATGAGATTCCGACAGTCGAGCCCGATGGCGAGGCGGTGGCGTCGTGAACGGGTTGCGGAAGATCGATCGCACTGACATGGTGCAGGCGCTGTTCCCACTGGAGGGCCCGCACACCGCGGAGTCGGTGGTCGCCGCGTCGATGGCGGTGGCCGAGTTGTGGCGGTATCTGGCGCACGCCACCCGCTACAACACCGCAGAGGCGCTCACTGATCCGGCCGACGTGTCGGTGGCGGTCGGGAACTTCGTCGCCGGCATGCGTTCCGCGGATCAGGTGCTGGGTCAGCTGTCCTATTGGGCGCAGCGGCTCACCGAGAACCCCGCGCTGGCCGATGACCGTGACCGCGCCAACGTCACCCGTGCGGTGGCCGCGACCGAGGAGGTCGCGTCGTGGCTGGTCGAGGCCCGCGACGACATATCGATGGTTGTGCGGGACCTGGGCGAGGTAAGTGCGGATCTCGGGCATCTGTCTTTGGGCCGCGAGGTCGGGCAGGAGCAACGTTCATGACCCGCCTCGACATTTTCCTATTTGCTCTGGTCGTCCTGGGTGTCGGACTGCTGATCGCGCCGCAGTTCGTGGTGAGCGTGCTGATCGGTGCGGGCGTGATCGTATTCGGGTTGCGCTGGTTCGTGCGGTCGTCGCGGCGGGGGTGGCGGCGATGAATCCTCTGGATTTCGCCCATTCCCACTCCGGGATGCCGGCGTTGTCGGGACGCGAGTACGACCCCGCAGGCTTGATAGATCCGGACGCGTACGTGGCGTCGTTGCGGTGGCGGCTGGTGTTCGCCGGGGTCGCTGTGGTGTTCGGCGCCGGCGTGGTGGTCGGGGTGATGCTCGGTCAGGGCGGCACGCGGGAGGTTTCGCCGAATGTGTGCCGCGCGGACGAGGCTTCGCGCATCGACTGCGTGCACGCCGCCACGGTCGCGCCGACCCCGCCGGGGGTGCCGCGATGAACTGGACTGCCTTGTTCGGGCCGAAAGCGGTGCTGGAGGCCGAGAACGAACGCCTGCGCCGGACCCTTGCCGAGCGGGACGCCCGCGTC
The DNA here is from genome assembly GCF_053601595.1 of Nocardia sp. NPDC004711. NCBI lineage: Bacteria > Bacillati > Actinomycetota > Actinomycetes > Mycobacteriales > Nocardiaceae > Nocardia > Nocardia sp. NPDC004711. Next base: position 5,810 of record NZ_JBSGCB010000123.1, on the reverse strand, counting down.
GCCGAGCTGTCCACCGCGCTGGACGACGCCCTGGACCGGGAGCAGCTGCACTCGTTGTCGGCGCCGCACGAGCGGTTGACACCGGCGGCGGTGATGGACCGTGTCGGCCAGGGCCGCGCCCAGCACCCCACATCCGTCGACCGTGAGGCCCGCGCTATCACACCGCAGGTGAGCGTGCGGCCGTGGCTGCGGGAACTGGATTCCACTGCCGCACATGTGTCCGTGGCGCCGGATCGGAGGCGGTCACGATGAGCATCGAGACCACGACCGAGCATCAGCCGCTGACCGAAGAAGCGGCGCGGGAGCTCACCGACAACATCCGTGCCCGCGTGGCGCAGGTGTGGGAGCTGGTCCGGTACGCCTACACCGGCCGCGTGTGGACGGTGCTCGGCTACGACAGCTGGGACACCTACTGTGCCGCGGAGTTCGACGGCGCGCAGCTGCGTATCCCGCGCGAGGACCGCGCCGAAGTCGTGGCCTCCTTGCGCGACATCGGCATGAGCACCCGCGCCATCGCGGCTGCGACCGGTTTGAGCCAGCCGACGGTGTCTCGGGAGCTGTCGTCGAGTGATTCAAATGAATCACCTGACTCGGTGGTCGGTTTGGACGGCCGGACCTACCAGACGAAACCCATTGACCGCCAGCCGATTACCGCCGACGGCATCGAGTCGAGCCACACCGAAACCGGTGATTCAGCAGCGTCGCCGCGCCGGCGGCGTCCGATCACCGATTCGTTCGACACCGCCCGCGGAGAGCTGCTGACCAAGACGAACACGCTGGTCCGCCTCACCGGTGACGACCGGTTCGACCGCCACGCCGGGCAGCTCTCGCACCGGTTCCTCGCTGATCTGCTGCGCGCTCGCGACGCCCTGAACCAGGTCATCGACCGGCTCTCCGATTTCTCTGACCGTCCCGAGGAGGGATAACCCATGCATCTGGTCGACCCCGATAACACGCCCGTGACCAGCCAGGTCATGGATGTCGACAGCGCGCAGGCGCGTCGTTGGCTCGAACGTAATCCGAACAACCGGCCGATCCGGCAGGCGCGGGTGCAGCAGTACTACGACGACATGGTCTCGGGCCGTTGGCGTTTCAACGGCGAGGCGATCAAGTTCGGTCCCGATGGGGAACTGCTGGATGGTCAGCACCGCCTGCAGGCCATTGCCCGCACCACTGGCATGCGTTTCCCGATGCTGATCGTGCGCGGCCTGTCGCCGGACACCCAGGTCACGATGGATCAGGGTGCCAAGCGCACCCCCAGTGACCAGCTGACCATTACCGGGATCACCAGCCACAACACTTCGATGGTCGCGGCCGCGCTGCGTGTCTACATGGTGTGGATGGAGGGCAACCTCTTCGGCGACATCGTGCGCGGTGCCGGTGTGTCGACCACGCGGGTGGTCGAGTTCGCTACCGCTTACCCGGAACTGGTCACGATCGCTGACCGGTTCACCGTGGTCGCGAAGCGGTTGAAAGCCCGTCCGGCGGTGGCGTGCGCGGTCGCGATGCGCCTGTCGGAGATCGATGCGCCTGCGGCGGCGGAGTTCGTTCGGTTGTGGGACAGCGGCGCCGGCCTGGCGGCTGATTCCCCGATCCTCGCGCTGCGTGACCGTCTCGATTCGATCCGCGTCAATCGGCTGCGTGTCAGCGACCGTGACCAGATCGGGCTGATCGTCACCGCATGGAACCTGTGGCGTCGTGGACGCGCGGTCACCAAGCTGCAGCGCCCCAAGGGTGGATTCACCTCCGAGAACTTCCCGGAGCCGAGATGACCACGCAGCGAAGGGAATCTGCAGAACTCGCCGCTCTGCATGCCGAACGCGACCGTCTGGACACGGTGACCGCCGTCCTGTCCGACATCGTCAACGCAGCCTGCGACACCGCGCAGCGGAAAGGCTACCGCGACTGCGCCGCCGAGGACGCCAAACGCGACCACTGGCAGGCTGTTCACAAGCCCGTCCTGGCCGAGTTCCTCGCCGCCGGAGATGCCTACCACGAGGCGCGATGGGGCAGCGAGTCGGTCACCGAATCCCGCGCCGCGATCGAACGGGCCTACACGAACGACCCGGACATGCGTGCCCTGATCGTGAAGGCCCGCACGGAACTGGCGGCGCGCCACCAATCTGCTACGCCGGTTGAGCGCGATCGGCGGCGGTCGCGGTGAGTACCCGATTCCATGATCCCGAGGGCCGCCGATACGGCATTCCGACGTTCCCGTGGCGGATGGCTCCGCAGCATCTGCGGACCGAACGCCAACTGGCGCAAAACAATCGACGACCGGGCGACGAGGCGCAAGCCCAGGTGCTAGGTACCAGCCGTCGTTTCGGGCAGGTGCAGGCATACCTGTACGACGAGGCCCAGTCGGTGCCCAAGCGCGAATGCTCGCTGGCTCAGCTGGAGTCGCTGCGGATCGCTCGCTGGGTGCGCTCGGCAGACGCGTGCGAACGGCGAGGGATCGACGCGGCCGATATGCGGGAGCTGATCGAGGCGGCTCGTATCAAGCTGGCGGCCCGCCGTCAGGCCAGCGGTTCGGCTGATGGGCGTGATCGGAGGCGATCGCGATGAGTTGCGGTTGCGGGACCGGTGAGGCTCAAGGCCGCGGATTGTGCGCGACGCACTACGCCGCGTTCCGCAGCCGCGAGATCGCCTACGGGCGCTGGAATCCCAGGGTTCCGGCTGATGCGGTGCGGGCCCATGTGGAAGCGATGCGCGCGGCCGGGGTGAATCCGAACCAGCTGGCGAAGCTGGCCGGTGTCAGTCAGTCCGGGCTGAGTCAGATCATGGCGGCCGGCCCGGACAAGCAGGTCGCGGCGTGGCTGGAACAGGCCGTGTTGGCGGTCGAGGTACCCGAGCGTGCCGCCGAGGTCACCGCCGGCACCGCGCTGGTCCCGATCCTGGGGGCTCGGCGCCGGTTCCAGGCGTTGGTGGCGTCGGGGTATCCGGCGGCGCAGCTGGCGCGGGAGTTGGGTACCGGGGAGCGGAGCCGCACCATCCGGTCGTTGATGGGCAACCGCGCCGACAAGACCGGCCGCGTCACTCACGACATCGCCGCCGATCGGGAGCGGGCCGTCAAGGAGCTGTTCGACCGCCTGCAGTTGGTGCCTGGTCCGTCGGCTCAGGCTCGCGCGTTGGGGGAGCGGCGTGGGTGGGCGTTGCCGATGGAGTGGGACGAAGCCGCGATTGATGACCCCAATGGCTGCCCCGAAAAGGCGCGCTGGACACCGGCGTCCGCGCGGGAGGAACGCCGCGAACACGTCGAACTGCTGGTCCGCCGAGGGCTGACCAATGACGAGATCTCCTGCCGACTCGGAATCAACACCCGCCTGGTCGAACGAGACCGAGCCCACCACCGCGCCACACCGCACACCGACACCACCGGCGCGGACGAGGCCGAATCAGTTGCCCGGAAACCGTATTCGCGCAGCGAGGTCGAGGCGATGGGTGCACTCGCCGCCCAGGCCCGCGTCGATATCGCGGCGCGCCGTCAGCGCGGACGGGGCAGGGGATTGGAGCGAACCCGATGAACCACAACAAAGACAACACCCGGTATGCCGGGTTGGAGCGCCGCTACCGGACCCGGATCATTGCTGGTCTGCGTGATGCTGGGCTGACCTACACCCAGATTCGCACCTTGCTCGGGGTCAGTCTGCGTCAGGTCGAAACCGTCCTGGGCGAGGGACAAGTGTTGCGGGCGAGTGGTTTCCGGGCCAAGGAGATCGCCGCCGAGCTCGGAGTGCCGGCGGGATCGCTGGGGCGGGTCCTGCCGCCGGTGCGGCGCGCGACGATCACTGAACGCCAGTCCGAGGTGCTGCGGGCGGTGTCGGACATGCGCGGCATGCAGGTCGATGTCCTGGCCCAATATTTGAACGTCTTGGAGTCCAGCGCGTATGCGATCGTGCGGGAGCTGATCGCCAAGGGCTTGTTGTGTGAGCTGGAGAAGGTGCAGCGCGGGCGTGCGTGGGTGTTCGCGCCGCCGCGGGTCGAGGCCCGCTACCTGGGGTGGCGGCCGGCGGCGTGGTCCCCGCCGCTGATGTACGCCGAGCACTACCGCGCGGTCGCCCAGGCCCGGATCATGCTGGTCGGCAATGACCCGGCCGCGTTCATCTCCGAACGCGCCCTGCGTCGCGAAGCCACCACTGCCGCCCGGATCGCTGCGGAGAAGCGCCGGGGGACACCGGTGTTGGAGTTCTCCACCGGCATCGACCCTCTGCCGGGGCGCCAGCATCTGCATGACGGCCGGTTCTTGGGTGTGGTGGGCGGCAACTATGGCTGGTGGGCGCTGGAGGTCGAGCTCAGCGTCAAGGACAAGGCGCACATGGACATCGCGTTGCAGGGCGCGATCCGCGCTGCCCGTGACGCCCACCCCTACACCATGGTCGGCCTGCTCTACCTGTGCCGGTCCGACGCGGTCCTCAACAACGTCGAGGCCGCCGCTGGCCGGCTTCAGGCCGAACTCGCCTCGCTGCCACTGGATCTGCAGATCCAGGACTTCGACAAGCAGTGGAACGCATTCCTGGCCGCCCGCCGCACTGTGCGCGTGGCAAAACGCCAGCGCCACACCATCTTCGAAATCTCCAAGGAAGCATCATGAGCACCACCGACTGCACCCCACTGATCACCCCCACCGACTGCAACCCCCTCGCCACTGCGCCGGGCCCGGCTGACACACCGTCCATTCCGCCGATCACTGCCGAGGCACCGCCTGGAACACCGACGGTCGTGCGGGACGTGACTGACCCGCTCACACACTGGTCCGGCCATGGCCTGTCCCACGCTGGCGCGACCGCAGAGACCGCGCTGGTGTGCGGGGCGGCGCTGGCAGCGATGCTGGTGCTGATCGTGGCCGTCGCAGCAACCAAACCCGTTGAGCCGCACCGGCTGCGCAACTTCGCTGCCGCCGCGTGGGCGTTGCCGTTGACGTCGGTCATGACGGGCGGGTCGTGGTCGACCCCGTTGAGCCTGTTGTGGGGAGGCGCCGAACACCTCGCCCACGGCCAGCTGGGCGGGTTGTCGATGATGCTGGTCCTCGGGCTCCCGTCGACGATGGTGGTGGCGTCGTTGTGGTGGGCGCATTTCCTTGTCAAGACCGAGACCGTCGGGTTGAAGTCGCTGCGCAGCACCACACGTGTCCGGGACTCCCTGACGGCCCGTCGCCAGCAGTCCGCGGCCCGCGCGGCGACAGGCGGTGCGCCCCTGCATCGCGGGCATGACATCGTGCTCGGCACCCTCGCCGACACCACCAGCCACAAGGCACCAGGGGTGTTGCGGGCGCTGTCGAAGCGTCACGAACCGTGGCTGGCCATCGCGCATGTCGATGCCCGCAAGCAGCAGGCCATGTTCGGCACGACCGGTAGCGGCAAGACCGTGGCGATGGAACGCTACGCCGCCGCCCTGTTCGATTACGAGTGGAGGGCCTGGCAGAAGTGGACCGGGGTTCCGGGGATGGCGGGCAAGCATGCGCGTCCGCTGCTGGTGATGATCTCGTGCAAGGGCGGCGAGGACGACCGTGAACTCGGGTTGAGCCTGCGCGAATCGATGCTCGCCCAGGGCGTCGACCCGAAGCGGATTGCCCTGGTGATTCCGGAGATGGACACCCTCGACATCTGGGACAACACCCCGGCCCGGGATCTGCGGGCCATGATCGGTGCCCTGTTGGCGGCGTCGGCCGAGGCGACCACGGCCGAGGGTCAGCATTTCGAGAGCATGCAAACCCGCATCGCGTCGCTGGTGGTGGATGCGCCGGTCGGTAAGCCGCGCAATCACATCGAGCTGTTGGAGCGGTTGCAGGAGACCAAGCTCAAGGAGATCTG
>NZ_JBSGCB010000122.1:0-10373 GCF_053601595.1 Nocardia sp. NPDC004711 | reverse complement strand
GACCACACCGGTGCACCGATCCACCGATCACTGACCCCCTACGACCATTGACACAGTGGGGCTGCCCGCCCCACCCCTTGGAATCAATCATCTAGCCGAGTTGAGTGCATTCCGAACGATTCATCCGGTCGCAGAGCCACCGAAAAACCTGTTGGCGGACTACAGCGACCACTGCTAGCTTTCCGGAGATCGTGCAGGAGACCGAGGAGGTGGTACCCGTGAACGCAGTATCGACAGGGGTGCTCCCCTCAGGGGTCACGGTCGGGCGATAGGTCTTCCGGGAGCGCCGTTCAAGAGCACTCCCGAGAGAAGACATGACCGCCTCACGATCGTATGGTCCAACTACCCTCAAACGGCAGCAGGCACCGGCGCAGGCCGACTACGCCGGGCGAACAAGTACGCCGCCGCCGCGGCAGGCAGATTCATCAGGACCCCGTACACCGCGCCCGGCACCGCTATCGCCGTGCTGTGCAGCACTGACGTGGCCACGGCAATAGCCAACGCGCCGTTGTGGATTCCGATCTCCATCGCGGCCGCGATGGCCTGGTCGGTCTCGATTCGGAACAGTCGGGGCACGTAGTAGCCGACCGCCAGGCCGATGATCGCCAGCGACAGGCATACCGCCGAGAGCGCGCCGATGTGGGAGGTGAGGGTGTGGAAGTCGCGGGCCACGGCCGCCAGGACCACCAATGCCAGCACCACGATGGATGCCACCTTCACGGTGCCGCGCATCCGCAGCGACCAGCCCGGGAAGCGGTGGTGCACCCACATGCCCAGCGCCACCGGCACCAGCAGGATCGCGAATACCTGCGCGAATTTATCGGGGCGCAGGCCGATTCCGGCGTCACCGTCGAGGAACAGCGCGTACGACAGACCCACCCACAGCGGCAGGGTGAATACCGCCAGCACCGAATTCACTGCCGTCAGCGTGATGTTCAGCGCCACATTGCCGCCCGCGACATGGCTGAACAAGTTCGCCGAGGGTCCGCCCGGTGACGCCGCGAGCAGCAACATACCCGCCGCCACCGCACCGTCGAGCCGGAACAGGTAGACCAAGCCCAGGCACACCGTCGGTAGCACGACCATCTGGCACACCAGCGCCACCACCGTTGCCTTCGGATAGCGAAGCACCCGAACGAAATCGGCCGTGGTCAACGTCAAACCGAGACCGAACATCACCAACGCCAGCGCGAGCGGCAGGAACACCGCGAACAACGAACTCACTGCCAACTCCCAATTGAACCGACCGGCCAGTCTGCGGTCCGGCACCAGCGCCGACCCTAACTGATCCGACAGTTCAGGCGCGAGCGCTATTGCCGCATACGGGAATACGCTGCGTGAGTCAGTCGAGAGGACATCGAAACCCGACTCTTCGAGGCGTCATCGCGACCCACGGTGAGACCGATGCCTATCTCGGCTCCGTCGTTGCAGAGGGCTTGATCGCCGCGAGTTCGACACGAATCACCAGCAAATCGGTTCCGAGCGTCCGGACCACGATGGCGTTCAGTATTCGAAGCGGCCGCCATCGCGAGATCATGCGTTGTCTTCGGCGAAGTCGAATCGAACTCTGTTGCGGCGCAACGTCATAGAACGCATCTGCAACAAGACCAAACACTGGCGAGCAGTCGCCACCCGCTACGACAAGCTCGCGACCACCTACCGTGCCGGATTCGTCCCGGCCCTCATCGTCGAATGGCTCTGATCATTGGGAGACACGACCCGATGACGCGAGGACTGGCGGTGGTGGGCCTGATCGAGGAAGTCGAGTACCAGTGGGCTGGCGCTCGACCGGAATTCCTCGAAATAGGCGTGTCTGGCTCGGGAAATGAGATGTATTCGGGCATGCGGGATCCGGCCTGCGAGAAGCGAGGCATTGGCTGTGGGATTGAACCGGTCGTCGGACCCGTGCACGATCAGTGTCGGGGCGATGATGCGCGGCAGCACTTCCCATGCGTCGTGTTGTGCGCTCGCGCGCAGGTGGTGGCGGCGGGCGTGATTCGGCATCGTCGGGTCGCCCAGGGTGCGGTAGGGCCCGACGTGTGCAGCTAGGTAGGCGGGGGTATACATCAGTTCCAGCAACGCGCGGCGAGCCTTTGCGGCGTCCGGTTGACTCAGGGCGCGGCGCACCACGGGACTCCGTTCGACGCTGTGCGCACCTCCCGGCGATGTGCAGCCGAGCACCAGCGCTTCTACCCGGTCCGGATGATCGGCGGCGAGCCACTGGGCGACGCGGCCACCCATGGAGGTCCCGTAGACATCCGCTCGCTGGATGCCCAGGTGGTCGAGAACAGCCAACACATCGGCAGCGAAGGCGCGGGTGCTGTAGGAATCGTCATCGGGTCTGGCGCTACGGCCGGTGCCTCGCCAGTCGATCACCACAGCCTGATGGACGCCCTCGAAGTCAGGGCGCACCGCATCCCACCAGTGATGCGTGTTCGCCTGCCCCGCGAGCAGAACCAGAGGAGTTCCCTGTGATCCATGGACTTCGTAGTAGATCTCGCAATCGTCCGGGGCGAGCGCGTAAGGCACGTCAACAGCGTAGACGACAGATTTCTCGTGGTCGTATGCGATGAGCGATCGTTTGATGGGTGCATCGACGGTCCGGTTGTGCCAGATCACTGCCGTGCGAGGCAGGTTCGGGCTCAGCGAAATGGGGACAGCAGACAGCAGTATCGTGCGCGCTTGAGTCGCCCCTAGTGGCTGGGATAGGTCACTTCCGCACTGCCGTCGGCGTTTCCGCGCTCTTGACTGTGTTGGGCAAGCACGGCGTGGAACCGCGCGACCAGCGGGCTCGGATCGTCGGTACGCCACGCAACATGCAGCGACGTCGAGGTGTCGGCCAGCGGTCTCGGGGCTACCCCGACACGGTGTAGCGCGCGGTGCGAGTCGGCTAGTACGGCGGCGCCGAATCCGGCGGCTACCAGCGCCAAAAGTGTTTGGGCGCTTCGGCCTTCGGCGCCGATGCGCGGGACCACCCCGGCTCGATGGCAGAGCGCGATGACCTCGTCGTAGGAGCGGGAGGAGACCTCGCGTGGCCAGATGACCAATGGGATCTGGCCCAGTGCGGATAGCGGTGCCGGTCCGACCGCGTGGGCGAGGGGGTGGGCGGCGGGGAGGAACATGGTCAGCGGTTCGGTCCACCAGACGCGGGTCGCCAGACGGGCGTCGCGCGCAGGCAGTCGCTGTACGGCGATGTCGTAGCGGCCGTCCAGGACACCGGCGGACATCTCCGCATCGCTGAAGCTTTCCTCGAGCCGCAGGTCCACCCCGGACAGTTCCCTGCGCAGCCTGCCGAGCACCGCCCCGAGCGGTCCATTGATGCCGGATCCGGCGAAGGTCACGGTCAGCCGTCCGGTCATCCCTTGTGCGGCAAGCCGAACATCCTCGAGTGCGGCGTCGGCTTCGGCCAGGACGGCGGCGCCTCGTCGCGCGAGGGCCGCTCCCGCCGCGGTCGGCGTCAGCCCACGCCCCTCCCGCTCGAAAAGTGCTACGCCGAGCCGTCTTTCGAGTTCGCGCACCTGTCTACTCAAGGTCGGCTGGGTCACGTGCAAGCGCCGCGCCGCGCCGCTGACCGTGCCTTCCTCGGCGATCGCGACCACATAGCCGAGCAGTCGAAGCTCCATCAATTCATACCTCCCAAGCATAGGAAGCATAGCTACCGATGCCTGTGGGGCTAATTCGGTCGTTCGGTGCGCGACAGTTGAGCAGTCACACCGACCGAATCGTCCAAGGAGAAATCATGAACCGCGAACAGCGTTACGCCCACGGCCTCGATGTCCTCAACCGCGTCGATGGCGAAGCAGGACAACGGATTGTGGCGTCGCTGGCCGACACCTCGCCTGAGCTCGGACATCAGGTGGTGGCCTGGGCATTCGGCGATATGTATGACCGACCCGAACTCGCGCCCCGCGACCGGCAGCTGGTCACCCTCGGCGTGCTCGCGGCGCTCGGCGGCTGCGAGATCGAGTTGGACGTGCACATCAATGCGGGACTCAACGTCGGACTCACCCCCACCGAAATTTCGGAAGCGTTGCTGCACACTGCCGTCTACGCGGGCATGCCGAGGTCCATCAACGCCACCCTGGTCGCGAAGAAGGTCTTCGGTGAGCGGGGCATGCTGCCGCTGACCAACGTGTCCTGACCCGGATGCAACAAGCGTTGACAACAGCGGCCCGGCACTATTACGTCGGCACGCGATAGTGCCGGGCGGTGGCTGCTGCGGCCGATGATCATTTCGACGCATCCCGAGTACGCCGTCGCCGATACCGAGGGCCTTCGCGAACGCCTCGCCGGTGCGGTCCGCGGGCAGGTCATCGATGACGACCGCCGTCGTCAGCTCGTCGCGCGGCGAAAGCGTTCACCACCTCGTGCAGTTCCGGGATATGGCCACGCGGGCCCAGAACCCGACACCGCGGTCACCGCATCCATCTGCGACTGGTGTTCAACCCAGGTCATGAGCAGCGGCGCGGCCTTCGGTGCGTTCGCGATGGTCGCGGCCACCACGGCCGAGAGCCCGAGCCTCGTAACAACCGACACACGAAAGCGCTGACCGTCGACGAGCTCACCCCGGAACTGCTGAACCGGCTCGACCGAGCGGGTCTGGCGGAGCTGCTGCCCAACGACCAACCACCCGCCGAGCGGCGCAAATAACGTTCAGCTAATTCTATGGAATGAAGGCCGAGCTTTCGTCCTCCGACTTCACCGACGTGGTCGGCGCGGCGACCGGCTTGCCCGCGACGAAGAAGGCCGACACCATCGCACTCACCGCCAGACAGAGCACCGTGAGATGCAGCGAATCGGTCAGCGACAGCGCGAAGGGCACCTTGATCATCTCCGGAAGACGGCCTGCCACAGCACCTTCCGAGGAACCGGTGGACGGCAGCCCGTGCGCCGAGAACCGCGCGGCCAGCAACGCGCCGATGCCCGCGCTACCCAGCACCGAGCCCAGCTGGCGATTGTTGTTGAAGATGCCGGCGGCCGCACCGGCCTGCTGGATCGGCAGGTTCCGCAGCGCGGTGGCCGTCAGCGGTGCCCAGATGCAAGAACCGGCGACACCGCAGAGCCCAGCCATCACACAGATCAGCGCCAGCGACCCGTGCAGGGTGGCAAGGCGGGTGAACCAGAACACCGCGACCGCGAACAGTCCGAAACCGAAGGTCGGTAGCAGCCGCGGATGCAATTTGTCGGTGAAGCGGCCCACCACCGGGGACAGGAACATGGTCACGATCGCCATGGGCGCGAAGATCAGCGCCGCCTTGGTCGGCGAAAGTCCGCGCACCTCTTGCAGATAGAAGAACGACGGCACCATCTGCGCGGTCATGCCCACCGACAGCGAAGCGATCGCCACATTGCCGAGCGCGAAGTTGCGATCCTTGAACAGTCCCAGCGGCATGAGCGGTTCGCTGCGCACCCGGCCCTGATAGACCACGAACAGCGCGAGCACGACCAGCCCGCCGACGATCAGCGCCCACACCCATCCGGCCCAGTGATAGGCATTGCCCTGCTGCAGTCCGAACACCAAACCGAACATGCCGATCGCGACCAGTACTACGCCGGGAATGTCGAAACCCTGCTCGGTGGTCGGCAGATCCGGGATCAGCCACACGCCCAGTGCGAGACCGATCACCCCGATCGGCAGATTCACGTAGAAGATCCACTGCCAGCCGCCGGCGTCGATGAGCACACCGCCGAGCAGCGGGCCGACCAGCGTCGCGACACCCGCGACACCACCCCACGCACCCATTGCCGCGCCGCGCTTCTCGATCGGGAAGATCCGGCTGATCACCGCCATGGTCTGCGGCGCGAGCAGGGCCGCGCCGAGGCCCTGCACCGACCGGGCCGCGATCAGCGACTCGATACTGCCGGCCAGCGCGCACCACAGCGACGCCGCCGTGAACACGACCAGACCGGCCAGATACAGATTCTTCGGCCCGTATCGGTCGCCGAGGCGGCCGGTCACCAGCAGCGGCACCGCGTAGGTGAGCAGGTAGGCGCTGGTCACCCAGACCACGCTGGTCAGGGAGGTATGCAGGCCGGACATGATGGAAGGATTGGCCACCGCGACGATGGTCATATCCAGCAGAATCATGAAGAAACCCACGCAGAGCGCAGCCAGTGCACCCCACGGATTTCGTTCGATCGTCGTCACCGTGAATTCCCCTGTGTAGAAATGCGAATGTCGGCTGAGCTCAGAACGCTGCCGGAGGCGCAGACTGCCTCACCGGCCGCGTATGGTTCGGGTCTATCGGGCAACATCTCGTCCACGACCGGCAATATCCACGAACCCGCAAAGGCCGCATACGTTTTCGTGTGCCCGTCAGTCATGAGATACCGGACGCCCGTCCACCCCGTATCGGCAGCTGAATCGCCTCCTGAAGTTTGGTCGAATCGATCTGCCGCGCGGCACTGGAAACCCCTGCGGTGATAACGGTTCCGAACATGCCTTGCTCGTCGTACAGTGTGGCCGTCCCCACGGCGATACCGCCGCTGCTGATATGGTTGTCCGCTTCCAAGCCGATGCCCGAATCTTGTTGGGGCCTACGGGAAATGGCCATCGTCAGATCTGTATTGATGAAGCCGATGCCGCTGTTTCCCCAATTCGTCAACATGCTGGTGGATTCGGCCACCATCGCCACGCGCGCGAATGTCGATCCCGGCTGGTCGGCGAAGAGGGGAGCGGCATGTTGCCAGGTCCGTTTCCGGCTGCCATTGCTGTGATCGATGGGATCGGTCGTCCATCGATCACTGTCATCGCTTCCCCAGTGTGGAATCGAGGGGACTGCCGGGTCCACTCCCGGCGGTGGCATCGGGACATCGGTTCGCATCCAAATGATGCCAGGCGGTTGACTCGATTGCCGAAGGAAAACGGCCGAAGCTCGGGCAACGGCACTCCCATCCTGTGTAGCGATCGAGTCTGCCACCCGTATCCGGCTGCCGTCCCGAACACGGGTGGTCTCCAGTGTCAGCAGGCTCCATCGCACGGGTCGGAACAGGTCGATAGTCAGTCGTACAGCCGAGAATCCATCCGTCGAGTGCTCGGTGTCGAGAGCGTGAGCCAGAGCGCCGCAGATTGCAGGACCGATGATCATGTCGGGAGACCATGGGCTCACCGCACATGGCTGTGGTTCGAGTCCTTCTGCAGTCGAGTTGAAATAAAATACAGGTACATCGTTCGCTTTGCCATCCGTATGACGGTGCGACATGGACTGAATTCCTTCCAGTGCAATCGATTCGGGTAGCTACCAGGTGACGTCGAGGAAACCAGCGAACCGAGGAAGTCGTCTTCGAAGAACCGCACTTCCTCGCTCGGGGCGACCACACGCATTCCGGGAATCGCCGTCCGAGTACCGCGAGCGCAATCTGCAATCCCAAGACAGCAAGATTCGCCCTCCGACTCGACTACCGGCCGAAATAGCCGTTCTCCCGACCGATCGGATGAGGGTGGGCACGGCGGATTCGATTGCCGCGATGCGTTTCTGGGCAGCCGCGGGATCTTCGTGTGAACACATCACCGGTCGGAGGCAGTGACACGCACACGGTGACGATCGAGCACTCACCAACACCGTTATATAGGAGCACATGTACAAGTTACATTAAACATCTGAGGTTGTACACTGTCACCTCAACAAGGAGGTCGGCATCCCTGCTCGAGATCGACAACCCGCACAGACCCGGCGCATGCCTCGCGAACAACGCCGCGAACAGATCCTCAGCGCGGCGACGCGGGTGATCGCGCAGCGCGGGTTCGCCGGGGCCGGACTGGAGGACATCGCCGCCGAGGCGGGCGTCTCACAGGTGATCCTCTACCGCCACTTCGCCTCGAAGGCCGAGCTGTTCCGCGCCGCCCTGCAAAGGGCCTACACGAGACTCGGCGACGCAGCCGGGACCAAAACGCTCGACGGCACATCCATTCCCGCTCTACTCAGCGCCGCGGCCGCGGATCCGGACGCCTTTCGGTTGTTGTTTCGCTACGCCCCCCGAGAACCCGAATTCCGCGACGTCACCGAACTGGCCCAGAGCCACGGGGCAATGCTCACCCGCCGATATCTAGCGGACGCCACCCCCGAAGGCCCGTGGCAGACCTGGGCCGCGCAAGTCATCCCCACCTTCATCCTCGAAGCCATCATCGCCTGGCTGGACGCCGGACAGCCGGACCCCGACGACGCCGCCATCCGGATCTCCCGCGCGGTCGCCGCCCTCATCGACTTGGCCTGCCCTCCCCAGTCCGCGCACTGATGCGGGTGCGGAGCCTTATCAACCCACCCGAATCGCATCCGAGCCGGGACCGGCGACAAGACCCCCGGCCGCGACTCTCAGCTTCCCTGTAGAGCCGATGTGAGGGCACTGACCGAATAGGGCAGCCAGCTGTTCCCCAATCCCGTTGTGGCGGAATCACTTCTGGACAGACTCATCAGCACTGACCATCCGGTGTTAGGAAATCGTTCGGCGCCCAGTGGAAAGGGCGAGTGGTCAGGTGTAGGCAGCACCGTCGATGCGGAGTTCGGTGCCGCTGATGAGGCACTCTCGGACTGATCGAGATCGAGGGAGCGGCCCGCCACCTCGTCGCCGATCGGCTCGACATCACCGGCTCCCGATGGGGACTTACCGGCGCTGAAGCCATCCTCACCCTCCGCACCCTCATCAGCAACGGAGACTTCAACTCCTACTGGAACTTTCACCTCACCCGCGAACACCAACGCGTCCCCGCCGACGACTATCGACTCGCCGCCTGATCAACCGTCACCAGGAGAGCCGCACCCATCCTCTATTGCCGCATGCCGCGCTGATCGAATCGGCCGGCGCGTGTTGTCGGAAGATCAACTGGCCGTGCCGATCCGAGGCCGGCGGAACGTCCGCTACTGCCCGAGTTGAGTGCATCTGGTAGCAATCGGCTGACTCCTGCAAGGATCGGTATGTGATCTGGCCGCTACGTCTTTCCCGCGACCGCCTCGACGATGGCGAGGTGTCGTTACGGTCGTACAGCTCCGCCGACGCTGAGGACCTGTTCGAAGCGCTGCGCGATGAATGTGTATGGGAGCACATACCTCGCACGGTGCCCGAGGATTTCAGCACGCTCGATGCGGACATCGTGGCCAGCATGGCGGCCGGATTGTGGCTGACATTCACCGTCCGCCGAGCAAGGGGCGTGGTCGGCAGGACATCGTTGATCTGGGATCCTTCCGCCCCGGAGGGTGTCGAAATCGGGGGAACCCAGTTCACGCCGACAGTTTGGGGCACTGGAATCAACATGCGAGCGAAGGCGCTGCTGATCGGTGAAGTGTTCACGCAAGGGGCAGAGTGGATCAGGTTTCGCACCGACGAGCGAAACCTCCGATCGGCGGCCGCGATCCGCAAGCTGGGCGCGACTGACCTCGGCGTGCACCAGGACACCATCATCCGTCGAGACGGAAGCGCGCGTCGTAGCCGCTTCTTTCGCCTCGATCCTCCCACTGAAGATGTATCGACACCGCAGAGCTGAGGTAGTTCAAACATCCGCTACTGCCGGATCCCGCGCGGACCGAACCGGCCAGCGCGGACATCGGAAGATCAACTGGCAGAGCGCCATACGGCCGTCGGCAGCGCACGCTATTGCCGAGTGTCGTGTGTTCCCATGGGCGGGATTGGTCCGAAATCGGTCAATGTAAGTTGTCGGACACACACGGCTTCCGCCGCGTTTCTCGACACTGCCTGGCCCCGCACTTCGCCGGCGATGAGTCTCTGGTGTTGACGCCGCACGTGCACCACGCGCACGCTGCGGCGGTGACAATTTTCGTCTACATCGTGCTGGGGTTCCTCGTGCTGGTGCTCGCGCCGCTGGCCGTCTTCTTCGCGCTGCTGACCGTCCGCGTAATCGTCACCGCGATCGTCCACCGCGACTCACGGCCACGGCCACGCCGCCGCAGCGGTTCGCTCGACACCTTCGGAATCTCCTCCGAAACTTCACATTCCGACATCGCGCCCCACCATGGTGGGCACCACCACGACAGCAGTGGCCACCATGGTGGCCACTCAGACAGCGGCGGCCACCACACCACCAGCTGGACCGACTGATCCCCGATGACGACATCCGAGATATTCGGCGCGGACGCCTATGTCGTACAGGCCGGAGTGCTCAGGGCTGAGCCGAGTGGCTGAAATCCGACGACAGCGCCCGATCGAGCTTTGATCCAGGCAGTCCCGTTGATGAACGGGCTTCCGAACACCGGCTCCCCGGTGTGCAGTCGCCCAGGGCGAGCCGGGTTCGCGTTCGTCAGATCATCGGTTCTTGAACACCTACTCAGCTTGTTCTTTATCCTCTGGACGAGACTGATTGGCTTGCTTGAGGATTCGCCGGACAGGTAGGCGGCCTTCGCCTGATCATGTGCTCCGACCAA
>NZ_JBSGCB010000121.1:0-10709 GCF_053601595.1 Nocardia sp. NPDC004711 | reverse complement strand
TCGCGATCAACGAATCCAGTTCGGCCACAGCATGATCCAACACCACCCGACAGGTCTACCAGCAACGAATCACGCGAGTGCAGTTGCAGTACTAGTCCGGACTGCTTCGCGCCGCGAACTCAGCGGGTCAGATCCCGCACCGTCTCGGACAACACCCCGAGGCCGTCGGCGAGCAGGTCGTCGCCGATCACCAGCGGGGGCAGCAGCCGGATGACGTTTCCGTAGGTGCCGCAGGTGAGCAGCACCACGCCGCGTGAGAGCGCCTCGGCGGCAATGGCTTTGGCGAGGTCTGGATCGGGGGTGCCGGTGCCCGGCCGGACCAGTTCGATGGCGAGCATCGCGCCCCGGCCGCGTACGTCACCGATCACGCCGGTCGCGGCGGCCAGCTCCCGCAGCCGCGGCGCGGTGGCCGCCTCGATGGCTCGCGCCCGGGCCGGCAGATCCAGCGACCGCATCACCTCGATGCCGGCCAGGGCCGCCGCGCACGCCACCGGATTGCCGCCGTAGGTGCCGCCCAGCCCGCCCGGGTGCACCGCGTCCAGTAGCTCGGCCCGGCCGGTGACGGCCGACAGCGGCATGCCGCCCGCAATGCCCTTGGCCATGGTGACGATGTCCGGCTCGATGCCCTCGTACTCGCTCGCGAACCATGCTCCGGTGCGGGCGAATCCGGTCTGCACCTCGTCGGCGATGAACACCACCCCGCGCTCACGGGCCCAGTTCGCCAGCGTGAGAAGGAATCCCGGGGCAGGCACGATGAATCCGCCCTCGCCCTGGATCGGCTCGATGACGATCGCGGCCAGCGAATCGGCCCCGATCTGCACCTCGATCCGCGAAATGACCCGGCGCGCAGCCTGTTCCCCGGTCAGCCCAGGCTGGTCGCGGTAGGGGTAGGACATGGGCATGCGGTGGATGTCCGGTGCGAACGGGCCGAAATGCGCCTTGTACGGCATGGATTTCGCGGTCAGCGCCATGGTCAGGTTGGTGCGGCCGTGATACGCGTGATCGAACGCGACCACCGCCGGCCGGCCGGTCGCCAGCCGCGCCACCTTCACGGCGTTCTCCACCGCCTCCGCGCCCGAATTGAACAGCACCGTCCGCTTGTCGAAGGAGCCGGGCGTGAGCGCGGCCAGTACCTCGGCCACGCGGATGTACTCCTCGTAGGGGGTGACCATGAAGCAGGTGTGGGTGAACCGCGCGGCCTGCTCGGCGACCGCGGCCGCCACCTCCGGATGGGACGCGCCGACCGTGGTGACCGCGATGCCCGAGCCCAGATCGATCAGCGAATTGCCGTCCACATCGAGAATGACGCCGCCGTCGGCGTCGGCCGCGTAGACGGGCACCGACGATCCGACCCCGGCCGCCACGGCCGCTGTCCGGCGCGCGGTGAGCGCCCGGGAACGCGGGCCCGGCAGCGCGGTGACGAGGTCGCGACGCTGGGGCAGGCGGTAGTCGATCGAGGGCATGCGGAATTCTCCCGGTCGAGGGTCGGTGGCGCCGGTCCTCAGTCTGCGCCACGGCACCCGCGATCATCCGTGCCGAATTGACAACACGCCGGGCAGGAATTAATTGGACCGCGACCTCGACAATGCCCGAACCCGGGCCGAACTCCTCCTCGTCCTGCTCGCCGAAGCCGATTGATCGGCGGGGCAAGGGCTGCTATCTTTCTACGTATCTACTTAGTAGATACGTAGAAAGAGCTCGGGCCGTAGACCACCTGCGGCTGAGGGCGCCGTGGGGACGGCGTCGTGGCGGCAGGATTGTGCGGACCCCTCATCACGCGCAAGGCTGTCGGCACACGAGGGGCGGGGCCGCTGATCAGCGGCCCCGCCCCTCGGTCGTATTCGGTTGTGCGGCAGGTCAGACGCGGGCTCTGATCCACTTGTAGACGACCAGCACCACGATGGCGCCGATGATGGCGCCGAGGAAGGTGTGCTGGACCGGTGGATGGACGCTGAACTTGTGCGGGGCGAAGACCAGACTGCCCAGGGTGCCGCCGACGTAACCGCCGATGATGCCGAGAACGGCGGTCCAGATGATGCCGAAATCCTCCTTGCCCGGAACCAGAAGGCGGGCGATCGCGCCCGCGATGAGGCCGATGATGATCATCGTGATGATGCCCATGGCATGCTCCTTGCCTCGAGGTGGCGCATTCGAAGGTAGCAGGGCAGACGCCCGAAATGAGCGTGTCGCAATACACCGGCGTGCGCGTTTCGTGCCGTGGGCGGCGGCCGGACCGGCGTTCTCGGGCAGCGAAACCCTCGTCGACGCCAGGTTTTCCGGGCCATGATGGAGGCCGACGACGTCATGACGGCAGTGGCTCCTGCACGACGGCAGCGTGGCCGGCGCGGCGAGTCCGCCGATTCCGAAAGGCATGCGCATGAGTGCGAATGCGCCCGAAACTCCCTCTCTCACCGGCCGGGGCGCCCTGGCCCGGACCATCGCCGCCCGCGGCGGACTGGCGGCCCCGGAGTCGCCGTTCGTCATCGAACACCGCGAAGCGCTCATCTACATGCTCTGCCAGGCCGCCGAACTCGAACACGGCATCATGTGCCAGTACCTGTTCGCGGCCTTCTCGCTCGAGACCTCCGCCGCGGAGGGCCTGAGCGCCGCCGAGGTCGAGAAGGTCACGCGCTGGCGGAAACTGGTGTCGCACGTGGCCACCCAGGAGATGCTGCACCTGTCGCTGGTGCACAACCTGCTCTCCGCCATCGGCGCGGCGCCCCACATGACCCGGCCCAACCTGCCCTTGCCCGCCGCCCACTATCCGGCCGGGGTGCAGCTGGCGCTGCTGCCGTTCGGGGAGCAGGCGCTGCGGCACTTCATGTTCCTGGAACGCCCGGAGGGCATGGCCCTCGACGACGCCGAGGGCATCGCCATGGCCGGGCGCGCCGCCGCGCACATGGAGCAGGGCGAGATCGTGCCGCGAGTGCAGGACTTCGCCACCGTCGGCCACCTGTACCGCTCCATCGAACACGGCATCGAGCATCTGGCCGAGAAGTACGGCGAGCGCTGGCTGTTCGTCGGACCCCGCCGCGCCCAGGCCACCGAAAAGCATTTCCGCTGGCCGGAATTGGTGGCGGTGACCGATCTGGCCTCGGCCAAGCGGGCCATCGACACCATTCTCGAACAGGGCGAGGGCGCGCGCGGCGACTGGCGCGACGCCCACTTCGGCCAGTTCGTCAAGATCCTCGACGAGTACGAGCAGTGCCTGAGCGAGAACCCCGACTTCGACCCGGTGCGGCCGGTGCTGGCCGCCAATGTCCGTGCGCCCGAACGCGATATCCCGGTCCCGTTGATCAGCGACCTGGGCACCGCGCGCGTCACCGACCTGTTCAATGTCGGCTACGAGATCCTGCTGCAGATCTTCGAGCGGTTCTTCGCGCACACCGAGGAGACCGACGCCCAGCTGCAAACCCTCGCCGACGCCACGGTCTCGCTCATGCTCGGCGTCATCCGCCCCCTCGGCGAACTCATCACCACCCTGCCCGCCGGCCCGGACCACCCCGGCCGCACGCGCCCGGCCAGGAGCCGACGCTGTTCGAATGGGCGGGCGGCTATCCGGCACTGCGGCGGATGACCGCGCTGCTCTACGAACAGCTGATCCCGGACGATACGGTCCTGGCAGCGGCTTTCAACGATCCCGACACCGATTACGCACGCCGGGAGGCGGATTGGCTGGCGGTCGCGTTCGGCGCGCCCCGGGAGTCGGACGAACCGCGGTCCAGGCCCGACCTGACCGAGGAGCAGCAGCAGCAGCGCTGGGGACAGCTGATCCTGCGCGCCGCACGCGAGTCCGGACTCCCGGACGATCCCGAATTCCGTTCCGCCTTCGCCGCTTTCGTGGCATGGGCGGTCACCGCCGAAGGTCACGCGCCCGACTGGGATTGGGGCCCGGCCGGACCGCCGTCCTACGTGGCGCCGCAGCCGTCCGCCGAATCATCCGATCCTGCCCTGCCCCGACCCGAGGCGGCCGTCGGCTTCGCCGCCCACATCAAACCCCTGTTCCGGGACAAGGATCAGCGCTCCATGAGCTTCGTCTTCGACCTGTGGTCCCTCGACGACGTCACCAAGCACGCCGCCGAGATCCTCGACCGTCTGGCCGCCGGCACCATGCCCTGCGACGGCGCCTGGTCGACGGAGAAGGTGGACGTCTTCAGGAGGTGGACCGAGTCCGGCATGCGCCCGTGACCCGCCCGGGCCGCGACCACCGAGTCGTGATCGTGCGGCCCGGACGGCCGTCCGCGCGCCGAATCCCGGCTCAGCCCACGTGGATCGGCATGGCGGCGATGTCGTTCTGGGTCATGACCGGAAGGTTGACGATCTCCTCGACCGGGTTGGCCAGCCGCAGTTCCGGGAAGCGGTCGAACAGGGCGGGCAGCGCGATGCCCGCTTCGAGGCGGGCCAGCGCCGCGCCCGGGCAGATGTGCGGGCCGTATCCGAAGGAGATATTGCGGTGCGCGCTCGGCCGGGTGATGTCGAAATCGTCGGCGTCCTCGCCGAAGACCGCGGTGTCGCGGCCGATGGCACGGTAGGACATGACCACGCCCTCCCCCTGCTCGATCACGGTGTCGCCGACGGTGATGTCCTCGGTGGCGAAGCGCATGAGCAGATGGGTGACCGGGCCGTCCCAGCGCAGCGTCTCCTCGATCACCTGCTTCCACTCCACCTCCTCCGAGCGCACCCGGGCCAGCTGTTCGGGCCGGGTCAGCAAGGCGCGCACCGCATTCAGGATCAGGCTCACGGTGGTCTCGTGCCCGGCGGCGACCAGTGCCTTCAGGTTGCCGACCACCTCCTCCTCGGTGAGCGGTTCGCCGCCCTCGTCGGCCAGGATG
Source organism: Nocardia sp. NPDC004711 (assembly GCF_053601595.1). Classification (NCBI taxonomy): domain Bacteria; kingdom Bacillati; phylum Actinomycetota; class Actinomycetes; order Mycobacteriales; family Nocardiaceae; genus Nocardia; species Nocardia sp. NPDC004711. The sequence continues at coordinate 5,877 of NZ_JBSGCB010000121.1, read as the reverse complement.
AGCGCGCTGGTGAGGTCGTCGCCGGGCTCGGCGGTCTTGCGGCGGACCATCGCGGTGAAGTAGACGTCCATGTCCTCGATGATCTGCAGCCGCTCGTCCTGCGGAGTGACCATGGAGAAGAACTTCTTGTACCAGTCCAGCAGCATCGGGTGGTCCGCGCGCGGCACCCCCATGAGCTCGGAGATCACCCGCATGGGCAGCGGATAGGCGACGACCTGCTTGAGATCCACCGCCGCGCCGTCGTGGCCCGCCTCGTCCAGATCGTCGAGCAGCTCCTTGGTGAGCCGTTCGATGGTGGGGCGCAAGGCTTCCAGGCGGCGCGGGGTCAGCGCCTGGGTGGTCTTGATGCGCAGGCGGCGGTGCTCCGGGCCGTCCACGGTGAACATGGAGCGGCCGGCGTCGATCATGCCGATCAGCGGCCACTGCCGGGTGACGACGCCGTCCCGCCACAGCTTCCAGGCATTGATGTCCTTGACCAGTCTGGTGTCGGTGAGCAGCTGGCGGGCGATGGTGTGGTCGGTGATCGTCCAGGCGGGGGCGCCGAGCAGATCGATCCGGGTAACCGCCCCGGCGGCGCGCAGGCGGGTGGTCTCGCCGGCGAGATCACCGACCATCGGATCTATCGAAATCGCATGCGGGCAGGGGGAACTCACTGGAAACCTCCGAGAGCGCGAACAGGAGTGAAAACAACAGGAAGGGAAGTCATTCCGCGCAGGAACGGCGACGGCCGCCGCACCAGGTTCTGCGCGGGCACCGCCAGATCGATGTCCGGCAGCCGGTCCAGCAACACCTCGATGCCGGTGCGCGCCACCACCTCCGCGATCTGCTGCGCCGGGAACGGGCAGCGGTACTCGCCGTGGCTGAACGCGAAGTGCGCGTTGTTGCCGGTGTGGGTGGCGGCCTCGCCGACCGCCTGGCGCACGTGCGGATCGGTGTTCGCGGCGGCCAGCCCGAGCAGCAGCAGGTCGCCCGCGCGAATCGTCCGGTCCGCCAGGCGCGTATCGCGCGCGGCCCAGCGCCCGGCCAGGATCGAGGTGGGGGACTCCTCCCACAGCACCTCGTTCATCGCCTGATCCACACTGCGCCGCCCGCCGCCCAGCGCGGCCGCGAACCGGTCGTCGGTGAGCATCAGGCGCACCGAATTGACCAGCCAGTCCGCGGTCGGCAGGTGTCCCGCGGCCGTCACGGCCATCAGGTCGTTGACGTACTCCTCGTCGGTGAACGGCGCCGGGAAGGCCAGCATGCGCGAGACCAGATCATCGCCCGGCGCGGTCTTCTTCACCGCCAGCAGATGCTGGATGTACTGCATGAACTGCAGGTGCGCCGCCTGCGCGTCCGCGCCGCCGTCGGCCATCACCTTCATGGCCCGCGCCAGCCCGGGGCCCTCGGCGTCGGGAATGCCCAGCAGCCAGGCCAGGACGAGCACGGGCAGTGGCTCGGCGAACTCGCCCACCAGATCGGCCTGGCCGCGACCGCAGAAGGAGTCGATCAGCCGATCGGCCAAACCCTCACAGACCCGGCGTAATTCGAAGGGATCCACCGACTCCAGCGCGGGCTCGACCATGGCCAGGTGCCGCCGATGCTCCGCGCCCGCCGTGAAATAGATCGACGGCATGGGCGAGCCGACCATGGGCAGCAGCGGCCAGTCCGGCGGGATGTTCGGCCACTGATTCCACAGTCCGACATCGCGGGGGAACAGTTCGGGAGAGCTGGTGACCTGGTGCATCTCCCGATACCCCAGCACCAGCCAGGCCGGAATCCCGCCGGGCAACTCGACCGCGGCCACCGGCCCGTGGTCGCGGCGCATCTCCCGGTAGAGCGAATGCGGGTCGGTGTGGAAGCGGGGGCCGCTCAACGGCACCACGCCGGGCTCGTGGGGCACGGGGCAGGAACCCGGCGCGGGTGATGTCATGCGGGATTCCTCCACAGCGCGGTCTCCGGGTGAGAGAGGTATTCGACCAGGGCGATCAGGACGTTCTTGCAGGAGTCGCGGTCGCGGGCGTCGCAGTCGAGCAGCGGGATGTGCGGGTCCAGATCCAGCGCCTCGCGCACCGCGGGCAGGGCCGGCCCGGGTCCGAAGTTGTTGCACGCCACGATGAACGGGGTGCGCTGGTGCTCGAGCCGGTCGATGGCGTACCAGGAGTCCGCGATCCGCCGCTGATCCACCAGCACGATGGCGCCCAGCGCGCCCGCGAACAGGCGGTCCCACAGGAACCAGAAGCGTTCCTGGCCGGGCGCGCCGAACAGGTACAGCACGTGCTCGGTGTCGATGGTGATGCGGCCGAAGTCGAAAGCCACCGTGGTGGTGGTCTTTCCGGGCACGCCCGCGAGATCGTCGACGCCCTGGCCGGCCTGGGTCATGGTGGCCTCGGTGTCCAGCGGGCGGATCTCGCTGATCGAGCGGACCATGGTGGTCTTGCCGACGCCGAAGCCGCCCACGATCACGATCTTCAGGCCCTGCCGGGCATCGGCGTGCAGCGGGGCGTCGGCGCGGGCCGGACGCGGGTCCTCGGTGCCGGCGCACCGGATGTCAGAGCTTACGGAGTCCAACGAGCACCTTTTCCAGCATGTCGGTATCGGGCAGCGAATTCCATTGCCGCGCGGCATGATCCGGATGACGCACCGTGATCTTGCCGGCGTGCAGCAGGTCCGACAGCAGGACGACGGTGATGCCGACCGGCAGCCGCAGCTCGGCCGCGATCTCCACCACCGCGGTCGGCGCGCGGCACATGTCGAGGATGGCGGCATGCTCGGACTGCATGCCGCGTACCGGATCGCATTCGCTGACCACCAGGGTCACCAGATCGAACGCGTCCGAATCCGGTTGGCTGCGACCGCCGGTCAGCGTGTACAGCCGATCCGGATCCTCGTCTGGCCTGGTCACGACACGCTCGCCCCCGGCACCCGCGGGGCAGCGGCCAGATGCTCGCCGAGTTGCTCGACCAGCTCCCGCATCGTGTGGCCGACCAGCCCGGCATCGGCGTCCTCCGCAGCCACCACCGCGATGTGCGCCCCCACCCCGGCCTCGACGATGAACAGGATGCCCCCGTAGAACTCGGTCATCGACTGGCGCACCCCGCCCCGCCCGTCCCCGAACTCCACCGAGGCACCGTGCGAAAGACTCTGGATCCCAGCAGCGATCGCCGCCAGCTGATCGGCGCTGTCGTTCCCCAGCCCGGCCGTATGACAGATCTTCAACCCGTCGCCGGACAGCAGTAGCGCATGGCGCGCCCGCGGCGTACGCGCCAGCAACTGCTCCAGCAGCCAACCCAGATGTGTGGCGGACGGTGTCATCGATCGGTCTCCGATGGGGACGTAGGGGCGGGGAACGAGTTCGTGGTGAAGGCGCGTTGGAAGGCAGCCATGGCCGAGGGCGCGGACGGCGCGCGTGGCGCCTCGGGCTGCGCCGGGCCCGACAGGCCGTCCGGGTGGACGGCGGCCAGCGTGCTGCCGCGACGGCGCTTCGGCAGGCCGCTGGAAGTCGCGGTGTGCTGGTCGATTTCGGGCTGGGCCGGAAGAAGGTCCTGGGCGGTGGAGGCGAAGGCGGGTTTCGGCGGCGGTGCAGTGTCGGGCGCGGTGGGGACATCCGTCGCCGGGGCGCCGGGGTGCGGACGGGTGGTGACCGGGGTGAGGCGGCCGAAGGTGCCGGATTGGCGTTCCAGGCGGGTGGTGAGTTCACGGGGGATGACGACGACCACGGCGGTGCCGCCGATGGCGGAGGGGCGGTAGCTGACGGTGAGGTCGTGTTTGCGGGCCAGGTGACCGACCACGGCCAGGCCGAGGCGGGTGCCGGAAAGGGTGGAGAGGTCGGAGCCGGCGCGGGGGCCGGAGACGGCGGATTCGGCTCGCCGGAGAGCCGATTCGCTCATGACGAGACCGGAGTCCTCGATGGTGATCACCACACCGGCGGGGACCTCGGTGGCGTAGACGTGGACCTCGGTGGTGGGCGGGGAGAAGTTGCAGGCGTTGTCGAGCAGCTCGGCCAGGGCGTGCATGACGCCCTCCGCGGCATGGCCCGCGATGGCGATCTCGGTGATCGCGCGCAGGCGCACGCGCTGATAGCCCGCGACCCGGCCCATGGCGCCGCGCAGGATCGATTCCATGGCAATGGGTTTCGCCCACCGGCGGCCCGAGCGCGCACCGCTGAGTACCGCGATGCTGTCGGCCAGCCGGCCCGCCTGCGCGGTGCGGTGGTCCAGTTCCAGCAGGTCGGCCAGCACCTTCGGGTCGGCGTGCCGGTGCTCCATCTCGCGCAACTCCGCCAGCATGCTGGTGCTCATCGCCTGCATGCGGCCCGCCGCGCCGGCGAACGCGGCCATCGCGGCGGCGCGGCGGCCCTCGCTCTCCTTGGCCGCCCGGGCCTCGGCCGCGACCTGTTCGCGGATGCCGTGAATTCTGGCCTCGGACTCGGTTATTCGCGCCTGAGCGGCGGAAACAGTCGCGGCCACATGGGCATCGGACTGCGCGGTGTAGGCCAGCGCCTCCTGCCGCACCGCCTGCACCCGGCCCCGGTAGTAGGCGGCGGCCGTGAGGGCGGCGGTCAGCAACAGCGCCGCCACGCTCGCGCCGATGGCCAGCGGCACCCGGAAATCGGTGGGGGAGTAGAAGACCGCGACCGCCACCGCGGCCACACCGAGCGCCAGCGATCCCGCCAGTGTGGACACGGGCGGTCGCTGTCGCAGGACGGGTTGCTGCTCCCCGCCCGGCGGATTCACTGATTCCGACACGCTCCGCACTTCCGAACCGACGTCCACCAGGGCGATTACCCCGGTGCCCCCAACCGCACCCGCATGCGGGACCAGTGCCAAATGCCCGGACCGGCAAGCAGATTCGGATCTGCCGGACGCAGCATAAGCGCACCGGGCGGGCCGCGCTACCCGAGCGCGAACCCGCTGGCGATCACGAGTCCTGGTGAGCGGGAAGGCGGTTCAGACGCGGGCGAAGACCTGCGGGCGCGTACTCAGGTACCCGTAGCCCAGCACCGCCACCAGATACAGCAGCAACGCCGCCGCGGGCAGCACCAGCCCGATCGCCGCGATCAGGTCGAAGCCCACGAAGCCGATCACCGCCTGCCGGCCCTCTCGCCGCGCGTAGTCGGCATCGTAGCCCGGCTCGAACAGATCCGGGTTGCGGCGCAGGGCAATCCACATCACATACCAGGCCGCCGCCTGCACCGCACCCGCCAGCCCGTAGAAGGCGGTCGCCACCTTGGCATTCCAGCCTCCGTCCTCCAGATGATGGGCCAGCACGGTCGTCGGGAACGGCAGGAACGCCACCGCCAGGAGCAACAGCAGATTGCCGCAGTGCAGCAGTCCGTCCATCCGCCGGACCCGGCCGAAGAAGCGGTGATGGCACAGCCAGATCACACCGATGGTGAGAAACGATCCGGCATAGGCGAGGTAGCTGGGCCACAGCCCGGTCAGCTCGTGCCACAGCGAGCCGTCATCGGTCTCCGGAATGCGAATCTCGAGTACGAGCAGGGTGATCGCGATGGCCATGACGCCATCGCTGAAGGCTTCCACGCGGGTGGTATCGGAAAGCCGCGATTCGGGGTACTGCATGCGGTCATTATCGAGTCAGCGTGCCGGGTTCGATGTCCTCGAGTTCCTGTTCGCGTATGCGCGCACCGGCGATGAGCGAGCCCAGCGCGAACCCGAAAATCGGAACGGCGACGATCGGCGACCACGAATTCACCTGCGGCCCTGCCGGTCGCAGCAGCGTCACCACCCGGATCGCCGCCAGCGTCACCCCGCTCAGCCCGCCGAACAGGAACAGCGACAACTGAGGTTCCCCCCAAATGGTGGGCAGGGGGCTTATGCGCTGTCAGGCAGCCGCGTGGAGTGACTTCTCGAAATTGTCGGGGCTTTGCATCCCGAT